>CAVOFA010000005.1:0-51790 GCA_963694865.1 Gammaproteobacteria bacterium | reverse complement strand
CAAAATCACGCTGATGCTCTGCACTCATGGCGTCAATCAATTGTTCTGAAGTGATGCCCTGTTGTTCGGCACTCAACATAATGGCGGTGCCATGGGCATCGTCCGCACAAACGTAGACACAATCGTGGCCACGAAGTTTTTGCAAGCGCACCCAGATGTCGGTCTGAATTGCCTCCATCAAGTGCCCCAGGTGGATGCTGCCATTGGCGTAGGCCAGGGCGCTGGTTACTAGAATTTTTCTTGGTTTCACACTGCAGTCCTTGGTTGACCGGCGAACCTGTAGGTTTTCGTCACTACGGGGGTTGTTTTATATTTCGACCATTTCGAAGTCTTCTTTGCCGACGCCGCAATCGGGGCACATCCAGTCATCGGGGATCTCGTCCCAGCTAGTGCCGGGCATTATGCCACCATCGGGTAGTCCCACTTCTTCTTCATAGACAAAACTGCAAACCAAACACTGCCACTTTCTCACCTGGTCTTCCTCCGAAGGTGGATGCTGTAAAACAAGGCTACTTCATACGACCTGGTCAAGAAGGTGTTCGATCGAAGTCAATTATAGCTCTTAACCCGTTGTTGGTGCGCAGGGATATCGCCCTGCCCAATCTCAGTACTGCCTTCGCAGCCGATAGTCTTACCGCGTAAGGGCGGCGAATCATACTTCAAGTCAGAATTGAATTCAGCTCTATTTTGCTCGTGTCGCAGCCACATGCACTTGAAACTGACAGCTGGAAAATAAGTTGATGCGAAAGTGGGTGAATGGTTTATCGTGCGCGTCTCGTTTATAGTAGCAAAAAATCAGGGTTGAAGAATGAGCATTAAGTCGGACCGCTGGATCAGGGAAATGGCAAGGAATCAGGGAATGATTGAGCCTTTCGAGCCTGAGCAGGTGCGTTACGTAGACGGTGCCAAAGTGATTTCATTTGGTACTTCAAGTTACGGCTATGATGTTCGCTGTGCCAGCGAGTTTAAAATTTTTACCAACGTACACACAACCAGTGTGGTGGATCCCAAGAACTTCGATGAAAGCAGCTTCATATCGATCAATGAGCCCTGCTGCATTATTCCTCCGAATTCATTCGCGCTGGCCAGGACCATTGAATATTTTCGTATCCCCAAAGATGTCTTGACTATTTGCCTGGGTAAGTCGACGTATGCCCGTTGCGGTATTATCGTTAATGTCACTCCGCTGGAGCCAGAATGGGAGGGGCATGTGACCCTCGAGTTCTCCAATACCACACCGCTACCAGCGAAAATATATGCCCATGAAGGCGTTGCCCAGATGTTGTTCTATCAATCCGATGAGCAGTGTGAGATGACTTATAAGCAGCGCGGTGGGAAGTACATGGGCCAAACTGGCGTCACCGCCCCCAAAGCCTGATGCTCTTCATGCCTGTGTTCCAGGCGCATTTTTAAACTCAAACTGGCGGTATCGGTTTGCTTCCTGCGTCTGATATTCACAGAGTTTCCTGTCGATCCGCGCGACCACTGTTGCCGAGTTTTTGGCAATAGATAGAAAAAACCAAGTTCTTGGCATTTGATCGAAAAATCTTCGGGTTCTTGGCGCTGCCAGGACTGTGTCAAATATTGCCAACTGGACTCTCTTTCATCTACAGCGCCCTATCCATGGGGGCCGTTAGACTTAGTTGAGCTTAATCCTTGAATTGGAACAATTATTGCTTGGTAGGTTGTAGCAATTCGTCTGCTTTGGCATTGCAGGATGGTAATGCGAAAGCAGGTGATGAGGAAGGTGTAGTACTGGGGGACAGGCTTAATTTCAATCAGATAAAAATCAATAGTGTTTGACTTAGGAATAAGTCGTTAACACGGGAATTAAGTTTAGCAAGATCGAAAAGATAAATGGAATTTCAGCGGTACCAATAAAAAGCAGGAGCATGCTATAGCGTGGCAGTTAAAAAGCACTACATAACAGACATGGGGAAGGCTAAGGGGTTTTTCCGCAGCCAATTGAGCGGCGGTGATCAGTATGTGTCAGCTAGCCTGACGTCAAGTGTTTTTGTGCCCGCAATAAATGTTTCCCTCGAATTAAAAATCTGGCAGCTAATTTGAAGCTGTCGCACTAGGCCCTCCATTACGTTCAAGCAGCTAGTACAAGGTGTCACCAGTGGTTTTCCTGCGAGAAGACTAGCCGGTGGAGTGCTTGAGTTTTGCAAGGTGCGGCAATAAAACTAAAAACGGGATGACTAAAAATGGCTTCGGCAATAAAAGTTTCTACTCATAAACCACTGCCAATGGAGTTAGACGGTAGTGGACCCAATCTAACGGAGGTCGTGGACCGCTATGCACCCCTGGTTAAACGCATTGCTCACCATCTGCTGCTGCGGATGCCGGCTAGCGTACAAATCGACGACCTGATTCAGTCCGGCATGATCGGTCTGTTGGAGGCGGCCAAAAAATACGATATATCCAAGGGAGCCAGCTTTGAAACCTATGCCGGCATTCGTATTCGTGGTTCGATGCTGGATGAAGTACGCAAAGGGGATTGGGCGCCACGTTCGGTGCACCGCAAATCCCGTAAGGTGGCAGAAGCAATCAAGGCTATCGAGGCACGCACTGGCGAGGACGCCAAGGACAATCAGATAGCGACAGAGCTGGATATCGATCTTAATGCCTATTATGCAATTCTGCAGGACGCCTCGGGTAGTCGGCTATTTAGTTTCGATGACATTATGGAGGGAGATGATTCCGCCATCGAGTCGGCAGCTGGAGAGCTGCCGGGACCCTGGGACGGTCTACAAAGAGACACGTTTAAGGCACACCTGGCGCGGGCTATCAATGGCCTGCCAGACCGGGAGAGGCTGGTGCTGGCGTTGTACTACGATGAAGAGCTCAATCTGAAAGAGATTGGAGAAGTAATTGGAGTCAGCGAGTCCCGTGTCAGCCAGATTCACAGTCAGGCCGCCCTGCGACTGCGCAGCCAACTCACGCAGTGGAGGTGAGATGGGTTCGCTTTAGTGCTGGAGTTAACGCTCCAGGCCTCGCCCACAGGGACCTTCAGAGCAGCCGCATCCCTGCGTTGGATCCCCTTGTAAGCTGATCAACATTACTACAGGAAGCCGCCTTGATATGCGGCCGCTCTGCAGGCCAGCGATATAGAATCATTGTTCAGACGTTCCCTGGATTTGCGGTACAATTGAACATCTTGCACCAACTTTTCTCAAGAGCAGCTAGTCTCGAGTCTTCATGTCAGCAATCCCCAATGGTAATTCCGATGCGGCTTCCAATAAAGCGACTATGCTGACGGCTACCGATCTATTTTGCGAGCGTGATGACCGTATTCTGTTTCGATATTTAAACTTCGAATTGACAGAGGGCAAGGTTTTGCAAGTGCAGGGGAGTAACGGCAGTGGCAAGACCACACTGCTACGAATCCTCTGTGGTCTAAACGATGGCTATGAGGGGGATATTCGCTGGTACGGCGAAGCCATCGAAGAACAGGTAGAAAATTTCTTCAGTTCCCTGCTGTATATTGGCCACAGGGTTGGTGTCAACAAGGTGCTGACACCCTTGGAAAACCTGCGCTGGGGTTGTGGTCTGCAGCAAGCAGTGAGCGATGCAGAGATACTGGAGGCGCTGGTCGCACTTGGATTGCGTGGCTTCGAAGAATCCCAATGCTTTACCCTGTCTGCCGGGCAGCAACAACGCGTGTCTCTGGCCCGGCTGTTGATTAACCCCGCCAAGCTTTGGATTCTGGATGAACCCTTTACCACCCTCGATAGTAGCGGTGTTGCGCAACTCGAGAACTTGCTGCGGCAACATGCTGACGCCGGTGGTTCAGTGCTGGTGACTACCCACCACAAACTCACCGTGGCTGAGCTCGAAATTTTGAGCCTCGGGTAGAGCCCTGTAATGACTACAAACAGAACCACAACCGCCAGTGCATTTCGAGCCACCCTCAAGCGCGATTTACTGATTGCCTATAAGCGCAAGAATGACATTGTAAACCCCTTCATGTTCTTTCTTATTGTTGCCACCCTGTTCCCGATCGGTATCAGCCCGGACCCAGAGCGGCTTGCTACAATTGCTGCCGGGGTCTTGTGGATCTCTACGTTATTGGCGGCGATGTTGTCGATGGATAATCTGTATCGTGCCGACTTTGAAGACGGGTCCCTGGAGCAGCTTTTGCTAAGCCCACATCCGCTTTATTTTATGGTGTTGGCGAAGAACATTGCCCACTGGCTCGTGAGTGGCTTGCCAGTGGTGCTGGCATCACCGCTTATTGCCTACATGCTTAATCTTCCTGCCGACGCCTATTTAGCCCTTTTTCTAAGCCTGTTACTGGGCACACCGGTGCTGAGCTTACTTGGTTCCATCGGCGTAGCATTGACTGTGGGATTGGGCAGCAGGGGACTTATTCTCGCCGTGATTACGCTACCAATGAGTGTTCCAGTGCTGATTGCTGGTACTATGGCTGTACAACAGACTCTAAATGGAGCCCCTCTACTGGCTTACCTGGCAGTATTAGCTGCCATGCTACTGGCCTCAATAAGCCTGGCGCCACTGGCCTCGGCCGCCGCTCTGCGGATCAGCATAAACTAGAGCTTCTCTGGACCTATTTCGTTCGATTTAACTATAAGCGCGTAATTACAATGGGTTACAATACGTAACATGGTTGCCCTATAGGGGCGTGGTATATTTGTGGGCCTGATAACTAAATCAAATCAGTAACGCGGTGGGGACAGAACAGTGTGGCAGTGGTTTTTCAGATTAGGCTCCCCGAAGTGGTTCTATGAGTTGTCCGGCAAATGGCTGCCGTGGCTGGTGGCGGCGATGTGCTTGCTGTTGCTCACAGGGATTCCCTGGGCGTTGTTATTTGTGCCAGCGGATTATCAACAGGGAAATACTATTCGCATCATGTACATCCACGTGCCTTTCGCCAGTATTTCTCTGGCATTCTTCCCATTGATGGCAGTAGCGGGAACTATCACGCTGGTCTGGCGCATGAAGCTGGCAGATATGGTGGCGAAAACAGCTGCACCGCTGGGAGCATGGTTTACCGCGCTGGCGTTAATTTCCGGTTCTATTTGGGGCAGTGATATCTGGGGTACATGGTGGATATGGGACGGTCGCCTTACTTCGATGCTGCTACAATTTTTTCTGCTGGTTGGCGTGATCTCACTACGATCAGCTCTGGAAGACACTGACGCTGCAGCCAAGGCCTGCGCAGTTCTCTCCATCGTAGGCTGCATCAATGTGTTTGTTATCAAGTACTCGGTGGATTGGTGGAATACCTTGCACCAGCCTTCCAGTTCTATTGGCTTGGCTGGGGAATCAGCGAACGGCCCTGAAATCTGGGTGCCGTTGGTCATAATGATCGTGGCAGTGTATTTGTTTTTTGTCGTCAGTCTGATTCTGTCCACGCGCAATGAAATATTGCAGCGAGAACGCCGTTCAAATTGGGTGCAGGAATTGTTGGGCAGTACCTGATCCAGATTCTGAAACCTAGAGAGCACAATGTTAGAAGCCCTGCAATTTTCCAGTATTAGTGAATTCTTCCAGATGGGGGGTTATGCCTTCAACGTCTGGGCCGTGTATGCCCTCTTCGTTCTGTTCTTTTCCGTTAATTTATATTTTCCGCGGATAAGGAAAAAACAAATTATTCGCGAACTTAAACGACGCTTGATTATTAATGAGGGGGCTTCTAAAAGTGAGAATAATTCAGACGAGCCTGGCAATTTGTCTGATCCAATTGGAGATACAAGTGAAACCTCACAGACGTAAACGTTTTGGTATAATCCTCTTTATCGCAACTGGTCTGAGTGTTGCCGTGGGCCTGACCCTGTACGCACTCAGTCAAAATATCGATTTGTTTTTTACGCCGACTCAGGTTGCCGCGGGTGAGGTGCAGGTAGGCCAGCGTATTCGTATTGGCGGTATGGTTAAAGAAGGCTCTATTGACAGTGCCGAGGACAGTTTAAAAGTACGGTTTGCCGCAACCGATTATGTAAACGACGTGGTGATTAATTACGAAGGAATTTTGCCAGACCTGTTTCGAGAGGGGCAGGGTGTCGTGGTAGAAGGATCCCTGGATTCTGCTGGCTTATTCCAGGCTTCACGCGTGTTGGCAAAACACGATGAAAACTACATGTCGGTTGAAGTCAAGGCCGCACTGGATGCTGCCGGTGCAAGCACTGAAAATTATTCCACGCTGGCTGAAAATTAGATGATTCCTGAGCTGGGCCAATTTTCCCTGATTCTGGCGTTTTGCCTGAGTGTACTGCTCGGCACCTTGCCGCTTGTCGGCGCGAGTCGAAATAATCTGCTGTGGATGGATCTTGCACGCCCACTGACAGCCGGTGTCTTTGTGTTCTTGGGCATCAGCATCTCGATACTAGCCTATGCTTTCGCTACCGATGACTTTTCCGTACAGTTTGTTACTCAGCACTCCAATTCCCTATTGCCGACTCGCTATAAGCTAACCGCAGTGTGGGGCGGGCATGAAGGCTCGTTTCTGCTGTGGACGTTTATGCTGTCTTGCTGGATGCTGGCTGTGAGCATCTACAGTAAAAGTATGCCAATCGATTTTGTTGTGCGGGTGCTCGGCGTGCTGGGGGTGTTATGTGCGGCTTATATCTTGTTCATGCTTGCGACCTCTAACCCCTTCGATCGTATAGTGCCGTTGCCGCCCGTCGACGGCACGGATTTAAATCCGGCGTTGCAGGATTTTGGTTTCATTATCCATCCTCCCACTCTTTATATGGGGTATGTCGGTTTCTCAGTGGTGTTTGCTTTTGCGATAGCGGCGCTATTAAGTGGGCGTCTCGATGCGGCGTGGGCGCGATGGTCGCGGCCCTGGGCGAATGTGGCATGGGCGGTGTTAACAATTGGTATAGCCTTGGGCAGTTGGTGGGCCTATTACGAACTGGGTTGGGGTGGTTGGTGGGCCTGGGATCCGGTTGAAAATCCACCGCTGATCACCTGGCTGTTCGGTACCGCATTAATTCATTCATTGGCTGCCACAGAGAAACGGGGTGTGTTCAAGAGTTGGACTGTGCTGCTGGCCATACTCGCTTTTTCGGGCAGCTTGCTGGGCACGTTCATTACCCGCTCGGGTCTGCTAACTTCGGTTCATGCCTTTGCCAGCGACCCCACGCGCGGCTTCTTTATTCTTGCCATATTGGGCGTAGCAGTCGGCGGTTCTTTGCTGCTGTTCGCATTACGGGCGCCGTTAATGAAAAGTGAGGCTGGCTTCGATCTCGTCTCCAGAGAAGTGCTCCTGTTGGGCAACAATGTGTTGCTGGTGGTTGCAGCAGCCTCGGTGTTTCTTGGCACGCTGTTTCCAATGGTCTACCAGGCGATAACAGACGATCTCATTTCTATCGGCCCGCCGTATTTTAACGCCATCTTCGTACCCTTGATGATTCTGTTGGTATTGCTGTTAGGTATTGGACCTCTGTGCCGCTGGAAAAAAACATCGATTTCCTATTTGACACTGCAACTGGGCAAGGTGCTTTTGTCCAGTGTGGCATTGGGTGTGCTTATTCCCCTTGCGGTCTTGTTGGAATTTTCTTTTGCGGCGACAGTTTCGGTGACGCTGGCGGCGTGGATCAGCCTGAGCATGTTAAAAGATTTAGCGAACAAAACCGCAAATAAATCATCCCGGATAAAAGGCTTGAAAGCCTTATCCCTGAGCTACTATGGAATGCAGGCTGCCCACATAGGTGCTGCAGTGATGCTGATCGGTATTGGTTTAACCAGTGCTTTTAGTTATGAGAAGAGTGTGCTGCTTGAAGCTGGTCAGAATATCGATTTAGGCAACTACAATTTTCAATTCAATGGCAGTTCGGCAGTTAACGGGCCCAATTATGTGGGCAACGAAGCGGACATCGAAGTGAAAAAGAATGGTCAATTCTTAGAGAACCTCTACCCGCAGCGCAGAATATATCTCGCCAGCGGGACTCCATCTACCGAAATGGCAATCGATGCAGGTTTTTTGCGTGATCTCTTTGTTACTCTCGGCGAGCAAAAAGAGAGTGGCGCCTGGTCTATGACGATCTACGTCAAACCGTTTATTCGTTGGATCTGGTTAGGGGCACTCTTCATGGCCTTCGGCGGCATCATCGCGGCGGGTGATAAGCGCTATCGTCGCTTGCGAAGGCGCCAGTTGGAGAAAGTCGACAATGAATTATCCAGTGGCTTGCAAACGGCAGGCTAGGGCTTAGAAAAATGAACAAGCTTAAATTTTACATTCCTGTAATTTCATTCTTTGCTCTCGCGCTACAGCTCTGGCGTGGCTTGTACCTGGATCCAAAAGAGCTGCCATCTATGCTGATCGATAAACCGATGCCAGGGTTTCAGCTGAGTACAGTCGCTGGAACCGAAGTAGAAAATGACGATTTGCCTGATCAAATATTTCTCCTTAATGTATGGGGAAGTTACTGTCTTCCTTGCTTGATAGAACACCCTACACTTATGCGCTTGTCTGAAGAAGGTGAAATTCCTGTTGTGGGGGTCAATTATCGAGATCGTCAGGCGCTGGCGCTGGACTGGCTCGCAGACAACGGAAATCCATTCGCCTTCAGCATTCTCGACGAAGATGGACGCTTTGGTATAGACCTTGGTGTATACGGTGCCCCGGAAACCTATTTGGTGGATGAGAATGGTGTGATTCGCTTCAGGCATGTGAGCGTTCTCGATGAGCGCGTATGGGAAGAGGAATTTGTACCCGCCATTGCTGAGTTGAGAGGGCAACGCAGCAGCGATGAATAATAGAATCTACTCATTAAGCCTCGCTGTTGGGTTCAAGGCTCTTCTTGCCGGTTTTATTCTGTTGCTATCTCTGAGTGGGATACCTGGTGCGGTTGCGCAAGTCGATACTTTTGAATTTGATTCAGAGGAGCAACAACAGCGATTTCGTAAATTGTCCAATGAATTTCGCTGCCCGATGTGTCAGAACACGAACCTGACGGGATCTAGCGGCGGAGTCGCAGAGGACTTGCGGCGAGAAATTCATCGCATGATCCAGGATGGCTTGAGTGATGCCGAGATCGAGCAGTTCATGTTTGAACGCTATGGAGACTTCATCTTCTATCGACCAAGATTGCGGGCAGAAACTGTTTTGCTTTGGTTTGGACCGCCGGTATTTCTGTTTGTTGGTGGCTTCGTGGCTTTTGGTATATCACGCCGAGCGAAAAAATTGAGCGAAGAAAATACTGAACTTGACGGTGAGCAACAGGCTCGATTAAAAGAGCTGCTCGACAACAAAGTTTGAAATTTATTCAATGTTTGGAATCTAAATGTTCTGGTTGTTAACCTTTGGTCTCTTTATTCTCGCCGCGCTTTTTGTTGTATTGCCGTTGTGGTCTAGAAGCCACTCTTCCTCATTAGAATCTGAGAAATTGCGTGAAGCCGCCAATATTGCCTTATTCAATGAGCGTAATGATGAACTTGAAGCTGATTTAGCTGCCGGTAATCTAGAGCAGGTACAGTTCGATGCCTTGTTGCTGGAATTACAGCAGGGCTTATTGGCGGATGTTGATGTGGCGATAGGACTGACCGAGGCGAAAACAAAAAGTTCAAAAGCCAAGTCGGTAAAAACTCAGCAAGCAAAACGTGGCATTGCTCGCAATGCAATTCCATTGATTCTGGTGTTGTTAATGCCCGTTGTTGCCTACAGCCTGTATGACCAGTGGGGGCATATCGAAGACGTCGAATTGATGGAGCTGTTTCGACGCACGGTAAATAATAGTGGTAGCATCGAAGAGACGCAGAGCCTGATTGTCAGTCTTGGTGAAGTTGTGCAGGAAAATGCTGATCGACATTGGGCCTGGTATTTTCTTGCTGAGAACTTTGCCAATCTCAATATGTTTACCCAAGCTGAGATCGCATATCGCCAGGCCGCCAGGAGATTGGAGGAGGGACAGGAAAAGGCGCTGGTACTGGGCAGGGTCGCGCTGGCAATGTACATCAATGCTGACCTGGAATTTACGCCAGAGATTCTTGCTGTAGTGGAGGAGGCGCGCGCATTAAATCCGAGAGAGATATTAATTTTGCAATTGTTGGCAGCAGATGCCGAGCAGAGGCAGGATTTTCCTGCCGCAATCAGCTACTGGCGTTTATTGATTCAGGCGAACCCAAATTCAGAGCAAGCGCAACTGCTGCGACAAAACATCACGGCGGCACAAAATTTAATGGCAGAGAGTGGGCAGGAGCTTGCTGCTGGGCCCGTGGTTGAAGTCAATCTTGTGTTGACCGATGGTGTCGAGCTTGATCCAAACCTGCGAGTGTTTGTTGCCATAAGAAACGCAGAGCGGGAGGGCATGCCACCACTGGCAGCGATAGATCTTAGAGTTGGTGATTTACCGACAACGATCAGGCTCGATAATGCGTCGGCGGTAGGACCTTTCAATCTGGCGTCTGCGGATACGGTCTATGTCTCTGCACTGGTTTCCTTTTCTGGTACGGCGACGCCAGCGGTCGGCGACTACCGTGTTGTATCCGATAACTTTGCCCACAATGGTCAGCGTGCGGTCATCGATCTCGTTCTCGCCGAACGAGTGCTCTAGTCTAATCCATGCCTTGATTACAAGGGAACCTTTGATTCATTAATCAGAGGCTCCCTAGATAATACTAAACTCGGAAATCAGTATGTACTGGGCCGAATTCCTAACTATAGCTATTGCACATTTATTCGCTGTTGCATCTCCCGGTCCTGATTTCGCAGTGGTTACTCGCCAATGTGTGACAGGTGGCACCAGCGCTGGATTGTGGACAAGTTTTGGAGTCGGTGCCGGGATCTTGTTGCACGTGAGTTACTGCGTGTTGGGCGTCGCTGTTTTGTTGTCGCAGTCCCCCGCAATATTCAATGCTGTGAAATTTGTTGCGGCTGCGTATTTATTCTATCTTGGCGTCAATTCGATCAGGAGTTCACTTGCTACAGGTAGCTACGATTCTGTTGCAATTGTGGCACCTGCAGTTAAGCCAGCGAAGGCGTTTATGCTTGGCTTCCTGACTAACGGCCTTAACCCGAAAGCCACCTTGTTTTTTCTCGCACTTTTTACGGTAGTTGTCAGCCCGCTGACGCCGGTCTCCATTCAAGTTATCTATGGCCTCTATCTCGCCTTCGCCACCTTTGCATGGTTCGCTCTGCTGTCCAGTTTCATGGGTAGAGCGGATGTGCGTGAATACATATTAAGAGCCGGTCACTGGTTTGAGAGAGCGGTGGGAGTGATTCTGATCTTGCTAGCCTTACAGATCGCTTTCAATTCCTGAGGTTGGGCTTTTTTCTCAAGCCCTCCAGGGTTTAATATCAATGTCCTGCTAGCGTAAGTAGGGTATAGTTGACGCCGTTGAAACACTGATTTATGCGATGAAATGAGTAAAGGAATGAGTAGCAGGCAACAGCCCTACAAGCTTATCGACAAGTTTGGTCGCCACGTAGACTACATCCGTCTGTCGGTGACCGATCGTTGTGATTTTCGCTGTGTTTATTGCATGACGGAGAATATGGAGTTCCTGCCCCGTGATCAGATACTCTCGCTGGAAGAGTTGTATCAAGTTGCCAGGATATTTACCGAACTCGGTGTGAAGAAGCTCCGTCTGACTGGCGGCGAGCCGCTGGTGCGCAGCAATGTGATGTCTTTGATTGAAAAACTCGGAGAACTTCCTGGCCTCGATGAATTATTGCTCACCACCAATGGGGCGCAATTAGACAAGTATGCCGAGCAACTGAAGGCGGCTGGCGTCAACAGAATTAATATCAGCCTCGATAGTCTGGATGCGGAGCGGTTCAAGCGTATCTCCAGGGTTGGAAAACTAGAGAAAGTATTAAGTGGAATTGATTCTGCGAATGCCAGTGGCTTCGATCGAATCAGGTTGAACGCGGTGATTATGCGTGGCTACAACGACGACGAAGTGATCTCTCTTGCTGACTATGCCGTAGAGCGTGGCATCGACATTGCCTTTATTGAAGAGATGCCACTTGGCGACGCGTCGGATCACAGTCGTGAAGACACTACCTGTAGCAATGATTGGGTAAGGGCTGTGGTGGCTGAGAAATATCAACTCATGGATGTCACCACCAAAACAGCGGGCCCGTCACGCTATGTTCAAATCCAGGGCACAGACACTCGCATAGGTTTCATTTCGCCGGTGACTCACAATTTTTGCGAAGACTGTAACAGGGTCAGGGTTACCGTCGAGGGTAGATTGCTGCTGTGTCTGGGTAATGAGCATTCCATCGATTTACGAGCGATATTGAGGGATGAGCAACTTGGCGAGGATGACCTTAAGCAGGCCATTATTGCTTCAATGGACATTAAGCCGGAACGCCATTACTTCTACGACAAGGATCATGCGCAGCCGGTACGGCTTATGAATATGACAGGTGGTTAAAGCAGTGAGTTCATCGATTGCACTAAATATTGCCGTGGTGACGGTTTCAGATACCCGCAGCGAAGCAACCGACAAGTCCGGCCTGGTATTGCGGGAAAGTCTACAGGCAGCAGGCCACAAGCTGCATTCGAAGACGATTATTAAAGATGATATCTATCAGCTACGCGCCGAGGTTTCTACCCTAATATTTGACCCGGAGGCCCATGCCATTCTGCTTACAGGCGGTACCGGCTTTACTGTTAGAGACAATACTTTCGAAGCTATCAAGCCCTTGTTCGATGTGGATATTGAGGGTTTTGGTGAGTTGTTTCGCCAACTTTCCTATGAAGAAATAGGTACTTCTACTATCCAGTCCCGGGCTTTTGCTGGCCTGGCTAACGGCACCATTATCTTCTGTGTGCCAGGGTCTCCGGGTGCCTGTCGTACTGCCTGGGATCGTATCATCGCCGAACAATTAGACAGCAGCCATAAACCCTGTAATTTCACCGACAAACTGCGCTTTCAGTAAACTCTCTTTCCTTGTTCAAGCAGCAGGGTTGCTGGGAACTATGCTGGCTGTGATTTAGGCCGCGGCGTACAAGATTGCGACCGGGACTGCCAATGCTGCCAATACCACTACCAAACTTACCAGGGTTGCTTCTACGATGGGGCTCGCCTTACTGAGGGCCTTGCTCATGTCTATCTCCAATTGAATTCAGATTAATGTTGTCAAATAACACAGTGTTGCTTTGATTGATGGCGCGAATAGTAACACAATATGCCCATAAAAGTAACATATATGTGTAAATAAGCGCAATTTATAGACTCAAGTAAAGAAAAATTTAGAAAAGTATATAAAATCAGTAATTACAAATAGTTACTCAGGGTATGTAGTGTAAAATCTGCTATATTTTGAATTGAATGATAGCGTCAATGTCCATGAAATAGGGCTTATGTGAGTTTCCCAGGTTCTGGTGCAGCAAGGGATCCGCACAAAATATGTGAAAATAAGTGACACATTGAGAGCGCTATCAGCGGATATCTGCCGGGATCCCATAAACGTCGTGCATTTAAGAGGCGCTGGTTTCGGCTATCGTCAACGGATAGAATTAGCGCCGCCCCAGAGGTGCAGCGTTACAACAATTGAGCAGAGGTAAGCAATACAAAACTATGCGGATAATGACCTTTAACTGCAATGGAATCCGGGCAGCGGCTCGAAAGGGTTTTTTCGACTGGTTGCCTGGCGTAGAGGCAGATGTGATCTGCCTGCAGGAAACCAAGGCGCAGCTAGATCAACTGACAGATCCGGTTTTTCACCCCGAAGGGTATCACTGCCATTACTTTGATGCGGTTAAAAAAGGTTATTCGGGTACGGCTATATTCAGCCGCAAGCAGCCGGATAAAGTCACTACCGGCCTGGGTTTCGAGTTGGCTGACACCGAAGGCCGCTACATTCAGGCAGATTTTGAGGGCTTGAGCATTGCCTCACTGTATCTCCCCTCGGGCTCCAGCAGCGAGGAACGGCAGGCGCGAAAATTCAGCTTCATGGAGGATTTCATGCAGCATATGAAATCTCTGCGCAGGAAACGTCGGGAATATATCATCTGTGCAGATTGGAATATTTGTCACAAGGAAATAGATCTCAAGAATTGGCGCCCTAATCAGAAAAATTCGGGCTTTCTACCGGAAGAGCGTGCCTGGCTTGATACTTTATACGATGACGTCGGTTACGTAGATGGTTTTCGATTGCTTAACACCGCAGCAGATCAGTACTCCTGGTGGTCGAACCGCGGGCAGGCCAGGGCGAACAACGTCGGCTGGCGACTCGATTACCATGTTATTACTCCAGGCCTTGCCGATAAGGTGACTGCCGCGGTGATCGCATCAGAGTATAATTTTTCTGATCACGCACCGGTAATATTGGATTACAATTTATAATGGCTGGCGTTCGCCAGCTGTAGACCTCTGAGAGAGTAGCTAGGGCACCTCTGAATATGAGCATTAGCAAGCTGCTTAAGCTTTGTTGTAAATCGACCGTGGCGGTGGTGATCGTCATGGCGGCGAGTACCAGTCTGGCCCAGCGTCTGACTGCTGTTATCGACACCTCTAAAGGCGAGATACGAGTCGAGCTCAATGCGCGAGCGGCGCCTACGACGGTTGCCAATTTCGTTAATCTGGCCCAGCGCGGGTTTTACAATACGTTGAGCTTCCATCGTGTAGAGAGAAATTTCATGGTGCAGGGGGGTGATCCTGAAGGTGATGGCAGCGGCGACCCGGGTTACAAGTTCCGAGGGGAAATCGTGCTGAAACACAATCAGCCCGGTATTATTTCCATGGCCAATTCAGGCCCTGGCAGCGATGGCAGCCAGTTTTTCATCACGCATTTGGCCACCCCCCGGCTCGATGGACTCCACTCAGTATTTGGTAAGGTTATAGCCGGTCTGTCGGTGGTGTATAAAATCAGGCCGGGAGACCTTATTAATAGCATCACCATCGAGGGCGATGCCTCCAGTGTATTCAACAGGCGCAGGGCGCAACTCGATGAATGGAATCAGATCCTGGATCAGCAGTTTCCTGACCTCGAACCAAGTCAGGTAAAAGTAGCTAACTGACGGCCAATACTTGGTTTACGTGTATCAGTATCGAGATTACAGCACTCGCTTGAATGGCTTTACAGTCACACTGCTGTAGACCCCAATAGCAACATAGGGGTCGGCATCAGCCCAGGCTTGCGCCTGTTCGAGGCTGTCAAACTCTGCGACGATCAAGCTGCCACTGAATCCGGCAGCACCGGGATTCGGGCTATCAATCACGGGATGGGGGCCTGCGAGCAATAGTCGGTGTTGATCTGCTAACGTGTTCAGCCGTTGCAGGTGAGCGGGCCTGGCGGACTTCCTTTTCTCCAGGCTATTTTCTACATCTTCACTAATGATTGCGTAATACATAGCGTATTTAAACCGATTCTTTGCCGGTGGGTTCGGCCTCGGTTTTATCTTCTTGAACTTCAATGTATTTCGCCAGTAGAGGCATTTGCCCGATAACGAAAGCAAAAGTCAGGATCAAGTTGCCGAAGACCTTGAACTGAATCCAGGCTTTTTCGCTCAATGTGAAGGCGACTATCAGATTGACCGCACCCAAAATTATGAAGTAGACAATCCAAATACTGTTAAGGCGCTGCCATATTTCTTTCGGCGCGTTCACGGCATGTCCCATCATGTGCTCAATTGCCGGTTTATCACCAAAGTAGCGCGAGCCAAAGAAAACTATGGCGAAAATCCAGTTGACTATCGGGGCCTTCCATTTCAGGAAGTCAGTATTTCTGAAAATAATGGTCGGAATGCAAAACAGCACCACGGCGACGAGCGTTATCCATTGGAATTTGTCCAATCGACGATTGGCCAAAAATAGAGAGCCGTAAGTAAGAATTGAGGCGCTTAGCAAAAATTCGGCGGCACTATAGATGCCGCCGACTGTGTGCTCATAGCCGGCGATGCTCACAGTGCGTTCGTCGATGGCGAACACCGTGAAGAATATGAGTAGGGGGATGTAGTCTATAAGTTGCTTCATTGCTGTCTTCCGGTCTTCTTGGCTCACGCTGCGGCTCGGTCAGAGGCTAGCTCATTCGGAGGCGACATCTAAAGTATAGGCCACTGCTATGAGGCTGTCAGTTTGCGAGGTTCGTCGCTGATGGCGCATTTTAGTTGATTTAAGGAAGTCTGTCTGCTTTTGCGGGAAGCTGTTATGTATTAGAATCTGTTTCTTTTTTGTCTGCCGAAATGAATCTCAAGATTTGCCGGAATCATTGCCTAGTATGAGTAATTTTATACAAGTTCATCCTGTTAACCCGGAGCCCAGAGCGATCAGGCAGGTTGTAGAAGTACTGCTGCAGGGGGGAGTTATCGTCTATCCGACTGATTCCACCTATGCTCTGGGTTGCCACCTTGGGGATAAATCCGCCCTCGAGCGCATCCGGCGTATACGACAGCTTGATAATAAGCACAATTTCACCCTCGTTTGTAGCGATCTCTCCTCGCTTGCCAGCTATGCTAAAGTTCATAATAGTGCCTATAGAATATTGAAAGCTTACACGCCTGGGGCTTATACCTTTATTCTCAAAGCGACGCCGGAAGTGCCACGCCGACTCATGCATCCCAAGAAGAAAACTATTGGGATTCGGGTTCCTCAGAGCGCGGTTGCGCAGTCTATTCTAGCGGTTCTTGGCGAGCCAATTATGAGTACCAGCCTGATAATGGCAGATGAAGATCAACCCCTGCTCGATCCGTATGAGATGCGACTCAAAATCGGAAAGCTTGTAGACTTGATAGTGGACGGGGGCGCCTGTGGCTTGGAGCCGACTACAATGGTTGATCTGGTGGAGGGTGTTCCGCATTTAGTGAGAGTGGGCAAGGGCGATCCGGAGCCTTTTCGCTAGAGTACTAGTTATAGCAGTCGCTGCCTGTTGTTCCGTGGCAGTAAAAGTAAACTTAAACTTAAACTTAAACTTAAACAGAGAGTAGGAGAAGCAGTGTCTACGGTTGATTCGCAACAGCGAGTATTATCAGGAATGCGGCCCACCGGTCGCCTTCATTTGGGTCATTTACATGGCGTTTTAAAAAACTGGATCAAGCTGCAGCACGAGTACAAGTGTTTCTTTTTTGTAGCTGACTGGCACGCATTGACCACCGATTACGGAGATCCCACAATTTTTGAAAAAAATGTGCTGGATATGGTTATCGATTGGCTGGCAGTGGGGGTCAACCCAGGGTCTGCGGCGTTGTTTTTGCAGTCAAGAGTGCCCGAGCATGCGGAATTACATTTGCTGCTGTCAATGTTGACTCCGCTGGGGTGGCTTGAAAGAGTTCCCAGCTATAAAGATCAGCAGGAAAAACTGTGTGAGAAAGATTTAGACACTTTTGGTTTTCTTGGATACCCCTTGCTGCAAGCCGCCGACATTCTTATTTATCGAGCTGGCTATGTGCCCGTTGGCGCAGACCAGGTGGCGCACGTGGAGTTGACGCGGGAAGTCGCAAGGCGCTTCAATCACCTATACGGTCGGGAACCTGGATTCGAAGAGAACGCCATGGCGGCGGTTCGAAAAATGGGGAAGAAGACGGCGCGGCTTTACTCCAGTTTGCGTACTGCCTACCAGGAACGAGGTGATCATGAGGCGTTGGAGAAAGGTCAGGCATTGCTAAAAGAGCAGCAAAATATATCCATAGGCGACCGCGAGCGATTGTTTGGTTACCTGGAGGGCAGCGGTAAGATGATATTGTCAGAGCCGCAGTCTCTGTTGACACCAGCCTGTAAGATGCCTGGCCTGGATGGGCAGAAAATGTCAAAGTCATACGGTAATACCATAACCCTTAGAGAACCGTTAGGCGATATCGAAAAGAAAATTAGCACCATGCCAACCGATCCGGCCAGAGTACGGCTGACAGACCCGGGCGATCCAGACAAGTGCCCGGTTTGGCAACTACACCTGACCTATTCAAATGAAAAAACCAGAGACTGGGTGGTAGAGGGGTGCCGAGGCGCGGGCATTGGTTGTCTGGAGTGTAAAAAACCAGTGATTGAGGCCGTTGTCGCCGAATTGGAGCCGATACAGAAAGAGGCGGCGCAGTATGAGAAAGACCCGGATATTGTGAGATCCATAATAGCCGAGGGCTCTGAAATCGCGAGGGAATGCGCCAAGGAGACCTTGCACGAGGTGCGCTCGGCCATGGGGTTAAACAGTTGGTAGCAAGGCCTGGCGGAAATGAGCATTTGCACAGGAATTCATGTAAAATTTACACTCACTTATGATTCCATAGCAGACCCTCAGATTGACGACTCCCGGCACTGAAGCAGAGACAGAAACCCAAAAGCAACAGGGGGTTGAAGCTGGCGCTGCAGAGACGAACTCTAAAGCGCAGCACGAACTCGCATTCGCTTATATTGACGGTGAAGCGATTACCGAAGTCCCCAAAGACCTTTATATCCCACCCGATGCCCTAGAGGTTTTTCTGCAAGCCTTCGAAGGCCCGCTGGATTTATTGCTGTATCTGATCAAGCGTCAAAATATCGATATTCTCGATATTGAAGTTGCGGAAATCACTGACCAGTACATGGCGTATGTTTATCTGATGGAAACCGATCAGTTTGATCTGGCTGCTGAGTATTTGGTCATGGCAGCCATGCTGGCGGAGATTAAATCGCGATTGCTGCTGCCCCGGCAGTCAGAGGAGGAAGTTGGGGAAGAAGACCCCCGTATGCAGTTGATTCGGCGACTACAAGAGTATGAACGCTTCAAGCAGGCGGCGGAAGATATCGATGATCTGGTGAGGATGGACCGGGACATTCATCGTGCTGGCGCTGCCCTGCCGGTGATGGAGCGGATCGCTGCCGAACCAGGTGTTGAGCTGCAGGAGATCCTGATTTCCTTGTCGCGAGTATTGCAGCGTGCCGACATGTTTGAGCATCATCATATCCAGCTGGAAACACTGTCGACACGGGAAAAAATGTCAGAAATATTGCTGCGCATTACGGAACGTAAGTTTGTGCCTCTGGTGTCTTTGTTGGTGCGAGAGGAGGGTCGACAGGGAGTTATAGTCACGTTTCTCGCGGTCATGGAATTGATGAAGGAATCCTTAATCGAAATAGTGCAATCAGAGCCCTTCGGGCCGATTCACGTGAAGGCCAGAGCCTAGCGACTCCGACTCAACAGCAACGGAAATCAGCATGGGCAGGATAAGAGCAAAGTATGAGTGATGTAGATAATAAGGTAAAAATGATAGTAGAAGGCTTGCTGCTGGCGGCTGGTAGACCGCTAACACTGGATAATATTATCCAGGTATTTAGTGCCGACGAAAAGCCGGACCGTAAAGAATTGAATCTGGTGATGCAGAGTATCGCCGATGACTGCAATGACCGTGGTTTCGAACTAAAAGAAGTGGCGTCTGGATATCGCTTTCAGGTTAAGCAGGATCTCAGCGAGTGGGTGGCGAAACTTTGGGAAGAAAGGCCTCCCCGTTATACCCGGGCGCTGTTGGAAACATTGGCATTGATAACCTACCGACAACCGATTACTCGGGGTGACATTGAAGAAATTCGAGGAGTTGCGGTCAGCTCTAATATTATCCGGACACTATTGGACCGGGAATGGGTCCGAGTTGTCGGTCACAGAGACGTGCCCGGACGGCCAGCGATGTTCGCGACCACTAAACAGTTTCTCGACTATTTCAACATGAAAAGTTTACAGGAGTTGCCACCACTTTCTGAGGTCAAGGAGATTGACCGGAGTAATCGGGAGACAAATTCAAATGACGATTTGCTCAATCAAAGGGTTCTCGAATTGCCAGAGGATGCAATAGACGAAAATGCCTTCGAAAATTCTGTGGATGAGGCAGAAGACCTGCTAGCCGAAGAGTTGGCCGTTGAGTTATCAAAAAAGCCTCTGGATGAAATCCTTAAGCTGGAACCGGAAACTAAAGACTCTGAAGATAATGCTGATAATTTAGCGATTGATGAGTCGGGAGAGGACCTGGCTGTAGCCTCCGCTGAGGAAATCGAAGCGCCAGTTGCTACTAGTCAGGATGATGCAGACGCTGCCGAGATGGAATTTAGTACCGATGAGGGCGGTGCTATCGAACCCTGACGCCGCAGTTCTACACCCCGAATAACTACAGTAATAATTCAGACTACTTACTATGACCGAGAAGTTACAAAAAGTGCTGGCCCGTGCCGGCTTTGGCTCCCGTCGCGAAATCGAGACCTGGATCGTCGCCGGCCGGGTAAGAGTAAATGGCAAAGTTGCAGTCATTGGCGAACGGGTCTCTGGCGATGACAAAATCATGGTCGATGGCAAGCGGCTGGCGCCTCAGAACAAAACCCGCGAAGTGCGTAGAGTGATTCTCTACAACAAACCCGATCACGAGGTGAGCACACGTAAGGATCCCGAGGGCAGAGCGACAGTCTTCGATGGCTTGCCGTCCTTGAAGCACAGTCGCTGGGTGGGTATCGGGCGGCTGGATTTGAACACCAGTGGATTGTTGTTGTTTACCACCGATGGCGAGCTCGCCAATAAACTCATGCATCCGAGTTCACAGATCGAGCGCGAGTATGCGGTTCGGGTAATGGGTTCTGTAACACCAACAATGATTCAGCAAATGCATGAAGGTGTCATCATCGACGGCAATCTCTGCCGTTTCACCGACATTCAGTTTTTTGCCGGTGAGGGCATCAACCAGTGGTATCACGTCGTCTTGATAGAAGGGCGCAACCGTGAGGTGCGCAAGCTGTGGGAATCACAGGGAGTAAAGGTGAGTCGCCTCAAGCGCGTCAGGTTCGGCCCCATATTTATACCAAGCAATGTACGCAGGGGCACATACCAGGAGTTGGGCAAAACTGAAATTGCGAAATTGCTTAAATTGGTAGAAACCTAAAACCTGACTGGCGTAGCGTCGACTCCAGTAGCGAATCCTCTGCAATCTCAAGCGTCGGGATTGAATGCTCTGGCATCCAGCGTCTGTCCGTGAATTGTTATTGCTTGCGGGCTCATCAGGTAGAGGTAGACCGGCATCAGTGATGCTGCCGTGGGCTGTGTGTTTGGGTTTTCTGCCGGGTAAGCATTCCGGCGCATATTCGTACGGGTGCCGCCAGGGTTGAGACTATTGACTCGAATCGAACTGGTTTTGCCAAGCTCATCGGCGAGCGTCTGCATCAATCCTTCGACGGCAAACTTGGAGACTGCATAAGCCCCCCAATAGGCGCGGCCAATTCGACCGACACTGGATGCTGTGAATAATAATCTGGCGTCGTTAGAACGACTGAGGCTGGGTAATAGCGCCTTGGTCAGAAAGAAGGCTGCATTAATGTTTACTTGCATCAAATCGGTCCAGTCCTGATCTGGGTAAAATTCAATTGGACTCATTGCTCCCAGCAGTGCGGCGTTGTGGATTAGTCCGTCGAGGCATTCGAACTGTTCTGAGATGGACTGAGTTAGTGTTTGATAGTCTGCCGTCGACGCAGAACTAAAATCCAGCGGGTGAATTATGGCTCTGCCTGGATTTAAGGCTTCGATTTCGTCGAATATCGATTCCAGCTTTTTCTGACTGCGGCCCAATAAGATGACGGTGGCACCGTGTTGGGCAAAAGTGCTGGCGCAAACTTTACCGATGCCATCACTGGCTCCGGTGATCAAAATGGTCTTGTTTGCGAGTAAATTTTCGGGCGCGGTGTATTCAAACATAGGCGTAGCTACTGTCAGGAAAATTTAAGAATATTGAGTAAGGCTTCAGTCTGGTCGGCAGCTTGCAGTATAAAATCCGCAGGCCATTCTTCTACCCTGGCATCAAGCGGAAGATAGCCATAGGCTGCCGCTATGGCGATAACATCGGCATTCTTTGCGGCTTGAATGTCGCGTTGGTGATCACCGATATACACTGTGCGCTCTGTACTCACACCTAACTGCTTGCAAGCCAATAGAATGGGCTCGGGGTGAGGCTTGCGTTGTTCTACGTGATCCGGGCAAACCAGGGTGCCACAGCGAGCACGTAGATTAAGTTTGTCCAGCAGCAAGACTGTGTACAGTTCTGGTTTGTTGGTAACGATGCCCCAGGGGATTTGTTTTTGCTCCAGCTTTTCCAGCAGCCGATCCAGACCGGGATAGAGCGTGGCTTCAGTGGCTTCGAGTTGCTGGTAGTAAAGTTCGAGTAGTCGTTGATTCAGGTCGGTAAATTCGGCGTGATCTTCTTCGATGTCAAAAGCCAGTTTCACCAGTGCGCGGGCACCATCTGACACGGTGTGATAGATAGGCTCGGGGTTCATGGCGGGCCTGCCATTTTCCAACAGCAATTTGTTTACCACTGTGACAAAATCAACTGCCGTGTCGATCAGGCTACCGTCCAGATCATATAACACGCATTCTATAGAGGTTTCTAGCGTTGTTGCTGTCATGTAAGGTTCCGCATACTGTTCAGTCATGTGCTTGAACAGATATCTCGAGTCTGTGTTTAAGGTTTGTTCGTAAGAGCTGTGATTAAAACCTGTTTTTAAGAGTAACGATTTAGGTTTAGGATTCGGGTCTGCGATAAAACGCAATGTAGTTCACATCGATGCCAGGGCGTAGCGAATATTTTTTGCTCAGTGGATTGTAGTGCAAACCTACTTGCTCCCGTAGCTGTAGGCCACTGCTCCGGCTCCATCGTGCGAGTTCTGACGGTTTGATGAATTTTGCGTAATCATGGGTGCCACGAGGTAGCAGATTGAGCAGGTATTCGGCGCCAAGGATAGCATACAGGTAGGACTTCGGATTGCGATTTATGGTGGAAAAGAAAACCAGCCCACCCGGCTTTACCAGTCTGTAGCAAGCATCAACCACAGCAGCCGGCCGCGGTACATGCTCCAGCATTTCGAGGCAGGTAATCACATCAAATTGCTGTTCGTGCTGCTGGGCGAACTCTTCCGCAGAGACCTTGACATAGTCTATTTCGAGCTGGCTTTCAAGCTGGTGTAAGCGCGCGACTGCGAGTGAGGCGTCTGCCAGGTCGATAGCGCTGACACTAGCGCCATGATGAGCCATGGCCTCGGCGAGGATGCCACCACCACAGCCGATATCCAGCACTTGCTTGCCGGCAAGGTTAATTTGTTGGCTTATATAATTGATTCGCAGCGGATTGATTTCATGCAGGGTCTTGAACTCGCTGTTAGGATCCCACCAACGTGATGCCAGGGCTTCGAATTTTTTGATTTCCAGCTCGTCAACGTTGTCCATGCTAGGGAACCTCTGATGGATGAATCAAAGTCTCTGCGTGAGCTGAAGCCTCTGCAGCAATTTGATGCTGCCAGCTGCGTGCTGATTCCTTTATCAATGCCTGATCCAGAGTTTGCAGTTCACCATTTTTAAACAGCAGCTTGCCCCCACACCAGACGTGAGACACCTGGGATGCCTGCGCTGCATAAACGAGCTGAGAATTGGGATTGTAGACAGGTAGGGTATTTATCTGGTCCAGGTTTATAGCGGTAATATCTGCATACTTGCCAGTTTCAAGGCTACCGATTTCAGTGTCCAGGCCCAGGGCTTTGGCGGCATTGATGGTAGCCATTTCCAGCGCCTGGTGGGCCGGCAGGGCGCTGGCATCCCCGGCTACTACCTTGGCAAGAAGTGCTGCGGAGCGCATCTCTGAAAACATATCCAGATCATTGTTACTGGCACAACCATCTGTACCCAGGGCTACGTTAACGCCCTGACGGAGAAGCTTTGCGATCTCACACAGGCCGCTCGCCAATTTCATATTGGACTCCGGGCAGTGGATAACGCTGGCGCCATTGGCGGCTAGCAACTCAATCTCGGTATCCAGTAACTGGGTAGCGTGAACACAATTCAAGCGCGGACTGACAATGCCCAGGTCGCTGAGGCGTTGCAGTGGTCTGCGCCCATCGGTGGCTACGGCTTCTTGTACCTCCTGTGCCGTCTCGTGGAGGTGTATATGAATGGGTACATCGAGTTCTTCTGCCAGGGTTGAGATCTTCGTCAGGGGTGCATCGGAGACGGTGTAGGTGGCATGAGGTCCAAATGCAGTGTGAACCAGCTCGCTGTGGCGATGGCGGTCATGGAGTTGGGTCGCTTTGTGAATGTATTCCTCCGCATCCTGTGCCCACACGGTAGGAAAATCGAGCACCGGGCTTGCCAGTTGAACCCGCATATTTGCTTCTAGGGCCACTTTGGCTACTGCGTCCGGAAAGAAGTACATGTCGGCAAAGCAGGTAGTGCCAGAAGAAATCATTTCGGCGATGGCAAGCTTGGTTCCCTGTCGGACGAATTCGGCGTTAACAAACTTCGCCTCTAGCGGCCATACCCGCTCTTCCAGCCACTGTTTAAGGGGGATATCGTCGGCTATGCCGCGCAACAGAGACATGGCGGCGTGACCGTGGGCGTTAATTAAGCCGGGAATCAATACCTGCTGGTCCAATCTGACAGTGGCGTTAGCTAGTATTTCCGATTCAGCGCGTTCAGAGCTACAAATAGCAATGATTTTTTTGTCTTGTATTGCGATTGCGTGGTCTTCCAGAACAGTCGCTTCCGGGACTACTGGCAGTATCCATTTTGCGTGAATAAGAAGATCCGCTTGCATCGATTTTTCGGCACTCAATTTAATGTCTCGCTACGCTTCACAATGATGCTTTTTCCGCTGTCTGCCAGCCCTTGTGCAGGCGCGAAATTATACCCCTAAATTGCGGAAATTGCGCGCCCAGACGCTTGACTAAAAAAGTCACGGAAATTACTGAAAAAACAGGGGATTTTTATCTCTAACTCGAGTGTTTACAGTGTCCTTCTGCAGGCGATTCGTGCTACACTTATCGCTCGGTCGCCAGCTCGATTATGGAGACATTTATTGCGTCTGTTTCGACTGGCAGCAGAACCGGAATTTGCATAAAAAAATTCTCAAATCGGCCGCTATAAAGTAGTAGAAATACTCTTGTTGTCCCAGATGAGCTGAGCAGCAGTTAACGCCTTGACTGGGCTATAGCTGAGCAAAAAAACACGCAATGCACGCAATGAGAATAGCCAAAAAGCAACCATGCCCAAAGCTCATCAAATCGTCTCCAATCTGTTAGGAAAAATCTAGTCCATGTCCGAATTCGCTAAACAGGTGTTACCTGTCTCCCTAGAAAGTGAAATGCGTGAGTCCTATTTGGCTTACGCCATGAGTGTCATCGTTGGGCGTGCCTTGCCAGATGTTCGGGACGGCTTAAAACCTGTACATCGACGCGTGCTATTCGCCATGAACGTGCTGTCGAATGATTACAACAAACCCTACAAGAAGTCTGCTCGTGTGGTCGGTGATGTTATCGGTAAATATCACCCGCACGGTGACACCGCCGTGTATGACACCATTGTGAGAATGGCTCAAAGCTTCTCACTGCGCTACCCCCTGGTTGACGGGCAGGGGAATTTTGGCTCCATCGACGGCGATGCGGCGGCGGCAATGCGCTATACGGAAATTCGTATGTCCAAAATTGCCCACGATCTGTTGGCCGATCTGGACAAGGAAACCGTCGATTTTTCACCTAACTACGATGGCACCGAATACATCCCGGATGTGTTTCCGACCAGGGTGCCGAACCTGTTGGTTAATGGCTCTTCGGGCATCGCCGTGGGCATGGCTACAAACATTCCCCCGCACAACCTCAGGGAAGTGATTGATGGTTCTATTGCGGTACTCGACAACCCGGGAATAGATATCGATGGTTTGATGGAATTCATCCAGGGACCGGACTTTCCGACCGCCGGAATTATAAATGGCAAAGCGGGGATTGTGCAGGCTTACCGCACTGGTCGTGGCCGAATTTATGTGCGGGCCAAAGCGAATATTATTGAAGACAAAAAAACGGGCAAACAGACAATCATCGTCACCGAGATTCCCTATCAACTTAATAAATCAAAGTTGATCGAGCGCATAGCCGAGCTGGTAAAAGAGAAAAAGATAGAAGGCATTACCGAATTACGAGACGAATCCGACAAAGATGGCTTACGCATCGTCATCGAACTACGTCGGGGTGAAATGGGAGATGTGGTACTCAATAATCTCTATGCTCAGACGCAGATGCAGTCTGTGTTCGGTATCAATATGGTGGCGTTGGTCGATGGTCAGCCACGCCTGCTGAATCTGAAGGAAATACTGGAAGCCTTCATACGCCACCGCCGTGAAGTGGTATCCAGGAGAACTACCTACCTGCTGCGGAAAGCCAGAGAGAAAGGTCATCTTCTCGAAGGTCTTGCCGTTGCCCTGGCAAACATCGATGCCGTAATTGAATTGATTAAGACCTCGCCAAACTCCAGTGACGCCAAAGTGAAATTACTGGCACGGTCCTGGCAATCCGATAGCGTATTGAAAATGTTAGGAGAGGTTGGCGCCGATGCTTGCAGACCCGCTGACCTGGACCCTCAGTACGGCTTGAAAGAAAACGAGTATTTTCTTACTCCCGAACAGGCTCAGGCTATTCTCGAGCTAAGATTGCATCGCCTAACTGGATTGGAACACGAAAAACTGATCAATGATTATCAGGAACTGCTGTTACAAATAGCCGATCATCTCGACATTCTGGGAAACCAGCCACGTCTGTTAAGCGTTGTACGCGATGAACTTGAACAAATTTACAAAGAATATGGTGACGAGCGTAAGACGGAAATAGTCGGCTCGCAGCTGGATCTGACCATAGAGGATTTGATTCCCGAAGAAGATCGAGTGGTAACAATTTCGCAGACTGGCTACGCCAAAACCCAAGCGTTGTCAGACTACAGAGCACAACGGCGCGGCGGTAGGGGTAAGGCTGCGGCGACTGTTAAGGATGAAGATTTTGTCGAGCACCTGTTGGTCGCCAGCACCCACGATACACTGCTGTGCTTCAGTAGCATGGGCAAAGTGTATTGGTTAAAAGTATTTTTAATTCCAATTGCCAGCCGTACCTCCAGAGGAAAACCAATTGTAAATATATTACCGCTCGATGAAGGCGAGCGTATAACTTCCATGCTCCCAGTCAAGGAATATACGGACGATCATTTTGTTTTTATGGCGACTTTCAGTGGCATTGTTAAAAAAACAGCAATGACGAATTTTGCAAGACAGCGCAGTGTAGGACTCAGGGCTATCGAACTGGACGAAGGCGACGAGTTGGTAGGGACGGCAGTCACCGATGGCAGCAGAGACGTGATGCTCATGAGTAGCAGCGGCAAAATTACACGCTTCAAAGAGTCTGATGTGAGAGCGATGGGCCGAACCGCGCGCGGAGTTAGGGGTATTAAAATGGCCGCTGGGTTCAATATGATTTCATTAATTATTCCAGATGAATCTACGCAAATACTTACGGTGAGTGAAAACGGTTACGGCAAACGCACCAGCGTAGAAGATTTCCCTCTCTATGGCCGTGGTGGCCAGGGCGTAATTGGCATGCAAACCAGCGAGCGTAATGGCGCCGTAGTAGGCGCTGTTCAGGTTGTAGAAAGCGACGAGATTATGCTGATCTCCGACAAGGGAACCTTAGTACGAACCCGTGTTGATGAGGTTTCTGTACAAGGCAGAAACACACAAGGCGTACGTCTGATTCGGCTCAAAGAAGGTGAAAAACTGGTCGGGGTAGAGCAGGTGGACGAGCCAGAAGTGTCAGAATTTGACGAGCCTGACAAGGCTGAAGGCGCAGCCTCTGAGCCTGCGGAGCGCGTGGAGAGTGCAGGAAACACGGGAGTAAAAGAGAGTACAGAAAAACCAGAGAGTCCCGTGGATGGGGAAACGCCGGAATCCAGCGACAGTTAATCTGATGCGCTCATATTAGAACGTCCTTTCCATGAAGCTGAAAAGTAGGAGCCCTTGCCTGATTGCTGAAGCCTTATGAGACACTCAACTTCACTTCATAATTACGATGCGACTGAGTAATGACAACAAACCTGGATGCTAAAAACCCAAAGGTCGCTTTCCTGGGGCCGATAGGAACTTATTCCCAGGCCGCCGTTATTTCACACTTTGGTTCAGCCTGTGTGCTGGTGGACTACCCCTCCATAGATGAAGTATTCATCGCGGTTGAAGCGGGTGTCGTGGATTTTGGTGTGGTGCCGGTAGAAAACTCTACGGAAGGTGCGATCAATAATACCCAGGACTGCCTGGTAGAAAGCAAGGTAAAGCTCGTCGGTGAAGTTGTTGTTGCCATAGAACACAATTTTCTCATCGACGAAAAATCAGACGCAGCAGAACTGAATGTAATTGCGTCGCACAAGCAATCATTGGCACAGTGCCGAAATTGGCTGAAATTACACTACCCGGATGTAAAGCTTCTGGAATGTGCCAGTAATGCAGAAGCCGCAGTGCTGGCTAAGAAGGATAGTCGGGTTGCAGCCATTGCGGGTGCGCTAGCGGCCGAAATTTACGATCTCAAAATATTGCATTCCAGCATTCAAGACCATGATCACAACAGCACAAGATTCCTGGTTTTAGCCAGGCAAGATACTGTCCCCACAGGCAGCGATAAAACCAGTGTGCTTATCTACACGGGAAATAAACCTGGCGCCCTGTTTCGCATACTGCAACCCTTCGAAGACTTTCAGGTGAGCCTGAGCAAAATTGAAACCCGACCCTCGAAGAAGGAAGCCTGGGAATATGTATTCTTTATTGACTTTGAAGGGCACATCGAGGATCAGCTGATTCACGAATTGTTCAAGCAACTGCAACAATGTACAGCGGAAATTAAAGTGCTGGGTTCCTACCCCGTTGCGGCGACTTAAGCGTGAAAACAGACTTACCAACAGAAGTCGATAATTTGAATAGGCTGTCAGGCAAAACTATCTTAATCGTCGGTCTGGGTTTGATCGGAGGTTCTATCGCGCGCGGCCTTAAGGCTGTTGTTCCAACGCAACGAATCCTGGCTTCAGATCTGGATAAAGAATCGCTGCAAAATGCCCTCGATGAGAAGATGATTGACGAAGCCGGCGAGCTGGATCAATTGTGCCCACAGGCAGACATTATCATTATTGCGCTGCCACCTCTGGCAATCAGTACTATGCTCCCTGTAATCGCTTCACACGTGAAACAGCAGGCCATGGTTACCGATGTGGCCAGCGTGAAGTCCCATCTCATGGAGACGCTTGTCAGCCTGGATCTGGTTTTCCAACAACGTTTTGTTCCCGGGCACCCAATCGCCGGGTCGGAGCGTAATGGTTATTCTACATCGCAGGCTGACTTATTTGCCCAACGCAACGTTATACTCACCCCGCTGCTACAGACAGACACAGAGGCGGTAGCCCTGGTCAATTGTCTCTGGCGCCAATTGGGGGCGAATGTGCTGGGGATGAGCATCGCCAGGCATGATGAAGTCCTGGCGGCAACCAGCCATCTACCCCATTTGCTTGCCTTCGCTATTGTCGATGTGTTGCTTAAACAAGAACTAAGTGATGACCTATTTCGGTATGCGGCCGGAGGCTTCGCCGATTTTAGTCGTCTGGCATCCAGCGACGCCACCATGTGGTCAGATATATTTGTCGCCAATAGCGCGCCAACTACCGGCGTGCTCGATGCCTACATTGAAAACTTGAAAGTGTTGAGAGAAGCAGTAGACAACAAAGATCATGCTTATTTGATGCGCTCATTCCAGCGCGCAAAAAACACGCGAGACAAATTCATCAAACAGCACTATAAACCTTCAAGTGATGCAGTCATGACTAATGCAGAAGTTGTGTTTCAGGTTCAAGCCGGCGGCAAAATTTCCGGAAGCCTCCGTGTTCCCGGTGACAAATCAATTTCACACCGTTCCATCATCCTCGGATCCATAGCTAATGGTGTTACTGAAGTCAGCGGCTTTCTGGAAGGCGAAGATGTCTTGAATACCGTGGCAGCGTTTCAGGAGATGGGTGTCACCATCATCGGCCCGGAAAATGGCAAGCTTACTCTTTACGGGGTCGGCAAAGCCGGTCTGCAGGCACCACGTCGTCCCCTCTACATGGGAAATTCCGGCACCGCGATGCGCCTGTTGGCAGGCCTGCTTGCAGCCCAGGCTTTCGACAGTGAATTAACCGGGGATGCGTCTCTCAGTGGCAGACCGATGAATCGGGTAGTAGAACCGTTGCGCTTGATGGGAGCCAGAATTGTTACCGCAGCAGCTGGCACGCCACCATTGCGAATTACGGGTGCCGAACTATCCAGCATCGAATATAACATGCCGATAGCCAGCGCTCAGGTGAAATCCTGCTTGCTACTGGCAGGACTCTTTGCGCGCGGTGCAACAGCAATCACAGAGCCTGCGCCATGTCGGGATCATACCGAAAGAATGCTGGCAGCTTTTGACTATCCGGTGACGCGAGATACCGTAACAGCCACGACCACCGTGGCAGGGGGCCATGAGCTGGCAGCCACTCAGATTGATGTGCCTGCCGATATTTCCTCAGCGGCTTTCTTCCTGGTCGCGGCTACGATAACTCCCGGCTCCTCGCTGCTGCTGGAACATGTTGGCGTTAATCCAACACGGACGGGAATAATACATATCCTACGGGCAATGGGTGCCGACATCGAGCTGGCGAATGAACGCCTGGTGGGCGGTGAACCTGTTGCGGATCTAAAGGTGCGTTACAGTAAGCTGCGCGGTATCGAAATTCCCACAGATCAAATTCCCCTCGCTATCGATGAATTTCCCGTGCTCTTCATCGCTGCAGCCTGCGCCGAAGGTGAAACCCGCTTACGTGGTGCCGCTGAATTGCGCGTAAAGGAAAGCGATAGAATCGATGCCATGGCCACTGGACTGACAATTTTGGGGATTAGCACTGAATGTTACGATGACGGTATCAGCATACTGGGCGGTGGTCTCAAAGGCGGCAGTGTAGACAGCCGCGGAGATCACCGCATCGCCATGGCATTTACCATCGCTGCACTAAGGTCATCCTCAGCGATCACTATTAGCAATTGTGCCAATGTTGCAACTTCTTTCCCTGGCTTCGTAGCAATGGCAAATCGGGTGGGCATTGCCGTGTCGAGCCAGGCGGATGCGAGTACATAGTGGCCAGGGTGCCGGTAATCACAATTGATGGGCCCTCCGCCTCTGGCAAAGGCACTATTGCCGCCCGCGTTGCCAAGGTGCTGGGTTATGCACTGCTCGATAGTGGGGCCATGTATCGAGTCCTGGGTATTGCTGCTCTGAAGCAGGGCTTGAATCTCGACAATCACCAGCAAGTGGCAGCATTAGCCAGCGAGCTCAAATTGGAGTTTGGTGTATCCGGTCCGGGTTCGGTGTGGCTGAACGGAGAAGATGTTAGCGAGGAAATCAGAACGGAGATAGGCAGTAAATTGGCCTCTGAGGTCGGCGCCATACCAGCAGCCAGAGAGGCGCTACTTGCCCGGCAGTTGGAGTTCAGGCAGTTGCCTGGCTTGGTTGCCGACGGTCGTGATATGGGCACCGTTGTGTTTCCCGATGCGGAACTGAAAATATTTCTTACCGCGAGCGCCGAAGAGAGGGCCGACAGGCGATATAAGCAGTTGATAGCTAAGGGTATTGGTGTTATTCTGCCCGACCTTTTGCGGGAGCTAAAAGATCGGGATGAGCGAGACAGCCAACGCGCTGTATCACCTCTTCAACCGGCTAAAGATGCCTCAATTCTGGATACAAGCTATTTGACGATAGACGAGGTTGTAGAACGGGTTCTTCAGCTGGCAAGTACCAGTCTGGATGCAGCTAATACGTAATACAGACCACGCTTCAAAATATAAGATTTCGTTCGACCAAGCGTCTTCAGTCTGCGACACCAGCAATGGCAAGCTGAGGACTTTTACTAATAACCCCGCGATCGCTGGTACGCGGAGTGGTTATAGAACACATTAATTTGTGTCTTTAACCAATTGAATATATTGGAAATAAACAATGACTGAGAGTTTTGCAGAGCTATTTGAACAGAGCTTAATTGAAATAGATATGACCCCCGGCGCCATCGTTACGGGCACCGTAATCGATATAGACAGTGACTGGGTAACAGTCCACGCCGGCCTTAAGTCTGAAGGCGTCATTCCCCGCGTACAATTCCTCGATGAGCAAGGTAATTTCGCACTCGAAATTGGTGACACAGTAAAGGTTGCTCTCGAGACCGTCGAAGACGGATTTGGTGAGACCCGCCTGTCCAGGGAAAAAGCCAAACGCGCCGAATCCTGGATGGAACTGGAAGCCGCTTACGAGAAGAACGATATCGTAACTGGTGTGATCAACGGCAAGGTGAAAGGTGGATTTACCGTAGATTTGAACAATATTCGAGCATTCCTGCCAGGTTCGCTGGTAGATGTGCGTCCGGTGCGGGATACGCTGCATCTGGAAGGACAGCAACTGGAATTCCGACTTATAAAACTGGATCAGAAGCGCAACAACGTGGTGGTCTCGCGTCGAGCGGTACTGGAGTCGGTAAGCACGGAAGAGCGTGATGCACTGCTGGAGAAACTGCAGGAAGGCATGTCCGTTAAAGGCATTGTCAAGAATCTGACCGATTACGGCGCCTTTGTTGACCTGGGCGGTGTAGATGGTCTGTTACACATTACCGATATGTCCTGGAAGCGTATCAAGCACCCTAGTGAAATTGTCAATGTTGGCGATGAAATTGATGTCAAAGTGCTGAAGTACGACCGCGAGCGCAATCGCGTTTCGCTCGGCCTCAAGCAACTGGGTGAAGATCCCTGGCTAGCTATCAAGGGTCGCTATCCCGGAAAAACGCGGGTCACTGCCATCGTCACCAATCTTACCGACTACGGCTGTTTTGCTGAGCTGGAAGAGGGCGTGGAAGGACTGGTCCATGTGTCAGAAATGGATTGGACTAACAAGAACATCCATCCGTCCAAGGTGGTTCAACTTGGCGATAAAGTTGAAGTAATGATATTGGATATCGATGAAGAGCGTCGCCGTATTTCTCTCGGCATCAAGCAATGCTTCCAAAATCCATGGGATGGTTTCGCAGAGAACTTCAAAAAGGGTGACAAGATTTCCGGTAGCATCAAGTCGATTACCGACTTCGGCATCTTCATTGGTCTGGATGGCAACATCGACGGCCTCGTACATTTGTCTGATATTTCCTGGGATGAAACTGGTGAAGAGGCAGTGCGTGAATACAAGAAAGGCGATGAGATAGAAACCGTAATTCTGTCAATAGATCCTGAGCGAGAGCGCATTTCATTGGGCGTTAAGCAATTGGCCAACGACTCGTTTATGAACTACGTTGCAGAGTTTGAGAAGGGCAGCATTGTCAAAGGCTCTATCACTGCCGTGGATGCCAAGTCTGCTACGATCACGCTGGCCGAAAGTGTGGAAGGCGTGCTTAGAGCGTCTGAAATCAGCCGCGATAAAGTTGAAGATGCCAGAAACAGTTTGAAAGAAGGCGAAGAGATTGAGGTTAAAATTGTTAGCGTCGATCGCAAGAACCGCGTTCTTAGTCTGTCTGTTAAGGCTATAGCTATTGATGAAGAAAAGGCTGCTATCCAGGATCATAAGAAACAGGATGCCAGCGATGTTTCACACGGAACTATCGGTGACCTCATCAAGGCTGAAATGGATAAGAGCTAGATGCAACTATTCCCGGTGGTATTTTATGGTAGGCTGGGAATGATGATCGGAATGTAACAGTATCAGGGGTACGCTATGACCAAGTCTGAACTTATCGATCGCATCGCGACGAAACAAACCCAGCTATCGTCAAAAGATGTGGAGTTGGCAGTAAAGGCGGGTCTCGAGTACATGTCTTCGGTATTGTCTGAAGGCGGCAGGATTGAAATTCGAGGTTTTGGAAGCTTTTCACTGCATTATCGTGTTCCGCGGATTGGTCGTAACCCCAAGACTGGTACACCAGTCGCATTGAGTGGCAAGTATGTGCCACATTTTAAACCGGGAAAAGAATTGCGAGATCGTGTCAATCAGAGCATGTTGGCCGAAACTCAATTCTAGCTTCCCTGGATCCAGGTAACTGGCTGCGTATACAGAACGGCATAGCCATGTGGTTATGCCGTTTTCTTTCCAGCCTATAAAAGCTGGAATACACTAAACCTCAAATATTGACTTGGATAAAGTGTTGATGCGCAAGATTGCCCATCTGCTATCTGGATTCTTCCTAATGTTGGTGTTCATTGCCAGCATTACATTTTCGTTTTTTAATACAACAGCCGTAGAAATAAATTTCGGCGCCTGGACAATTCCAGCTCAGCCGGTTTCAGTTTGGATAATCGGCGCCTTTGTAGTGGGTGGCTTCATTGGCCTGCTATTGGGAGTCGGATTCTTGCGCAATATGAAATCAAAATCAGAGATTCGCCGACTTACCAGGGAACTTGCTAACGCCAAACAGGAAGTCAGCCAATTGCGGGCGATGAGCCTTAAGGACGTGTGAGCCGTGGATAACGTTGGTATCTATTTATTGCTACTACTGGCTGTGTCCGCTGGCTGGGCTCTTGGGCATTTCGGTACGCTTCCTAAACGGCTTAAAAATCGAAGTAGCAGCGATATCTTTGCGGATTATTTCGTGGGCTTAAACTATCTACTAAATGATGAGCCAGACGAGGCTGTCGACACCTTTATCAAGGCACTGGAAATCAACAGCAAAACTATCGAAACCCACCTCGCCTTTGGCGCGCTGCTGCGTCGTAGAGGCAAGGTGGACAAAGCCATAAAGGTGCATCAGGCTCTGTTGGAAAGACCTGGCCTGGAACCAGCTTTCTCCGCAGCCACCAGAATACAATTGGCCATCGACTACATCTCTGCTGGCTTGCTCGATCGCGCAGAGCGCTTGATGACAGAAGTGTTGGGTGAAGGAGGTGAAGGCAAGTGGGAGGCATTGCAACATCTTGTAACCATCTATCAGACTGAAAAAGACTGGAGTAAGGCTATAGATTGTTCCTCTATGCTTCTGAGTAACTCCAGCTTTAAGAAAAATAGTGAATTGCGTGCGGCAGCTGCACACTATTGTTGTGAGTTGGCAGAGGAGTTGTTAGCTGCGAATCAGGACAAAAAAGCCAGAGAGAAAATTCGAAAAGCTTTCACATTTGATCGCAAAAATGTACGGGCGTCGCTATTACAGGCAAAGGCCGAGCAAAGCGCCGGCAACTATAAAGCCGCAATAAAAGAGTTGCTTCGGATTAGAACCAATAGCCCTGAATTTGTCAGCAGCATCCTGGCCCCATTGGCTGAGTGTTATGAACATTTAGAAAATGCAGCTGAATATGAAAAATTGCTCACTAGTCTCTTGCCCGAAGAGCCTGATGTGAGTGTGGTGCTAGCACTTTCAAATCTTATAATTAAACGCTCGGGGGAGGCTGCTGCAATCAAGTTTCTAAATACCTATTTGCTTAAAAAACCCTCATTTGCGGGTCTGGTTGAGTTGCTGCGTTTGCAGAGTTCAAATACCGATGTCCAGGTTACGAGCAACCTGAAATTATTGCAACAACTGGTAGATAAACTGCTGCAAAGAAAATCTACTTATCAGTGTCACCACTGCGGCTATGAAACTAAAAAATTATATTGGATGTGTCCAAGTTGCCAGAAATGGGACAAAATAAAACCTATCCTGGAAGCGAGCAGTTTCTGATGCTGAGTGGTCGTCGTAGGAGCATCGGCTGATTTGAACCCGAACGCAGGAGTTGAATATAGAAATGGATATGGATATGGACAAGCGGATAATCGTGGCCCTGGATTTTGACACGGCAGAGCGGGCGTTGGCGTTGCTCGATTGTGTTGACCCGGCACTGTGCCGCGTAAAGATTGGCAAAGAGCTGTTTACCGCCTGCGGACCCAGTCTGGTTAAAGACGTTACCGCTCTGGGTTTTGATGTGTTCCTTGATCTGAAATTTCACGATATACCAAATACTGTTGCTGCTGCGGTGCAGATAGCGGCCAACATGGGCGTTTGGATGGTCAATGTGCACGCGTCTGGCGGACTCGTCATGATGGAGAAGGCCAGAGAAGCACTGGAAGGATTTGGTGCCGAGAGACCGCTGCTCATAGGGGTAACTGTACTGACCAGTCTCGCTAAACAAGACCTGCAGCAAATCGGTGTGGAGGCAAATTTAGAGGAACAAGTGAGCAGGTTGGCTTTTCTCAGTAGAGACGCGGGATTGGACGGCGTGGTGTGCTCGGCCGCTGAAACCCACTTACTGCGCGCCCAGTTACCTGCCGATTTCTGTTTGATCACTCCAGGAATCCGGCGTCCGCAGGACGCTAGCGATGACCAGAAGCGGGTTGTCGGTCCTGTCGAAGCAATTCAAAATGGCAGCAGTTACCTGATAATCGGCCGACCGATTACGCGTGCAGATTCGCCTGCACTAGCCCTGCAGGAATTCATTTCGGACTTATCTGGCCTTAGTTGACTTGCCCTACTAGACTGAATTGAGCAGCGCTACTGCTGCCCTTCAATTCGCTGATAACGAAATCATGATGACTAAACTAGCCTGGATTAAAGCAGCTTTCGCTGCGATTATTTCCACAATTGTGCCTCTGTCTCTCGCTGCCGAGGGCGATCCAACTACTACTGAGCAGGTGATTCAACTCGATATTAATGTCGCAGATGCGGCTGCGATAGCTGTCGCGTTAGATGGTGTAGGACTCGTTAAGGCACAGGAAATAGTTGCCTATAGAGAAATGTTTGGCAATTTTCGATCTATCGACGAACTGCTGGAAGTTAAAGGTATTGGACCGGGCACGGTAGAGAAAAACCGCCACCTAATTGTTATTGTGAATAATTAATAACAGCGCAGAGGCACTTTCACAAATGAATGAAAGTGGCTGTTTTTAATAGTAAAAATGGTTGAAAGCTGGATATAATGCCCAGGTTTGTTGCTACTGCCTGGATGCTATCCTGAATGTCAATTCTGCTTCTGATAACTGCTTTATTTTTGGCAGCGGTGCTGTTGACCGGCATCGTCAAAGTGCTCGCTCCGCAGTTTCAGTTGTTGGACTTGCCGGTGTCTCGCAGCGCCCATTCCAATCCCACGCCAAGCGGCGGCGGCTTGTCCATTGTAATCTTGTTGCTGCTGGTTTCGGGCTACTACTTTAGTATTGGCATCATCCCCTTGCGTGAGTTCATGGCGCTTAGCGGTGGGGGGTTGATAGCGGCAATTGGTTTGGTAGATGATTTCAATCATTTGCATATTCGCTGGCGTGTTCCTGCACAGTTATTGGCAGCGGCATGGGCGGTACTGTGGCTTGGCGACGTGCCGGCTATAAAATTTGGGCCATTACAGTTGCATTCGACCTGGTTGTTGAATGGGCTTGCAGTTGTTGCGTTGGTTTGGTTGCTCAACCTGTATAATTTCATGGACGGAATTGATGGAATTGCCGGCAGCGAGTTGGTTTTTGTGAGCGCCGCAGCATTATTCTTTCTAATTCAGAGCGATGATCAGGTCGGGGTTGTACTCACTGCCACACTACTTGCCGCGGGTGCTGGCTTTCTGTTGTGGAATTGGTCACCAGCGAAGATATTCATGGGCGACGTCGGCAGTGGTTTCATTGGTTTTATTCTAGGGGTGTTAGCTCTGCTTACGATGCATCACGGCAGTATGACGGTGTGGGTCTGGTTATTGCTGTTGGGCGTTTTTGTCGCCGATGCGACGGTGACATTGATTTGCCGGTTCTGTGGCGGCTGCAACTGGTATGAAGGCCATGCCACACACGCCTATCAAAAAGCCGCGAAACTGCATAAGAGTCACGCTAAAGTGACGATAACAGTGATGATGATAAATTGTCTGTGGCTAGCGCCACTGGCCTGGTTATCAATAAAACTACCCGAATTAGGGATTTATCTCAGCTTGGTAGGTATAGTACCTTTGATCTTTGTTGCTATTAAGCTGAAAGCAGGAAAAATGGACCGGAGCTAGATCCGCAAAGTTGAATCGGTCTGTCAATTAATCTGCGGAATAAGGATGATTTAGGAGGAATTATGCAGCTGTATACAATTCCGTTGTCGCGCACTATAAAGCAGTCACTGATGATGGTTGCCGACAGTGTCATGATCGTGGGGGCGCTGGCGCTGTCTTTCGTTTTGCTGGACAGGGATTTTTTCTCTCAAGACCAACGGTTTTACTTCTACCTTGCTATTGCCACCGTGCTTAGCATTCTGGTTTTCGCCCGTATGGGCCTGTATCGAGCCCTGGTGTTGTACATGGGGCTGCAGTCGGGCTTTTTGGTTCTGCAAGGCGTGACAATTGCAACTTGCATGCTTGCCGTCTCCTATTTCTTCTCCCCAACACCGTTATCCGCTGATTTTTCAATCTTGCCGATTTTCTGGATGATTGCCCTGCTGTTTATTGGCGGTAGCCGCTTTGTGACGAAGATATTTTTACAAAGCCTCATCCGCAATTTTCATCCCAAAGAACCGGTAATAATTTATGGTGCCGGCAGCTCTGGCATGCAATTGGTGGTAGCACTGCAGAACGGTGATCAATACCTCCCGGTAGCGTTCGTCGACGATAGTCACAATCTTCTAGGTAGTACGGTACACGGGATCCGTGTCTACAATCCGAATTCCATGTATGAACTAATAGAGAGTTTTTCGGTGCGACAAATCTTGCTGGCAATTCCTTCCGCCACCCATGCCGAGCGCAAAGAAATATTGAATCGACTGGAACATTTACCCGTGCATGTAAAAACCGTTCCCGATTTGTTCGATATGGTGTCTGGTAAGGTCGGTGTGGATCAGATACGGGATATCGATATCGAAGACTTGCTGGGCCGTGACATTGTCCCACCTAACCCCGAGTTACTCGGGGCCTGCATTAATGGGCAATCGGTGATGGTAACCGGTGCTGCCGGGTCTATTGGCTCAGAGCTGTGCAGACTTATAATCAATATCAATCCTTCTCGTCTGATTCTTCTGGATTCCTTCGAATACGGCCTCTATGAAATTGAAAATGAGCTGAGAGAGAAGCTGAAGGATATTGAAAACGGCGACAAAATCGAAATTGTGGCGCTGCTGGGTTCTGTGTGTAACCGAATTCAGATGGCAAGTGCGATTCAGAGTTTTGCCGTGGACACTGTCTATCACGTGGCGGCGTACAAACAAGTTCCGATGGTGGAAAAGAACATAGTCGAAGGTGTACAAAACAATATATTCGGGACCCTGATTTCTGCCCAGGTAGCGGAGCAAGCCGGGGTTAAGAATTTTGTTCTGATCTCCACCGACAAAGCAGTAAGACCAACAAATTTTATGGGCGCTACCAAACGTTTTGCGGAACAGGTACTGCAGGCTATAGCGCAAAGCGACGGGGCAACTCGTTACAGCATAGTGAGATTCGGCAATGTGTTGGGTTCTTCCGGTTCGGTGGTGCCTTTATTTCGCAAGCAGATCAGCGCCGGCGGTCCGGTGACGGTGACGCACCCGGAGGTGACACGCTACTTCATGACCGTACAGGAAGCTGCCCAACTGGTGATCCAGGCCGGTTCCATGGCAACCGGAGGCGATGTTTTCGTGTTGGATATGAACGAACCGATCCGCATCGTTGATCTGGCGAAGAAAATGGTTCACCTGATGGGCTATGACATTAAGGATGAGAATTCCTATCGGGGTGACATCGCGATCGAATACACAGGTCTGCGGGCAGGCGAGAAGCTGCACGAAGAATTAATGATTGGGGAATCTGTAACCGGCACGGAGCACCCTAAAATCGTGCGCGCAGAAGAAGATACATTGCCCTGGGAAGCCTTGGAAAAACTGTTAAATCGACTCCAGAAAGCCTGCAATAGCATTAATTTACAGGAAATACGAACTGTACTGATTGAAGCGGTCGATGGCTTCGAGCCGAAAGAGGAGGTCAGCGATCCGCTGTGGGATATTAATTACCCGAATGGACAGATGAAGTCGCAGGAAGTCGCCACTATTACGCCACTGTTTAAAGAGTAGGCGACAGGATAGATAGTCAGCGACTGCTTGCTAGTGAGTTCATAGATTCAGCGCGGCTATCTGCGCCTGTGACTTTGAAGATGGGCGATACTCCTGGCGCTTTTCCAGTTGAAAGCGCCAATTCAACTGCCGCTATTCGGCGCGACTTACAGAGTTTATAACGATTGCATCCGTAGGCACGTCACCGTAACCGCTAACATTTCCGGTCGTTACTGCGGCGATTACATCCACAATGTCCATACCTTCGATGACTTTGCCAAATACCGCGTAACCGAAACCGGATGGCGCGTCACTGCTATGATTTAGAAAATCGTTGTTGCTGAGATTTATAAAGAACTGGCTGGTGGCGCTGTCCACGACATTGGTTCTTGCCATTGCAAGCGTTCCCCGGTCGTTGCGAACGTCGGTTTTTGCTTCATTTTTGATCGCATCGTACGTCGACTTCTGCACCATGTCTGGACTAAAGCCGCCACCCTGGATCATAAAGCCGGGAATTACCCGGTGAAATATCAAGCCATCGAAGTAGTTATTGTCGGTGTAGCGTAAAAAATTCTCTACGGATAGCGGTGCCTTGTCTGCCCACAGCTCGATCCTGATGGTGCCTTTATTGGTTTCCATCACGACTACGGGATTGTCCTGTGCGGCTACGTTGGCAGCGAACACCATCAACAGTGTAAAAATCAAAGATCGCATGGATTCATTCTCCTTCAGCTGTGGGCGATAAATACGAGGGCGTAACTATACAGTATTTGGGGCAGGCTTAACCAGAACTGAACTCTGGTTTGGGATTGAGTTTTATGATTTGGTCGGGGCTGCGCCGAGGCAGGTAGTGGCTAGCACTACAGTGCCGGCCCTCCGGGTTTCCCTCCCTCCGAATAGCAGCCCCGGATTAAAATCCGAGTCTATTTTCTGCGCTCGGCGTTGCACCTTTTATCGTAGTGCCAGTCACTACCTGCCTCACCACAGCGAGACAGACTGCCAATACTTACACCTTTGCCAGTGAATTTATCCACCGCGGGGGCTCGGTGGCGGTGTTGCAGAAGATAGGGGCAACGGATTTCAACGTTATACCGCTGAAACCCGCGCCACGCCTACTTTTATTGGCTGCCCAACGTGGACTCGAACCACGAACCAAGTGATTAACAGTCACCTACTCTACCATTGAGCTATTGGGCATCAAATCTGGATTGCGTGCTAGATCTTGCTGCAAGTGAGTATAGCTGCAAACCGCGCGTATACTAATGAGAAATCCCTATCCGGTCAACACTCACAGCGCGACGAATGTAAATCTCGTGTACTCTTAACCGTTTGTGCGGTGTCGAGTCAGTTGTCATGGATAGCCCTTTCAAGCTCCAAGCCAGTTTTAAACCAGCCGGGGATCAGCCCGAAGCCATAGCGAATCTCATAGAAGGGCTGGCGGATGGCCTGCACGCACAGACCCTGCTGGGTGTTACTGGCTCCGGCAAGACTTTTACCATTGCCAATGTTATCGAAAGCGTACAGCGCCCAACCCTGGTCATGGCGCCAAACAAGACGCTGGCGGCACAGCTGTACGGGGAGTTCAAAGAGTTCTTTCCAACTAACGCAGTGGAATATTTTGTTTCCTACTATGACTACTACCAGCCGGAAGCTTATGTGCCGTCGTCCGACGTCTACATTGAGAAGGATGCCTCGATTAATGACCATATCGAGCAGATGCGGCTATCAGCGACCAAGGCATTGCTCGAACGCCACGATGTCATCGTCGTTGCCACGGTGTCGGCGATATACGGTCTGGGTGATCCAAAATCCTACTTAAAGATGGTTGTGCACCTGGATCGAGGTAACAAGATCGACCAGCGGCAATTGCTCAAGCGATTGACCGACCTGCAGTACACTCGAAATGATATGGAGCTTAGACGGGCGACGTACCGGGTTCGTGGTGACGTGATCGATATTTATCCGGCTGAATCCGAGAGACATGCCATTCGCATTGAGCTATATGATGATGAAATTGAGCGACTATCGTATTTCGATCCCCTCACCGGGGGCGTCATCAAGGAAGTACCACGGCTCACCGTGTTTCCCAAGTCTCACTATGTGACGTCGCGTGAGACGTTGCTGGGGACGCTGGATGATATAAAGCTCGAGCTAAAAGAACGGCTGCAATTTTTGCATGCAGAAAATCGCCTGGTCGAAGCGCAACGACTGGAGCAACGGACCAAGTTTGATCTTGAGATGATCCAGGAGCTCGGATATTGCACCGGTATTGAAAACTATTCTCGCTATTTGTCAGGCCGGGCAAGGGGCGAGCCACCGCCAACTCTGTATGACTATCTGCCAGCTAATGCTCTGGTCGTAGCTGATGAGTCTCACGTTTCTATTCCACAATTGGGCGCCATGTATAAGGGTGACAGGTCGCGCAAGGAGACCCTGGTGGAATATGGCTTCCGCCTACCGTCGGCGCTGGATAATAGACCACTGCGTTTCGATGAATGGGAAGCCCTGACGCCACAGATCATATTTATGTCGGCTACCCCTGGTCCTTATGAGGAGGCGCACGAGGACCAGCAGGTACGACAGGTTGTCAGACCCACAGGCCTTGTGGACCCAGAGTTGTTGGTGCGGCCTGCGGCCTCACAGGTCGATGATCTGTTGTCAGAAATACGCAAGGTAACAGCGCAAGAGGAAAGGGTGTTGGTGACGGTATTGACCAAGCGTATGGCTGAAGACCTGACCGACTACCTGGCAGAACATGATGTGCGTGTCCGTTATCTGCACTCGGATATTGAAACCGTCGAGCGTTCGGAAATTCTGCGGGATTTGCGTCTCGGCCAGTTCGATGTACTGGTGGGAATCAATCTGCTGCGAGAGGGCCTGGACATTCCAGAGGTGGCACTGGTTGCGGTGCTGGATGCAGACAAGGAAGGCTTTCTGCGCTCTGAACGATCCCTGATCCAGACCATAGGTCGGGCTGCCCGCAATTTGAATGGCAGGGCTATACTTTATGGCGACCGTGTAACAGGATCTATGCAGAGGGCAATCGATGAGTCCAGCCGGCGGCGCGATATCCAGTTGAAATTCAATAAAGCCCACAATATCACGCCCATCGGTGTGAAGAAGAAGGTGCTGGATATCATGGAGGGCGCATACTCTGCGCCCGGCACCCGTAGACAACGTGGTAGGGGAGTGGCCGAAAAATCTGGAGCGTATAAAAAATTTGATTTTTCTGATCCAGTAGCGGCAACCAAGGAAATAGAACAACTGGAAACTCAAATGTATGAACAAGCGAAAAACCTGGCCTTCGAAGAGGCTGCAAACACCCGAGACAGGCTCGCCGAGCTTAGGAGTCGTTTGTTAGCGCAATAACTCTGACGAAAATGACCGCAGCTTCGCGTCAAAAAACGTGGTCTGTCTCTGCTTTGTTCCGTATAATCGCCGTTCTTTTCTATTGGGTGATTCCAGGCGCGTAGCTCAGTTGGTTAGAGCGCTACCTTGACATGGTAGAGGTCACCAGTTCGAATCTGGTCGTGCCTACCATTCCATAGAAGTAATACCAATCCACGAGTAAACATCAGCGGTGGAACCTGCTTTGGATTGGGTTCCAGGGGTAATAACGGAAGCAAGATGCCAAAAATTACTTTGCCGGACGGCAGTCAACGGGACTATGAGAATCCCGTTAGTGTCGCCGAAATTGCAGAATCTATCGGCGCCGGGTTGGCCAGGGCTGCGCTAGCAGGTCGTGTCGATGGCGTGCTGGTTGACACTTCCTTCCAGGTGGATGCCGACGCTGAGATCGCTATTGTCACCGCGCGTGACAGCGATGGCATCGAGGTATTACGGCATTCCTGTGCTCACCTGATGGCGCAAGCAGTGCAAAGACTGTTTCCCAAGGCTCAGGTGACGATAGGCCCCGTCATCGAAGATGGCTTCTTCTATGATTTTGCATTTGAACGCGCCTTTACGCCGGAAGATTTGCAGGCCATAGAAAAAATGATGAACACTATCGTTAAGGAAGATCTTGTGGTGGAGCGCTCGGTCATGACTCGCAACGATGCGGTGACGATGTTCAAAGAGATGGGCGAAATCTATAAAGTCGAAATTCTCGAGAGCATTCCTGGAGAGGAAGACCTGTCATTTTACCGCCAGGGTAATTTCATCGACCTTTGCCGTGGTCCGCACGTGCCCAGTACCGGAAAATTTGCTGCCTTCAAACTCACCTCGGTAGCCGGCGCCTATTGGCGCAGCGACTCCAGTAATGAAATGTTGCAGCGCATTCATGGCACTGCCTGGGGTTCGAAGAAGGATCTCAAGCTTTACCTGCAGCGCCTTGAAGAAGCGGAGAAACGCGATCACCGCAAACTGGGCAAAAAGCTGGACTTGTTTCACTTTCAGGAAGAAGCCCCGGGTATGGCCTTCTGGCACCCGAAGGGCTGGACTATTTACCAGGTGATCGAAGGCTACATGCGACAGGTACAGCAGGCCAACAACTACCATGAGATTCGGACACCGCAGCTGGTGGACTACACGCTCTGGGAAAAATCCGGTCATGCCGCTAAATTCGCCGACGAAATGTTCCGTGTAGAGTCGGATAATCGACTGTACGCGATCAAACCCATGAATTGTCCCTGCCACATCCAGGTGTATAACCAGGGCCTCAAGAGTTACCGCGATCTGCCATTACGACTCGCCGAGTTTGGTAGTTGTCATCGCTACGAGCCCTCCGGTAGCATGTACGGATTGATGCGTGTGCGCAGTTTCGTGCAGGACGATGGCCACATTTTTTGTACAGAAGACCAGATTCAGTCCGAAGTCGCAGACTTCATGGAATTGCTCTTCGCCGTGTACCGGGATTTTGGCTTCGATGAAGTAATATTGCGGCTTTCCACCCGTCCGGAAAAGCGTGTTGGTGCGGACGAGCTCTGGGACGAGGCCGAGCAGTCATTAAAAGACGCGCTCAACGCGACTGGTTTACCCTGGGAGTTGGTCTCAGGTGAAGGGGCGTTCTATGGCCCCAAAATTGAATATTCCCTGAAAGATTGCATGGGACGGATCCAGCAGTGTGGAACCATACAGGTTGATTTCTTCCTGCCACAGCGTCTCGGCGCTCAGTATGTCGCCGAAGACAACAGTAAAAAAGTACCGGTCATGCTGCATCGGGCAGTTTTGGGGTCTTTTGAGAGGTTTATCGGGGTTCTTATTGAACACTACGCGGGCGCTATGCCAGCCTGGCTGGCACCGGAACAGGCCATAATTCTTAATATTACGGACAAGCAGGCGCAATATTGCACACAATTGCAGGATTCCTTGAAAAATAAAGGCTTTAGGGTGTCTGCGGACTTGAGAAATGAGAAGATCGGCTTTAAAATCCGCGAGCACACTTTACAGAAGATCCCCTATCTCCTCGTCGTAGGTGATAAGGAAGTAGAATCGGGTACAGTGGCAGTTCGCAAACGTGGAGGTGAAGACCTGGGATCCATGACATTCGAAGACTTTTGTAATCACTTAAGCCAGGATGTTGCCCAATTTGGCCGCGGTGTGAACAGTATTAGTGCCGAGCAATAAGTAAGGCACCGGGAGAGTTATCGAATTGAGGGTTAAGCGTTTGCGCATATCATGAGAAGTGGTTCTAATACCAAAAAGTCCATCATTAACGAGTTTATTGAGGCAGAGCAGGTTCGATTAGTAGGTGCCGACGGCGAGCAGGTCGGGATCGTACCCATCGAAGAAGCCAGAGCAGCGGCAGAGGTTGCCAAACTGGATCTGGTTTTAATCTCGCCGGACGCGGATCCAGTGGTCTGCAAGATCATGGATCATGGCAAGCATGTATTCGATCTGAAGAAGCAGAAGGCTGCAAGCAAGAAGAAGCAGCGGCAAGTTCATGTAAAAGAAATTAAATTTCGACCAGGGACGGAAGAAGGGGATTATCAGGTAAAACTACGCAACCTGATACGTTTCCTGACCGATGGGGACAAGACCAAGGTTTCATTGCGATTCCGTGGTCGTGAGTTAGCCCATCAACATCTTGGGGCAGAGTTGGTTCAGCGAATCCGTGAAGATTTAGCTGAATACGGCACTGTTGAACAGGAGCCCAAGATGGAAGGTCGGCAAATAGTGATGGTACTGGCGCCGACAAAAAAGCACTAGCGAATTGAAGCAGGGTCAGCATCCATTGATCCGCCGGATCAATGGATGCTGACCTTTTTTACTCGCTGGTTAATTTATCCAAAAGCGCAATAAATGAATATTGTGCAAATGCGGAGTTTGAAAATGGCTGGAAAACTAAAAACCCATAGTGGTGCTGCGAAACGGTTCAAAAAAACCGGTTCCGGTTTTAAGCGCAAGAGCGCTTACAAGAGTCATATCCTGACCAAGATGACTACCAAGCGAAAGCGACAACTGAGAGGTACAAGTCCGGTTCACGCCGTCGATTTGCCTGCAGTTAAACGCATGCTTCGTGAAATTTAACCGGTAGACATACACCCTTATCAGTCAGGAGAATTATTATGGCTCGAGTAAAACGAGGCGTTGTTGCAAATCGACGTCACAAGAAAGTATTAAAGCAGGCAAAGGGCTACTATGGCGCAAGAAGCCGGGTCTATCGTGTTGCGAAACAGGCAGTAACCAAAGCTGGGCAATATGCCTATCGTGATCGCCGGGCTAAGAAACGCGTGTTTCGTGCGTTGTGGATCACGCGTATTAATGCCCAGGCGCGCGAGAATGGCATTACTTACAGCCAACTCATTGCCGGTCTGAAAAAAGCGAACATTGAAGTCGATCGTCGTGTGCTGGCGGATTTGGCCGTGCATGACAAGCCAGCTTTTGGCGCGATTGTAGAACAGGCAAAAACAAACCTGGCTGCATAATTCTCTCTCGCGGAAGCGGCTCATGGCAGATACCGATTCCCTTCTTGCAGAAGCTCTGCAAGCGATCACGGACTCCGGCGATGAAGATTCGCTGGAGCTACTGCGTGTCCAGTATCTGGGTAAGAAAGGAAATTTTACTGCGCTGCTTAAATCCCTCGGCCAACTTCCCCCGCAGGAAAGGCCGGCAGCAGGGGAGAAAATTAATCTCGCCAAGCGCCAGATCCAGACAGCGCTGGAAACCCAAAGAGCATCATTGCTTGAGGCCAGTCTCAACGCCCAGTTAAGCCAGGAAGTGATCGACGTTACGCTTCCGGGTAGGCGACAGAGCGGCGGCGGCTTCCACCCCATCACAATTACCATCGACCGGATTACGTCAATCTTCGCATCGGCTGGCTACGATGTGGCGGAAGGGCCTGAAATCGAAGATGAATATCACAACTTTGAAGCCTTAAATATACCCAGTCACCATCCGGCCAGGGCGATGCACGATACCTTTTATATCAGTCCTGGCACGGTACTGAGAACTCATACATCCCCTGTGCAAATTCGAGTAATGGAAGGCGGTAAGCCACCATTTCGCATGATTTGTCCCGGTCGGGTTTATCGCTGTGATTCTGATTTAACCCACACCCCAATGTTCCATCAGATCGAAGGCCTGCTCATCGATGAAGGCGTGAGCTTTGCCGACCTTAAAGGAACGGTGGAAGATTTTCTGCACGCGTACTTTGAAACAGAAATGCCAGTAAGATTTCGACCTTCTTATTTCCCGTTCACGGAACCTTCTGCCGAAGTTGATATTGGTTGTGTAAGCTGTGGTGGCAAAGGTTGTCGCATCTGCGGTCACACTGGTTGGCTAGAAATTATGGGCTGCGGCATGGTGCATCCGCGCGTGCTAAAGATGTCGAATGTGGACCCTAAAAAGTACAATGGATTCGCATTCGGGATGGGAATAGAACGGCTGGCGATGTTGCGCTATAAGGTGAGCGATTTACGCACCTATTTTGAAAATGATTTGCGTTTCCTGCAACAATTTCATTAGCGGCGTGTTCGAGAAACTATTTCAGCGATTACATGAATAATTACAGTGACTATTACAATTATTACTACAGTGTCAGGCTCCGATGATTTTTAGCGTAGAGTGGTTAAGCGAGTTGGTTGATCCGAACATGGACAATCAATTACTTATGGACGAATTAACCATGGCCGGTTTAGAGGTGGATGGTTCGATTGCAGTTGCTAAAAAATTCTCCGGCATTGTGGTCGGCGAAGTGGAATCTGTCGACAAACATCCGAATGCTGACAAACTCAGCCTTTGTCAGGTAAATGACGGTTCAACAAGTCATCAGGTTGTTTGCGGCGCTGCCAATGTGCGCGTCGGTCTCAAAGTACCCTACGCGCAAGTTGGCGCAGAAATTCTTGGCAATGGCGATGAAAAATCTTTCAAGATTAAGCCGATAAAACTGCGCGGCATTGACTCCAACGGAATGCTTTGTTCGGCTGCAGAGCTTGGTCTGGCAGAGAGCTCCGACGGCCTGCTTGAGTTGGCTGCTGATGCGGCTCCAGGAAAAGATCTGCGCGAGCTGTTAAAACTCGATGACCTTAGTATTGAATTAGACCTGACGCCTAATCGGGGTGACTGCCTGAGCATGATAGGCCTGGCCCGGGAGGTCGGGGTTTTGGCGCGACAGGAAGTTAGCACAGCCGAAGTTAAAACTATTGAAACATCAATCACCGACGAATTCGCTATAGACATCACCGCGCAAGACGCTTGCCCCAGATACCTGGGGCGAATTATAAAAAATATCAATCTGCACGCCGAGTCACCGTTTTGGATGCAAGATAAACTGCGTCGTTCGGGACTGCGCAGCATCGATCCAATTGTTGACGTAACCAACTTTGTATTGATGGAACTGGGCCAGCCCATGCATGCCTTTGATTTCTCCAAGCTAGAGGGACACATTGAAGTGCGCATGGCCGTTGACAAAGAGAAATTGACTTTACTTGACGGCAAGGAAGTCGAGTTGAGCGCCGATGTGCTGGTAATCGCAGATGCAGGAAAAGCCGTCGCCATGGCAGGTATCATGGGCGGGTTGGAAACGGCTGTAAGTCCGCAGACCCATGACGTTTTTCTCGAATGTGCATTTTTTGCGCCGTTGGCCATAGCCGGCAAAGCCAGATCCTTCGGCATGCACACCGACGCCTCGCACCGCTACGAGCGCGGTGTAGATCATCAATTGCAACACCGTGCCATGGAGAGAGCGACACAACTGTTATTGGAAATAGTCGGCGGTAAGGCAGGCCCGGTCACCGAGGCTACAGGCAATTTACCCGAACTGGTCAAGATAGAGCTGCAATTCGCCTCAGTTTCAAGCTTGCTCGGTATTGAAATTGGACATGACGAAGTCGTCGAGATACTTTCGCGGCTTGGGTTCGAGGTGCTCACTAGAACCGAATCAGCGCTTACGGTTGCAGTGCCGTCATTTCGATTTGATGTAAGCCTTGAAGCGGACTTGATCGAGGAACTGGCTCGTATCTACGGCTATAACAAGCTGCCAAAAACACCGGGCTTAGGGGCTCAGTCGCTGCGGTCGTTGCCGGAAGCCACAGTGAGTATCGGTCGCATTCGACAGCTGCTGGTTAGTCTGGGTTATCAGGAAGTGATCACCTACAGTTTTATCGATCCCGTGATGTCAAAACTTGTTTGCCCGCAGGATGTGGCTATCCCTGTTCAAAATCCGATATCGGAAGAAATGTCGGTAATGCGGACCAGTATTCTGCCGGGTTTGCTGAGCACCTTAATCTATAACGAGAATCGCCAGCGAGACCGTATCAGGCTGTTCGAGAGCGGCCTGGTATTTAACCAAGAACAGGAGGGCACCACGCAAGTAGGGATGATAGCGGGCCTGATTTCCGGCTCAAAATATCCAAAAAACTGGCATAATAACAATGAAATATGTGATTTTTATGATGTTAAAGGTGATATTGAGGTCTTGCTCGGCTTAGGCGGCAAGGGGCAGACTTTTAGTTTCAAGGCAGCTCAAAATGGATGTTTCCATAGCGGTCAGTGTGCTCGAGTTGTCTGCAATGATGAGCTTGTTGGTCACATCGGCGCATTACATCCGGCGATTCAACGCAAACTGGGCATCAAAAATGCCACTTTCCTGTTTGAGCTAAGGCTGGATCAGGTCAATGCCGCGATCCTTCCCCATGTGAAGACTCTCTCTCGCTTCCCGGAGGTGAGCCGGGACCTGGCCATCGTCATTGCCGATTCCGTTTCTGCAGACGAATTATTGGCTCTGATTCGGGATAGAGCGGGGGAATTCCTAACTAACTTACGAATATTTGATGTTTATCAAGGAGATGCGGTCACAAAAGGCAAAAAAAGTATTGCTTTGGGGTTGACGTGGCAACATCCTTCGCGCACTCTTAGCGACGAAGAGATAAATACGATAATAAGTAGCTGCGTCAACGCACTACAAGATAAATTTAATGCTAATTTGCGGAGTTAGCTGGGGTATAGACTATGGCGGATGGAACTCTCACCAAGGCCGATATGGCCGAACGCCTGTTTGAAGAACTCGGATTGAACAAGCGCGAAGCCAAGGAAGTGGTGGAGCAATTCTTTGAAGAGGTTCGCCTGTCTCTGGAACGTAATGAGCAAGTGAAATTGGCCGGTTTCGGCAATTTTGACCTGCGAGACAAGAAACAGAGACCCGGACGTAATCCAAAAACCGGCGAAGAAATCCCAATTAAGGCTAGAAGGGTGGTCACTTTCAGGCTAGGACAGAAGCTAAAGGCAAGGATAGAGGGTTATGCTGGAACCGAAGAATAACGACGAATTACCCCCAATTCCCCCCAAGCGCTATTTCACTATCGGTGAAGTGGGTGAGCTGTGTGTGGTTAAACCCCATGTCTTGCGATATTGGGAAGCTGAATTTCCACAGCTGAAACCGGTAAAACGGCGAGGCAATCGGCGCTATTATCAGCGTCAGGAAGTCATTTTAATTAGGCAAATCAAGAGCTTGCTGTACGAACAGGGCTATACCATCGGTGGCGCTAGACAAAAAATGAGCGAAAGCCCTGAAGATTTGTCCAAGCCCAACGTGAATTCCAGTGAGATCAAGTCCCTGGTGCGGGATTTGGAAGAGGTTATTGCGAGATTGTAGGGGCTCTGGTTTTCACAGTATCATTATTTCGTTGTTATTTTTTCCTGCTAGATAATTCATTGAATCTTTCTCGTATCGGGGCGTAGCGCAGTCTGGTAGCGCACTACACTGGTGGGGATCGGTGACAAAGAAAGACAATAAACTTATCGTTAATATTCGTTCCTGAATCCAGGGGATGAAAACAAGCTAATTCGGGGCGTAGCGCAGTCTGGTAGCGCACTACACTGGGGGTGTAGTGGTCGTCGGTTCAAATCCGGCCGCCCCGACCAATAAAATCAATGAGTTACGGGATATTGTCAGTTCTATTTAAGGCAATTTTTTATCAAAGCCAATAAATAGCCAACAAATTAGTGAGAAATGCGCTTGATCAAGGGAATTGATTTGTAAAACTCTAGATCATCGACTATTTCGGAACATCCTCAAGCCAACTTGCGACTCAGACATAGGGGGTGAGATGCCCCGTCCGAGGAGGTATGCTCTCTAGAGTGGGGTGCTAGGGATCAGGTTCTGATGGGGGCTCGTCAGGTACTAGCTTCAGGTGGCATTGCGGCGGTTCGAAAACTTGTGGATCAGGGATTACTTCCGGCATTGGTCCTTGGGGCCATTGCCATCCGCGGCGAAAGTCGGCAAGAATCTGATCGATCCGCCGTTGTAGACGGCGCTCTCTAGCGGCCTGTAATTCATCTTCCATTGTCTTTCTCCCTTTAGCTCTAACGTGGCAAGTAGGTATAAATCACGAATCGTCTTCTAAAACCCCATATCCGACATACCTTGTAATATTTCCTCACGAGTGGCGAGCGGATGCCTTTTGATGGTTTCCTCTACGATGTGATCTCGTAACAAATCGACACCTAATTTAGGAGCATCCTCGATTCCAGACTCCTTGTTTTTCTCTTTCTCTGCACTCTCTAATTGAGCGATCTTCCTTAACAACGGGTTCTTAGATGTAATGCCTGACTCTTCTGGTTTATCCATGCTCATATCCCCTCCACAATATCAATTCTCAAGCCGCTTACATCGTTAACATCTGCGGTATACCCAAGGCCGTAGTCACGCCAGTCCTGCTCATCCATATAAAAACCCACTTC
>CAVOFA010000004.1:0-57154 GCA_963694865.1 Gammaproteobacteria bacterium | reverse complement strand
CAACGGCTGATTTATAGCGGAATCAACCGTAATGGCTCCGATTCCCAGAGCGAAAACCCGTGTCGCCAGACTGCACAGCAGCATGGTCAAAATGACGCCGGTTCTACGTAGCATAATCCATTTTCTCTAAACCGGTTTCGCCGACTGGCAGCATGAACCCGTGGTTGACCAAAAAATCCAGTTCCGTTGGTTAGTGAACACTACTGTATGGTTTTGTGAAATATTAAGAAATTCTCTTCATTACAGCGTGCAAGTATTCATTATAAATAGCTTTTTATCAACTCTTCAGCAATTTGAACGGAGTTAAGTGCCGCCCCTTTCCGCACATTATCGGCCACTACCCAGAGATTTAAACCGTTAGGAAAAGAGATATCTTGCCGGATTCTTCCCACGAAAACTGAGTCCTGGCCCGCAGAATCATGCACTGCTGTGGGATACTTGCCGTCACTACGCTCATCAATCACGGTGATTCCAGGTGCTGCAGCCAGTAATTCCCTGGCGGCATCGGCGCTCAGGGACTCACGGGTTTCGATCTGAATCGCCTCCGAATGCCCATAGAACACCGGTATTCTTACGCAGGTAGCGCTCAGCTCAATAGTGTTGTCGGCAAAAATCTTGCGGGTCTCCCACACCATTTTCATTTCTTCTCTGGTGTAGCCGTTTTCCATAAACACGTCGATTTGCGGCAGGGCATTGAAGGCTATTTGCCGTGGATATACTTCACACTTGGCTTCACGACCGTTTAACAGCTCAGCTGTCTGTACGGCCAACTCCTTAATCGCAGATTTACCAGTGCCCGATACCGCCTGGTACGTAGCCACGCTGATACGCGTAATCCCCACCGCGTCGTATATTGGCTTCAATGCAACCACCATCTGGATGGTGGAACAGTTTGGATTGGCGATTATATTAGTTTCGCGATAGTCGGCGATACTGGCGGCGTTAACTTCCGGAACTACCAGGGGGATGTCGTCTTCATAGCGAAAATGTGAGGTATTGTCGATCACCACACAGCCCGCAGCAGCGGCCTTTGGGGCGAATTCGGCCGACACGCTGCCACCGGCGGAAAACAATCCAATCGATGTCTGACTAAAGTCAAACTCCGCCAAATTGCCCACTACATGTCGTTTATTCCTGAACATCACCGTAGAGCCCGCGGAGCGCTCGCTGGCCAGCGGAAACAGTTGATCGACGGGAAAGTTTCGTTGCTCCAGGATTTCAATTAGCGCCTCTCCGACAGCGCCAGTAGCACCAACTACAGCTACATTGTAGTTACTCATCTCATTTCTCTCTCGCCCATTCCGGGCTCATGGGGTTTTTACTGTGTCTAAATTAGCTAGCTGGAGGTGAAATACCATGGTGATAATTGCTGCCAACGTTGCTCAAATTGACGGATATCTTCGGCGTCTTCCAGGGTAAGAGCAATATCATCCAGCCCATTGAGTAAGCAATGCTTGCGAAATGCATCCACCTCAAAGGCCAGGGTACTGCCATCGGCTTGGGTGATTAACTGTGCCGCTAAATCTACGCTCAACTCGTATCCCGGCGTAGTCATTACCGCATCGAACAGGCTGGCTATAGTCTCTCGCTCCAACACGATTGGCAGCAGACCGTTCTTGAAGCAATTATTAAAAAAAATATCGGCGAAACTGCTAGCCAGAATTACACGAAAGCCATAGTCTTCCAGCGCCCACGGCGCGTGTTCCCGACTCGAGCCACAACCAAAATTATCTCTGGCCAATAATATGCTGGCGCCCTGATAACGGACCTGATTGAGCACAAAATCCGGGTTAACGGGCCGCTGGCTATTGTCAGCATCGGGCTCACCTCTATCCAGGTAGCGATGTTCATCAAACAGATTAACGCCAAACCCCGAGCGCCTGATGGATTTGAGAAACTGTTTAGGGATAATGAAGTCGGTATCGACGTTGCTTCTATCCAGTGGTAGTACCACACCTTTTTCTATCGTGTATTTTCTCATTTTTGTATCTTAATCATATGATAATTATAAATATTTAAAGTTTTCTAACGTCGACAAAGTGGCCATGGATAGCGGCGGCAGCGGCCATCGCCGGACTCACCAGGTGGGTGCGACCACCGAAGCCCTGCCTGCCCTCGAAATTGCGATTCGAGGTGGACGCACAGTGTTTGCCTTCCCCCAATTGATCGGCATTCATTGCCAGGCACATAGAACAGCCAGGCTCGCGCCACTGCAGGCCAGCAGCAGTAAATATCTGATCCAGGCCTTCCGCTTCGGCTTGTTTCTTAACCAGGCCGGAGCCGGGAACAACCATCGCCAATTCCACGTTTGCCGCCACCTGTTTGCCCTCCACTATAGCTGCGGCCTCCCGTAGATCCTCGATGCGGGAGTTGGTACAGGAACCTATAAACACGCAGTCCAGCTTAATATCCTGGATGTTAGTGCCGCCACTAAGACCCATATATTGCAAAGCTTGCTCAATACTGCTTCTCTTGCTGACATCAGCCTCAGCCTCAGGGTCTGGCACTTTTCCGCTGACAGGCGCCACCATCTCTGGCGATGTGCCCCAGGTTACCTGAGGTTCGATATGCTCGGCTTGCAGTGTCACCTCCAGGTCAAATTGTGCATCTGCATCACTACGCAGCTGAATCCAGGCTTGTGCGGCCTGCTGCCACTGCTCGCCCGACGGCGCCAGGGGTCTGCCCTTGATGTATTCAAGCGTGGCTGCATCCACTGCTATCAGCCCGGCCCGGGCGCCGGCCTCTATCGCCATATTGCAAATCGTCATGCGGCCTTCAACGGACAGGGAGCGGATAACATCACCGGCAAATTCTATGGTATAGCCGGTACCACCGGCGGTACCAATCTTGCCGATTATGGCAAGCACCACGTCTTTTGCGGTTACCCCGGCCTGCAGATTGCCATCTACTCGCACCAGCATGTTCTTCATTTTCTTCTGCATCAGGCACTGGGTTGCCAGCACGTGCTCCACCTCTGATGTGCCTATACCGTGGGCCAATGCCCCCAGGGCACCGTGAGTTGAGGTGTGAGAGTCACCACAAACTATAGTCATACCCGGCAACGTGACACCCTGCTCGGGGCCAACCACGTGCAGAATCCCCTGGCGTTGATCATTCATATCCAGCTCAAAGATGCCGAACTCACGGCAATTTTCGTCCAGAGTGGCCACCTGCAGCTTGGATACCCGATCTTTTATGCCCGCTAGCCCCTGGCTGCGTTCTGCAGTAGTGGTTGGAACATTATGATCGGGCGTGGCGTAGTTAGCCCCGGCGCGCCACGGCTTGCGGCCGGCAAGTCGCAGCCCCTCGAAGGCCTGCGGTGAGGTAACTTCATGAACCAGGTGCCGGTCGATATAGATTAGCGCAGTGCCATCTTCGCGCTGCTTTACCAGGTGTGCATCCCAGATTTTGTCGTACAGGGTCTTGCCAGTCATTCTGGTCACCAATAATATGTTTTACTTTAAAATAAGATCTTATCCATCTGTAATATATAATTTAATTTAGTCTTTAACTTGAACAAAAATGCCAGATCCTAGTCCGGGAAAGGTCTCGTAGATGGCTTACGCTGCATGCCAGTTTGACCGCGATCCCTCAAGAAATGATCCATGAGCACAATCGCCATCATCGCTTCAGCAATCGGCGTGGCGCGGATGCCAACACAGGGATCATGGCGACCGGTGGTGATCACCGTGTCTGCCTCGCCCTTGATATTAATGGATTTTCCTGGGATGCGAATGCTCGAGGTGGGCTTCAGTGCGATGCTGGCAACAATATCCTGACCACTGGAAATACCAGCGAGGACACCGCCCGCGTTATTACTGAGGAATCCCTCCGGCGTGATTTCATCGCGGTGCTCAGTCCCCTTTTGGCTAACAGACGCAAATCCAGCCCCGATTTCAACACCCTTTACCGCATTTATACTCATTAAGGCCTTGGCCAGGTCTGCGTCCAGTCTATCGAATATCGGCTCGCCCAATCCCGCCGGCACCTTACTGGCACAGACCGTGACCCGTGCCCCTATTGAATTACCCTCTTTGCTTAGTGCCGCCATGTAGTCTTCCATTGCTGCCACCTTGCTGGCGTCAGGACAGAAGAACGGATTGCGGGAAACCTCATCCAAATCAACAGATTCTATAACTATTGGGCCCAACTGGCTGAGATAGCCCTGAATCTCTGTTCCACACTCTTGCCGGAGATATTTCTTGGCAATTGCTCCTGCCGCTACTCGCATAGCGGTCTCCCGAGCCGAAGCCCGACCCCCACCGCGGTAGTCGCGGATGCCAAATTTTTTCCAATAGCTGTAGTCTCCGTGCGCGGGCCTGAATTGGTCTTTAATCTTGCTGTAATCCCGGGGGCGCTGGTCAGTATTCTCAATTAGCAGACCAATCGGCGTACCCGTAGTCTTGCCTTCGAATACCCCTGATAGGATTTGAATGGCATCGGCTTCCTTACGCTGAGTCGTAAAACGAGACTGCCCCGGCTTCCTGCGATCAAGGTCTACCTGCATGTCCTCTACCGACAGCGGCATACCCGGAGGGCAGCCGTCCACCACGCAGCCAAGCGCAGGACCATGGCTCTCACCAAAACTGGTCACTGTAAAAACCTTACCGAAAGTATTCCCTGACATAAGAAACTCTGTGCGTGTAACTCTTAATTGAAACGTGCAGCGCGGAAGATCAAGTGGGGTCTGCGAAAAGCAGAGCATTGTACACCAAATGAGTTACACACTAAACGAGCAACTCAGCGTACTGTTGCAGCTGCTTTCTGCTCAGTACAAATACCCCTTCGCCACCGTGCTCAAATTGCAACCACTGCAAGGGGACCGCATCCAGGCGCGCCGCCAGATGTTTCTGGCTATAGCCTACTTCCATGATCAACACACCATCTGTAGTGAGGAAATCGGCCGCCCTCTGCAATATCTGAAGTGGCAACTGCAGACCTGTATCCTCACTCAGCAAGCCCAGTTTTGGTTCATGGCCGTATTCCTGTGGCAGCGCCGCGACCTCCTCCCGTGACACATAGGGTGGGTTCGTAATTATCAGATCGTAGTGCCCCGTTAACGCGGAGAACAAATTCGATTCCAGCACCTGCACCCGCGCTGATAACTGGTGCAGCTCCACATTTGCCCTGGCTAAGTCACAGGCTGACGCAGAAAGCTCAGCCAGGTCCACGGCGCAGGTAGGAAACTGCAGCGCGCAGACAATGCCGATACAGCCGCCGCCGGCACACAGGTCTAAAATTCGTTCCGGCGCCTGCTTAAGCTGTGGTTGGAATCTCTTGTTAATCAATTCTGCAATTGGGGATCTGGGTATCAGAGCCCTACTGTCACAATGAAATTCATAGCCCCCAAACCACGCCTTGCCAACCAGGTAAGCCACGGGAATACGCTGCCCCAGCCGCAAATTTACCAGCGCCTCCAGAGCACTCACTTCCTCCTTGGCAAGCTGGCGCCGGGCTGAGCCAGCAGCAGCATCAAAACTCAGATCGAGGGCTCCGTATACCAGGTACACAGCTTCATCGAAGGGATTATCGGTGCCATGGCCATAGAACAGTTCTGACTGCTGGAAGCGTTCAGCCAGTTGCTCTATGTAAGACTGAACTGTAACGATTGACACTGTACCTGCTTCCTATCGTCCCTGGATGTAGCCGAACTGAGATCGCGGACGAATGCACCCTGAACGTAATCTGTCACTCGAACAATAAAACTCTTTACCCTCATTGATCGTTATCGTAGGGTAGCCAACAATTATGCCGCAGAGGTTCTCTGGAAGACAATGGAACAAGAATATCGAAACATACTAATTGCGATCGGTGAAGATATCGAACGCGCAGGACTCGTCGACACGCCAAAGCGAGCTGCGAATGCCATGCGTTTTCTTATGCAGGGCTATGCCCTGGATATCGACGAAGTAATTAACAACGCGCTGTTTCCCTCCGACACGGATGAGATGGTCATCGTTAAAAATATTGAGCTCTATTCGATGTGCGAACATCACATGCTACCTTTTATAGGCAAGTGTCACGTCGCCTATATACCCAATGGCAAGGTTATTGGTTTATCGAAAATAGCTCGAATCGTCGATGCCTTCGCTCGTAGATTACAAATTCAGGAAAATCTAACTAACGAAATTGCCAACTGTATCATTGAAAAAACCGATGCCGCCGGTGCCGCTGTTATCATCGAAGCGCAGCATATGTGCATGATGATGCGTGGCGTAGAAAAGCAAAATTCGGTGATGACAACGTCCTGCATGCTGGGCGCATTCAGGAACAGCAACAGCACCCGCAATGAATTTCTCTCTCTGCTAAAATAATACAGCCGTCTATTGCAAGACAACTTCGACGCGACGCTCACAATTCGCCGCAACGCAAACAGGAGCAAGGGGGCCGACTCCCTGCGCGCTGATCCTGCTGCCATCAACACCCCGGTTGATAAGCTCCTGTCTTAGTGAGTTAGCCCGCACCAGGGATCGCGACATCAAAGCTTCGATGGGAGCACTCTCTCGCAAATGCGCCACCAGGTATATTTGTATCGATACATCCTGGTTCAGCAACTCAACTATTAGATCCAGATTGCCTTGCTGCACCAGGCGATCATCGTCGTTGAAGGCTACACCAGACAGTATTATGCGGCCTTGTGCTCGCAAGGTCAGCATCAAATCAGCGACCCCGCTACCGCTAGCTATAGACTGCTGACCCGGCGCTTCGACTATCTCCAGATACGCATAGAGTTGCCGATTGCCCCTGGTAATAATGTAAAGCGCGATACTGGGATCCACTTCCCATTCTGCTCCCGTACGCAGGGCGAGATAATACTGATTGCGCTCTGGACCATACAATATACGGTTTTTAAAAATATCATTCGCCCAAAAATTACTACTGCCACAGGCGCGGCCCTCGCAGCCGAATAGCTGCGTATATCCCTTCTCCCGCATCTGTTCGAGATAAAAAGCATAGACGTCGGCGCCGGTGAATTCCTGCGAAATCTCATAGGTAATCTTGGTAACACTGCCGCGCAACCTGGCAGAATTTTCTGGCTCTACCTGCCCCCTGGTTCGCTGCAGACTACCCAGCACAAAACGATAATTTACGTCTTCATTGTATTCGATATTAACGATTTCAGAATCTGGAAATCCAGCAAGCAGGGCATGATCAACGAAAGCAATGTCATTGAGAGTTGGTTGCGCCAGCACCGCGTCCACCAGCAGCACACCGGCAATCAGCACTCGGATATTCCTACAAAGCTGTTTTTTTTGCGAATTCATGGTTCCATCGTATATTTTATTTCACCGCAACCCGGAGCGACAAAATCCAATTCCACGCAAACCAGAGCGCTGCAAGCAATTTCTCTTGAGGAATCAACCGTGCCGTCTACCAGCAGTGACAGCTAGTTCGATAACAGAGGGTTATGACCTATCATCAACAACTGCTGAACATCGAACTCCTCTATGGCGTTCATCAGCGGTTAACCATCTGCGTCCGGGTTCAGCAGTTCACTGACTTCAAACTCCATTGTTGGAAACGACAGCGTCAGCGCCTCGGAAGTTTGCTTTGCGGTCTTGTAAGGGCTAATTAACGCCACGTCCATTACCGGGGCATACACCCTGAATTTTCGCACCATCGAACGGCATTGCATTACCCCGTCATGGGTGAGATTCTGTTCCTGAACGCCACCAGTACTGCCGTCTGCAATACCACTGCAAAGCAAATAAATTAGCACGTCCATCCCGCCTTGTTTTTCACTTGCTCGATTCCTGTTTCTTATCGCTAGCTGAATTAATCGGCCGCTTACTTAGGTGTCTTTTTCTTCGTCGTCTTTTTTGCGGCCGTCTTCTTGCTGGGTTTTTCCCTGACAACGGGTTTCTTTGTTGCCGATTCTTTCTTCGTATCCACTGCAGTAGATGTTGCCGCCGTCTGCGCTTGCCCGCCGGCGCCGGGGAAATCCGCAAACGGGAAAGGCTTTCGCTCGGTATTGTAGGTAATAAACTCCAATATCTGCGAGACGTAGCGGGTCAGTGCGCTACCAAAATATCTGAGGTTTTCATTCTCTTTACCGTTTATTACAGCAAACAGTGCTTGCGCAAGCATAAGCACCAGGATTATCGGCGCTATAACCAGGTACAGGAAAACCACGAAAGCTAACATGAAAATCACCCGTATCCAGGCTGAAGGCTTTCTCAAATTATCCACGATATCATCGAGCTCATCTGACATAATTACTCCTCTCGAATTAGTATTTTGTCTTCATTGGCGGAAAATTCCACGTCTAAATTTTGTTCACTCAACATCAATGAAGAAATTATATTCCTGATCGACTGGCCTTTGTAGATAACCTGATAAAGTCCTGTGGCCAGCGGCATGTAGACTCCGAGCGCGTCGGCTTTCTCGACAACCAGTTTAACTGTATTAACACCCTCTGCCACCTGCCCTACCGCAGTTGTCGCTGCTTCGATGGATTTACCCTGGCCCAGAGCGAAGCCAATGCGATAATTGCGGCTAAGCGCAGTGGAGCAAGTTACTACAAGGTCGCCCACTCCGGCCAGTCCCAAAAAAGTCATAGGATCTGCACCCAACTCGCGACCGAATCTGGCCATCTCGGTTAAGCTTCGAGTCACCAGCATGCTGTTGGTGTTGTACCCCATGCCCATCGCAGCCGCGACACCGGCAATAATCGCATAAATATTCTTCAGGGAGCCACCAAGCTCCACCCCGAACATATCATCATTCGTGTATACCTTGAAAAACTCTGATTTCAGGACATCTTTCACTAGCTCCCGAACGACATCATGATTGCTGGCGATTACTGTTCCGGTAAGATACTTGTGGGCGATTTCCTTGGCCAGATTTGGCCCGCTTAATACACCTACTTTTGCCTGCGGCAGCTCTTCGACGAGAATCTGACTCATCAGCTTGAATGTACCGGCTTCAATGCCCTTGGTAGTACTAATCAGAATTGCCTGCGCGGGCGCATGCATCGCCACGTTCTTTCCGACCTGCCGAAATGAGGAGCTTGGAACGGCGACGAATATAATATCACTACCAGCCACGGCAGCACGCATATCGGCGCTGGCAACGACTTTAGTGTCCAGCTTGTAGCCCGGTAGATATTGTGGGTTTTCGTGCGTTTCATTAACCTTGGCGACGATTTCCTCACTGCGCATCCAAAATATGACCTCGTGGCCATTCTGCGCAGCGAGATTGGCAAGCACAGTGCCAAAACTGCCACCACCAATTACCGAGACTTTGCTACCTGGCATTTGCTCTCCAAAGCTGCCGACACGCGGCGCCTATAGTAATCTGATTATCCATTAATACCAACCGTCGCTACTTACGGCGCACAATCACTGTCAGCGGCCAGACCACTTCTCTGACGCGTTCATCTCCCCAACTTGCTTGCAGATCAGTTGCGATCAGATCCAGGGGATTACTGCCATTCTCTGCGATATATCGCTGTACCGCAGACCACGACAGTAGATACTGCTGCAGTTGTTGCCGACTCCAGCGCAGCGACATTTGAAATGGCGGACAGCTGACTGGCGTGAAAGGGAAGTCGATGTCAGCATAGCGAGTCTCAACCAGCTGTCGCTCTAACGGCCAGTAAGGTCCAACGATCCGGAGTACAGCTGTTGGATCACTGCGTCTACCGCCACATCGACACTGCTTAAGCCATAACTTAGTGTGGCAAACACGCCTCCAGGTTTCAGCACTCGATCTACACTGGCGAAAAATAAGCTGGTATCGAACCAGTGTAAGGCCTGGGCCACCACCACTAGATCCGCTGAAGCCGGTGTAACACTGGAATGCTCCGCACTCCCCACTCCCCTGCCGGTATTCGATGTTAGGCACAGCCTGAGCTTGCTCTAATTGATCTGTGCTGGCATCGGTGGCGATAACTTGCTGAAAATGGCGTGCCATGGCCACCGCCGCCTGCCCGTTTCCAGTGGCACAATCCCAAGCTAATTTGTGCTGCAAACAAAGTCCGCTCAAGAACTCGAAGAGGGCCTCCGGGTAACCAGGTCGTGCCTCCGCATAGGACGCCGCATGGCCCGAAAAGTGATCTTTAAATTTCACGCCGCACCCTGTAGTGGTCTCCGTCGCCAGCAAGCAAGCAAGCAAAGTGCAGCATGCAGTTACTGACTTTTTGTGGGTGAGAAAAGATTCATGTCAATGGTGAGTTGACCGCAAAAAGGTAGCCCCCCATAAACTTGTGCAGAGCTAATCCCGGTTAAATAAGGGCAGCCGCAGTTTCGACCAGGCTCATGACAGCCGCCGGATACACGCCGAGTATAAACAACAGCAATAGCAAGATTGTTAACACGCCGTAAGAGCTAAGGCTAACGACGGCGGCGACCCGACTTTCAGAGGTCGCAGGGACTGGTAACAACATGCAATAAACAATTCTTAAATAAAAATACAAACCAATTCCACTGCCGATAACCAACACCAGCAGCAAAGCCCACAATGCGGACTCTACTCCAGCGAAGAAGAGATAAAATTTGCCAATGAATCCCACCGTTAGAGGAATTCCTGCCAACGACAACAGCATGCCGGTGAAGATCAGAGCAAGCCAGGGATTGCGCCAGAACAGGCCCTCATAATCAGAGATCTCATCCAATTCCTGCGCGCTCGAAGAAAGTACCGAGGCCACACCGAACGCACCCAGCGACATGATCACGTAGGCCAGCAGGTAGAACGTTACCGCCTCGACACTGATTGTGCTTTCGGCCACAAAAGTGGCTATCACCGCAATTAACAGATAGCCCATGTGGGCGATCGAAGAATAGGCCAGAATGCGTTTTAAATTGTCTTGCAGCAGCGCCAATACATTGCCGGCGAGAATAGACAGTGCAGCAATTATTGAGAATACGGCAATAACGGCGTCAAATTGCAGCGCATCGGAGCGCACTACAAAACGTAACAGCACCACGAACATCGCAGCCTTGCCTACCGTCGCCAGATAAGCAGTCGCCGGTAACGGTGATCCCTCGTACACATCCGGAGTCCACATGTGAAACGGCGCCAGCGAGAGTTTAAAGGCCATGCCTGAGCTGAGCAGCAACAGTGCCACTATGGAATAGCCGTCACTCAGACTTACTGCAGTATCCACGCCCGGAGCAGTCAGGCTGGAAAAACTCAGGGTTCCGGTCTGCGCGTAAATAAGCGCCATACCGAACAACATAAAACTCGAGGAAACAGCCGACAAAACCAGATACTTCACCGACGCTTCAAGCGGATACTTAGCCGATGCTTTACTGTGCAGCGGATAGGCCACCATGCCATACAAGGACATGCTGAGGGTTTCCAGGCCGAGGATTGTACTGACAAAATGATTGCTACTAATCATGACAATGGCACCAATTGTCGCCACTGTTAACAGCAGGTAGTACTCTTCCTTATCATCGTCCAGTTGCGCCAGATAAGGAAAGCTGAGAATGCTAATAAACATGGCGGCCAGGGCGCAGATCACGGTGAAGAACAAGCTGTACTGATCGATGATAAGTAGTGGAGTGACCTGTTGATTCGTAGCCGACAACAGCGTCGCCGCCACACTGGCTAGTAACAGGCCGATGACGGTGATCGCCACCGTCAACCCATGGCTGCGGCGAATCCCGATCTGTAGCATTAGCAATACTGCCGTGGTGCTGACGATAAGCAGTGGCAGTAAAGGCAGTAAGTCGTCAAAAGTCATAGTCATAATCAGTTTTGAACCACCGTACTAACAATTTCCTGGGTCCCGGCTAATAAAGCTTGTAAGGCGGCGGCAGACAAATCCAGAAATGACTGCGGATACAGTCCCATCCACACCAGACCCAGCATCATGGCTCCAAAATAAGCCAGTTCACGACGATTCAGATCTATAAGCTTAGAGTCATCGAACTTGGCGCTCGAATATTCCCCATGAAACACTTTCTGGATTACCCAAAGCGAATACACCGACGCAAAAATAAGCCCGAATGTGGCCAATACCGTCATCGGCAGATTTGCTTGAAAGGCCCCCAGCAGCGCCAGGAACTCACCAACAAAATTGCCCAACCCTGGCATACCCAGAGCCGCTATGCAGAAGAACAGTGCCACCACAGACATGCGTGGAACCCGCGCCCAGAATCCACCCATGTCACGCATATCCCGCGTGTGAATGCGATGCTGCAGGGACCCAGCCAACATGAAGAGTGCCGCTGCACTGAGGCCATGAGCCAGCATAGTCATCACCGCACCCTGTAGTGCAATCTCATTCCAGGCATAGACACCCAGCAGTACGAAGCCCATGTGACTGACACTGGTGTAGGCAATTAGGCGCTTAATATCAGTTTGGGCAAACGCCACCTTGGCGCAGTACAAAATACTGAACGCTGCCAGCGCCATCGCTATCGGTGCAAAAGCCATTGACTCCGCGGGGAAGAGCGGCACTGCAAAACGGATCAGTCCGTAGGCTCCCGTTTTTAACAACACCCCCGCCAAAATCACACTGCCGGCTGTCGGCGCCTGACTGTGGGCATCGGGCAACCAGGAATGAAACGGCACAATCGGTAGCTTGGTGGTAAAGGCGACAAAGAAGCCCAGCATTATCCACATTCCGATTGCTCCGCTGGTGTCTACCCGCAGCAGGTCCAAATAGTCAAAGCTGAAAAACCCAAATTGAACATAGTGAAAATAAGCCAGGGCCAGGATGGAGATCAACATCAACATGCCGGTAACCTGGGTAAACAGGAAGAACTTCATGGCGGCGTAATTTTTGTTTTCATGCCCCCAGATGGCGATGATGAAATACATAGGTATCAACATCACTTCCCAGAAGAAGAAGAAAAGGAATAAATCCAGCGCCGTAAACACACCCAAAACACCTGCCAGGGTCCAGAGCAAATTAAAATAGAAAAATCCGGGTCTTTCGATGATTTCGCTCCAGGCCGACCCTACTGCGATCACACCAAGGAAGGCGGTTAACAGCAGCAACAACACACTCAGGCCATCAACTGCCAGATGAAAGGAGATGCCAAACCGCGGCAGCCATTGCGCATTTAACGCCACGATCCAGCCACTGTCTCCAGCATCGGCTCCCACCAGGCTCAGCATTAGCAACAAATCCAGTAACACCGCCGCCAGCGCGATAACTCTGGGCAGCTTGGAATCGAAGCGCTCAGAGATCCAGGCCAGTACTCCGCCCAGAAAAAGGATACTGATCAATACCACCAGAATCACAGCATCACCCCCAGGGCAAGAACCAGCACCAGACCCAGTGCCATACTCAGCGCGTACCAGCCCAGATAACCGGTTTGGCTACGCGCAATCATAAGGTGCGCGGTGCGGGTAATACTGACTATCACGGCATAAAATTTATCGACCAGGTCATTTCGGTTTATGCGTGCCAGATAAAGAAAGGGATTAACAAATAAGCGTTGATACAAGGCGTCCATTCCCCAACCACTGAACCAAAATCGGTGCAGTGAGCTTGCCAATGGATTCGCCATTAATTTGTCGACGTCGAAGACCTTGCTCATGAAAAACAGATAGCTGACGCCGATGCCCAAGATCGGGGCGGCGATCATGATTGCGTGTACGAGTAAACTGACACGCTCCTCTTCATGGCCAGCGCCATGGCTGAATACAGCATCGAGCGGAACCTGAATCCAGCCACCGAACAGTGCCAGTACCATCAACACACACAGGGGAACGGCCATACTGAGCACAGCATCCTCCTTCGCCTCGTGATGCCCGTTGCTGTCGCCGAAGAACACCACAAACACCAGCCTGAAGCTGTAAATGCCGGTAAAGAAAGCACCGATGACACCGCCAATCCACAGCAGCAGACCCGGGCCCTGAACCTCCAGTGCCGCCAGCAGGATTTCGTCCTTGCTGTAGAAGCCCGAGGTAAATGGTAGTGCCGCTAAGGCCGCACTACCGATGATGAATGACCAGAACGCAACCGGCAGCTGCTCGCGCTTGCCACCCATCTTAAAAATATCATGTTCATGATGCAGGCTAAGAATTACGGTGCCAGCGGCGAGGAACAACAAGGCCTTGAAGAAGGCATGGGTCATTAGATGAAACACTGCCGCCGACCAGGCACCAGCTCCCAGCGCCAAAAACATATAGCCAATTTGACTGATAGTAGAATAGGCGAGAATGCGCTTGATATCGCGCTGGGTCATGGCCGTAAACCCTGCCATCAGTAGCGTCGCCAGGCCGACAAAGGCCACCAGCATTTGCACAGTTGGTGCCAGTTCAAACAATACATGGGTACGTGCAATCAGGTAGACACCGGCAGTAACCATGGTCGCGGCATGGATCAGAGCACTGATCGGCGTCGGTCCAGCCATGGCGTCTGGCAGCCAGGTTTGCAGCGGCAGTTGTGCAGATTTACCTACCGCCCCGCCGAGTAACAGCAGTGCCGCTGCTATAGCCAGACCAGAGCCTACGGCCCATTGCTGCTCTGCCGCATGTAACATCTCTTGAATATTGAGGGTGCCCAGTTGGGTGAACAGCAAAAACAAACCAATAGCCATCGCCGTATCACCGACCCGGGTAACAACGAAGGCCTTACGCGCGGCATAACCATTTTCCGGATTTTCATACCAGAAGCCGATCAGCAAATAACTGCACAGACCAACCCCTTCCCAACCCAAATACAACAACACCAGATTGTCACCCAACACCAACATCAACATGGCGGCGACAAACAGATTCATGTAGGCAAAGAACCGACTATAACTGGGATCGTCCACCATGAAGCCGGTAGAGTAAAGATGAATAAGAAAACCAACTCCGGTGATGATGAGCATCATAACCAGTGACAAACCATCGAGGTAAAAAGTAAATCCGGAGGTAAACTCCCCAACCGCCATCCACACCCAGACTTCTTTAACGAAATAGTCTTCGCCGGAACCCAAAAACTGCACGGCGATAAGCGCAGCGGTCAAAAATGAAAGCCCTATCGAGCCGGCACCGATGATGGCTACAATTTTCTTCGGAAGCGAGCCACCCGTAAGCACCAGGCTTAAAAAGCCCAGCAAAGGAAACGTTGGTAACAACCAAATCAAATCCTGCACAATCTTCCTCTTTGTCGCATCTTGTCCATTTACTCCAGGCCTTAGCCTTTCATCTTGCTAAGCACATCGATATCCACTGTCTGGAATTTACGATACATCTGAATAATCAACCCGAGGCCTACTGCTACTTCTGCCGCCGCGAGGGTTAATATCATTAGAAACATCACCTGGCCGTCGGCATGACCCCAGCGGGTAGACGCGACAACGAAGGCCAACCCACTGGCATTCAACATGACTTCGAGTGACATCAGGACGAAGACGATGTTACGCCGGGTCAACACGCCGACCAGCCCCAGCGCAAATAAAATGCCGGCGAGGATCAAGCCATGTTCGATTGGTATTGATTGCATAGTTGTCTCTTCGGTTCTCTACGCTTTACTATTTCTCAGTATCTATTTTTTGGCCAGGTGATACGCAGACACCAGCCCTGCCAGTAACAAGATGGACGCCAGTTCAACCGCGAGCACATAGGGGCCAAATAATAGGGCACTCACTTCCAGTACGCCAACTTCGTTTGGCACCACATCAATTTGATACTCCCGCAAAACATTGAGTAGCTGGGCTAGAAGTATTGCCGCCAATCCCGCTGGCAACGCCCAGTCTTTTGCAGTCATCCACGCTTTTTCCTGATCTTGAGTGTGTTGGCCCATGTTTAGCATCATGATGACGAACAAAAACAACACCATGATCGCGCCGGCATAGACAATAGCTTCAAGCACTGCCACAAATGGCGCACCCAGAGAAAAGAAAACCACGGCTACGGCCAGCAGCGATAGAATCAGGTAGATCAAGGCATGCACAATATTGCTTTGAACGATTACCGCCACCGTAGCTACAACGGCCACGGTAGAGGCTATGTAAAAGAGAATCATCAAGACAGTAAACTCCTGACATCGACCGGAGGGGCTTCGTTGAGTGCCTCGCCCTTGTCCTTGCCCTTGATTTGTTTACCGGCGACTTTATAAAAATTATAGTCATGATATTTACCGGTGCCGCTAATCAGTAAATCCTCTTTTTCCCAGACCATGTCCTGGCGCTCATACTCAGCCATCTCGAAATCGGGAGTGAGTTGAATGGCGTTGGTTGGGCAGGCTTCCTCACAGAAACCACACATGATGCAGCGAGAAAAATTAATGCGAAAAAATTCAGGGTACCAGCGACCGTCGTCGTCTTCTGTCTTCTGCAGTGCGATACAATCGACCGGGCAGGCGACGGCGCATAAGTTACAGGCCACACAGCGTTCTTCCCCGTCCGGATCACGACTGAGAATAATGCGACCACGCCAACGTGGAAACATATAGGGCTGCTCATCCGGATATTGCACCGTGTCTGCTTTGACGAAAGCATGGGAAAACACCTGCCACAGCGTCCGCACCTGGCTGCCTAGTGTGTCTCTAATTAAACTGAACAGTTTTTCCATCATTGTGTGCTCAAAATAATTGCACCAGTCAGCAGCAGGTTTATCAGTGAAACCGGTAGCAGAAACAACCAACCGTAAGACATCAATTGGTCATATCTTGGCCTCGGTATCGCTGCCCGCAGCAGAATAAAGAAGCAGATAAAGGTAAAGGCTTTTATAACGAACCAAAAGATTGGTGGCAAAAATGCCGGTCCCAACCAGCCGCCGAAAAACAACACGGTGATCAATGAAGACACCAGTACCAATCCCAGGTACTCACCAACGAAGAACATTCCAAATTTCATGCCGGAATATTCGGTGTGATAACCGGAACAAATTTCCTGTTCTGCTTCTGGTATGTCGAAGGGCAAACGGTGACTTTCGGCGATGCCAGCAATCAGAAAAATAATAAAGCCAATAAACTGCGGGATAACGTACCAGCCATCAGCTTGAGCAAGCACAATCTCCCGCAAGTCGAAACTGCCAGACAGAGCCACCACACCCAGCAGCGAAATCCCCATGAAGACCTCATAGCTCACCATTTGCGCGGCAGCCCTCAGCGCTCCCAGCAGGGCGTATTTATTGTCTGATGACAGACCTCCGAGCATCACGCTGTAGGCGCCCAGAGAAGCCATTGCCAGTACAAACAAGATGCCAATGTTGGAATCTACAACGCCAACACCCGGCGCGAAGGGAATCACGGCGAAGCTCATCAGTATGACGATCATGATGATAGCCGGAGCAAGCACGAAAGTTGCCTTGTCGGCAAAGGGTGGCACCCAGTCTTCCTTGGTAAAAATTTTAATCATGTCGGCGGCAACTTGCAGCAGACCAAACCAACCCACGCGATTCGGCCCCAAGCGTTCCTGCCATAAACTCAGCAAACGTCGCTCTACCCAGATAAGCATGGCGGCAATAAAGATCACCAATCCAAGGATAACCCCGATGTTCAGGACTGATCCTACTTCCCATACCAGCATTAGTAGTCCTCCAGCATGTCACTGATGATGAGGCCGCTGATTCCGCGCGCCCCAATCGTCGCTGCACTTTTACTAATGCCGATGGTCTTGCCGATAGCCTGCGGGTTGATCTCATCGCTGCCGCAATAAATTGCCACTACGCCCGGCTTCATCTTCGATCTGATGCAGGCTACCACCGGAGTATCTATGTCCTGCAAGGCCACCATATCGCCCTGTTGCAGGCCATTGGCCTGCGCATCCTCAGGCGAAATACTGATATAGGGATCTGTTATTCTTTGCTGAATTGGGAACGCCCTGGCACTTAGCTCGTCGCTGCCAAAGATTTGCTGTGCCAGCACCACTTCCAGTTCGGTCTTGCCAACCACTACCGCCGCTGTTTCGGCTTTAAAATAGCTAGCGTCTTTAGCAGTTTTTTCGATCAGCAAGGTGCCGGTATGCCCCTGTTTCAACTCGCGATTAACTTCTTCCTGAAATTTAGTAATAGACTGATTAGAGTTCCAACGCGGCGCCCAGGCAGAAGCCAGGATGCTTGCGTCTTTCTGTGCCGGAATCCCTTCCATGGAGAAAGCCATTACCGACTCCGCATCGACTGCTTGCTTCGGCTCGTGTACATTGAGGTTGGCCTTCATTGCCGTGCGACCGCTATAACGATGGGATTGGCGAGGCACCTTCATACCAGCAACAAACTGCGCCGGGTTTGGCAACAGCTGCGCTAGTTTGTCAAAGCTTCTGGCTTCGTTGGAGCAACGATTAACCATCGTCTCTACATCACACTCATTATCATCGTTGAGCCAGCGCCAGGCCGGTTTGGCACTGGCTTTGTTTCTGTAAACTTGAAAACTTAGTTGCGCCCGGCCCTCATAGTTGACGTAGGTGGCCTCATGTTCCGAGAACGCTGTGCTCGGCAGTGTCACGCTGGCTTTAGCAGTGGTTGCCGTTGGCAACACATCAAGCACCATTACATTTGCTGTGTTGCTCAGTGCCGCGTCGACGACACCGGAGTCTGCACGTCGGTATAGATCGTTTTCGAGTATTACGGCATGGCTGACATCGCCAGCACTCATGCGTTGCAGGGCCTGACCCAATGTGTTTTCTTGCTTCACCAATAACCCCAGCCCCATGGAGTTCACTTCCGGTGCCAGCAAGCACAGATCAATTGCATCGCCGTCGGCACCGCGGCTTGCATGTAAGGCTCTGGCAATATTAGCAGCGGCGCTCATCAGCTCGGGATTGCCACCGCCAGTGCCGGCGATAATTAACGGTCGCTTTGCCTGTGCCAGTTGCTCGGCCACACGCTCTATGATGTCGGCATATGCGGACACAGTGTCGGCGGCAGGCGCCGGCGCCTTGGCGGACAGTTTATTGGCGATGCCAAAACCTATGGCGGCCAGCACCGCCGGGGCATCGATGATTGAATCTGAAGTCACGTCCTCGAGCCGCGTCGCGTAACTACTGAGTGAACACAGGGGACTGCGCTCGTGCTGAGCAAGTTCCCTTACGGCAGCATCCTGCCATTGTGGTATACGACATTCGCTGGCCAGACTCAGCGCTTTATTCCTGACTGATTGCCGCAGTGCCAGCGCAATCCTGGGCGCCGTATTGGTAACATCCTCGCCGAGGATAATGATCGCGTCGGCCTTTTCGATATCTTTGACACTCGGACTGTTGAACGTCGCATCGCCGGTCAGTTCAATAATTGTCTGTACGTCTGCATGCTCGCTGTCGGCAAAGCCGGAGTAGAAATTGTCATCCCCCACCAGGCAGCGCAGCATAAAATTGGATTCATTACTGGCCCGTGGCGAGCCGATGCCAATAGCACCACTGCTGCTAAATTCAGCTAAGGTCTCGCTAACCTGTTCCTGCGTAAGCGTCTGCGACTCACCATTGATTCGCGCTGTGGGCTCAGTTAGCCGCTCCTCGCTGTTGACGTAGTCGAAGCCAAAGCGACCACGGTCGCAGAGAAAATAGCCATTCAATTCACTGTTATAGCGGTTTACCAGTCGGCGCAGGGAACCATAGCGTTCGCCAGGTGTGGTATTACAGCCAACCGCGCAGCCGACGCAAACAGAAGGGGCTGTTTGCATGTCCCACTTGCGCGAGTAGTGCTGACTGAAGGCCTTGTCGGTGAATACTCCGGTTGGGCATACTTCAACCAGGTTGCCGCTAAATTCACTCTCCAGCACCCCGTCCTCTTGTCGCCCGAAGTACACATGATGATGAGACGCCTGTGCCGAGAGGTCGGTACCGCCGGCGTAGTCATCGTAGTAGCGCACACAGCGATAACAGGCGATACAGCGGTTCATTTCATGGTTTATAAACGGTCCCAGGTACTGATTGCGGTGGGTGACTTTCTTCTTGTCGTAGCGCCGGTAGTTGTGGCCCGACATCAAAGTCATATCCTGTAAATGACATTCACCACCTTCTTCACACACCGGACAATCGTGGGGGTGGCTAATCATTAATCCCTCGATGACACTGGCGCGGAAGGATTTCGCCTGTTCATCTTCGATGGAAATAATCGCGCCATCGCTAGCTGGTGTCATGCAGGCCATCACCAGCATGCCTTCCTTGTCGTCGGCATCCCGATACTGTTTCACTGCACACTGACGGCAGGCACCGACAGAACCCATACAGGGATGCCAGCAAAAATAAGGCAAGTCGAGGCCCTGCGACAAGCACTCCTGCAACAGATTGTTATCGGGATCTACGTCGTAGCTCACCCCATCAATAACAATTTTCGCCATTTATTACTCCAACTCTGTCCAGCTATTACGTTGCTGCTAAGCTTTAGTGCTCATAAGGGCAGCACTGCTGCTTTATGTGTTGTTCAAAATCTTCCTTAAAATGCTTGAGCCCACTGCCAAGTGGTGCGGTAGCACCAGGCGCCAGCGCGCAAAATGTGCGTCCTGGGCCCAGGTAGTCAACATGGTCATGCAGTATCTGCAGGTCTTTTTCACAGCCGCGTCCAGATTCAAATTCCCGAAAGATCTCATCGACCCAGGGCAGGCCGTCCCGGCACGGCGTACAGAAACCACAGGACTCCTTGGCAAAGAATTTCATCAGATTACCAACCATGCCCACCGGGCAGGTTTTGTCATCCAGTACAATCATGGTGCCCGTCGCCAGTCTGCTACCAACCTTGGCGATCTCATCGTAGTCGAGTGTGAGATCGAGGTGCTCCGGCAGCATAAAATCGGTGGAACCACCGCCGGGCAAAAAGGCACGTAGTTCCAGGCCGTCTTGCATGCCACCAGCATAGCCTTCCAGCAACTCTCGAATTGGCAGACCCAGTGGTAGTTCCCAGCAGCCAGGCGTTTTTACCTTACCGCTGACGCCAAACAGCTTGGTGCCGTGATCATTACCTTTAGTCAGCCCGTGATACCAGTCCACGCCGTAAGTGAGAATACCCGGCAGATTACAGATTGTTTCGACGTTGTTGACGATAGTCGGCTTACCCCACAGGCCACTGACCTGGGGAAAGGGTGGCTTGGCTCTTGGCGTTGCGCGCTTGCCTTCCAGGGCATTTAGTAGTGCCGTTTCCTCACCGCATATATAACGACCCGCGCTGGTGTGCACTATAATGTCCAGGTCAAAGCCAGAGCCCTGAATATTCGCACCGAGATAGCCACGCTCAACCGCCTCATTAATGGCACGTTTCAAGGCCTGCTCCGACGCAGTGTACTCGCCGCGCAGAAAAATATAGGCCTTGCTGGCGTGGATAGCATAGGCGGCTATGATCATGCCTTCGATCAGTAGATGGGGATCTCCCTCCATCAGCAACCTGTCCTTGAAAGTACCAGGCTCCATCTCATCCGCGTTCACCACCAGATATTTCTGCTGCGGCGTATTCTCGCCCTGGGGCACGAAGCTCCACTTCAGTCCGGTTGGAAAGCCAGCGCCACCACGGCCCTTGAGGCCGGAGTCTTTTACCTGTTGCAAGACGTCTTCCGGGCTCAAGCCCTTCACTATGGTCTGTACGCTCTGGTAACCATCGTTAGCCTCATAGGCGGCGATATCCAGCGGCGGGCGGGACATATCGATGTTCTTTGTCAGGGGCTTGCTTACCACGTTAAATCCGAAATTCCTTAGTCGCTCTGCTGCTGGTTCTGACTGCGATAGTCAGAGATTATTTTGTCGATTTTTTCCGCCGTCAAATTTCTGTGCAAATCCGGCCCCACCATCATCACCGGCGCGCGATCGCAATCGCCCAGGCAAGGCACAGGAATCAGCGTAAAATCACCTTCTTTACTGGTTTCGCCGAAGTCGATATCCAGCACTTCCTTGATGTGCTTTTTCAAACCCTCGCAACCCATAATCCAGCAGCTAACGCTGTCACAAAACAGCATCACGTTGCGTCCCACCGGCTGGCGATAGATCAGATTGAAAAAAGTCGCAACACCTTCCAGATCGGCAGCGGACAGATCCAGATACCTGGCAATTGCCAACAGGCTTTCATCGGACACCCAGCCCTGGTGTTTCTGCACTATCTTCAATGCTTCCAGGCCCACTGCCTGCTTGTCCGGATATAGCTCCATCTCGTGATCGATCTCGGCAATTTCCACGGCCGTTAACTGCCGTGCACGAGTGCTGGAACTGGCTATGATTTGCTTATTCATCGGTCCACATCCGCCATCACAAAATCAATCCCGGCTACAATTGCAATCAAGTCGGCGAGCATGAAGCCACGACTCATGGTCGGAATCATCTGCAGGTGAGGAAAGGTCGGTGTGCGTATACGTGTGCGGTATGAGGTCGTACCACCATCACTGATGAGGTAATAACTATTAACACCCTTGGTCGCTTCTACCGCTACCGATACTTCGTTCGGTGGAATAACCGGCCCCCAACTCACGCTCAGGAAATGATCAATCAGAGTTTCGATATCCTGCATGGTTTTTTCTTTGCGCGGCGGCGTGGTAAGCGGATGATCCGACTTGTACTCACCTGAAGGCATATTATCCACGCACTGCTTGATGATGCGCAGGCTTTGACGAATTTCCTCTACTCTCACCGCACAGCGGTCGTAGACATCACCATTAATGGCGATGGGAACATCAAAGTCGAAATTTTCATAACCACTGTAGGGCCGCTGTTTGCGGTAATCCCATTCGTATCCTGCCGCCCTCAAACCTGATCCGGTTAAGGCCCAGTCGAAGGCCACTTCTTTGTCAAACACCCCAACGCCTTGAGTCCTGCGCTTGAGAATACCATTCTGCATCACCATAGTGTCGTACTCGGCCAATCTGGCGGGCATAAAATCCAGCAATTCCTTGACTCGTGTGTCCCAGCCGTTGGGTAAATCCTGTGCCAGACCACCAATTCGAAACCAGCCCGGGTGCATTCTCGCACCGCAAATGGATTCGATAATATTAAAGATGCGCTCACGCTCCACAAACATGTAGAAAATGGGTGAGAGCTGCCCCACGTCCTGGGCAAAAGTGCCGTAGAACAGGAGGTGGCTACAGATACGGAACATCTCCGAGAGCATGACGCGGATAACCTTGACCCGCTCCGGCACTTCGATACCGGCCATTTTCTCCACCGCCATCACGTAGGGCAGGTTATTCATGACGCCGCCCAGGTAATCGATTCTGTCTGTGTAGGGTATAAAAGTATGCCAGGTTTGGCGTTCACCCATTTTTTCAGCGCCGCGGTGGTGATAGCCAATATCCGGCACCGCGTCCACTACCACTTCGCCGTCCAGCTGCAAGGCTATACGGAATGCACCGTGCACACTGGGGTGGTTGGGCCCGAGGTTTAAAAACATGAATTCAGAGTGCTCTGACGTTCGCTGCATACCCCAGTCTTCGGGTTTAAACTTAAGTGATTCCTGTTCCAGCACTTCCCTCTCATCGTCCAGAGAATAGGGCTCCATCTCGGTAGCCCGGGCTGGATGCTCCTTGCGCAGCGGGTGCCCCTCCCAATTAGGTGGTAGCAGGATACGATAAAGGTTGGGATGGCCGTCAAAGTTGATGCCAAACATGTCCCAGGCCTCGCGCTCGTACCAGTTGGCGCTGGACCACAGCTCGATCACGCTGCCAAGCGACAAATCAGAGTCCTGCAGTGGCACTTTTACCCGGAAATCACAATTACCACTAAAGGACATCAGGTGGTAGACCACCGTGAATTCACTGGGTGGTTGGCCTTCCCGGTGCACCCTGAGCCGCTCATCGATGGCGGTGAGGTCATACAGCATCTCGAAAACCGGGCTGGTTTCAGTTTTTAATGCCCGTAACAGCGATTTTACATGGGCTCGATCGATCCAGAGCGTGGGAATGCCGTCGCAGGTGATCTGTTCCGCCAGTATTCTGTCACCAAAATCGGCGCGCAGTTTTGCCAGCAGAGGGGAAGCTTCTGCGCCATGTTGAACTGTATTTTCGGTTACTTGCATTAGTAATATTTTAGATTATATTTAAATCGTATCTATATGTATTTAGTGCTTTTATTAAACTTCGTCTGGAGATCTTAGCTCGGTTGCCGCAATCCGATCGGCGCGTCTTATCTCTCTTTGCACCGGCTTCTTCTCTCGTTCGATTATGCCGTTGTCGTTGATCATCCAGCTCACCGGTCGACGCTCTCGAGCAATGGATTCCTGTAACAGCACTAGCCCCTGCAATAGCGCCTCGGGGCGTGGCGGACAACCGGACACGTAAACGTCTACCGGCAGAAATTTATCCACCCCTTGCACCACCGAATAACTGTCGTACATGCCCCCGGAGTTGGCACAGGAGCCCATGGAAATCACCCATTTTGGCTCCAGCAGCTGCTCATGCAGTAATTTCACTACCGGCGCCATTTTGCGGAATACCGTGCCGGCAATGACGATCAAGTCAGCTTGTCGGGGAGTCCCCCTGATTACCTCGGCGCCGAACCGCGCCAGGTCATGCCGACTGGTGAAAGCCGTGGCCATTTCCACATAGCAGCAGGAAAGCCCGAAATTAAACGGCCAAAGAGAATTCTTTCTGCCCCAGGCCACCATGTCTTCCAGATTGGCCATCACCACGTTGCGGCGGATAAATTCGTCGAGGCTGCTGCCACCACCACCAGGTTTCAGCCCGGAGGCGTCATCTACTGACTGCAATTGCATACTCATAGTATGAATTCCTTCTTGTTGGTGACACCACCAGGACCCTTGAGAGCAGCAAGTTCACGTTTCTGGGTCTCGGTACGCCAGTCCAGGGCGCCTATGCGATACAAATAAAATAACGCGGCGAGCAGTATGAGAATGAATACGCTGATCTCGATGAATCCAGGCCAACCGGCTTCTTTAACCGCCACCGCCCACGCAAACAGGAACACTACTTCGAGGTCAAAGATGATGAAGAGGATGGCAGGCAAGTAGAATTGAACTGATATGCGGAAGTGAGCGCTGCCGACGGAAACAATGCCCGATTCGAAGGGCAGGTTTTTGCCAGGCCGGTTTATGCGTTGCCCGAGGAAGTAGGAAAGCACCAGCATGGTGATGACCACGAACATGACCAGCGCAAAATAAAACAGGAACGGTCGCATACCGTCTATGACTGTAACCGATGCTTCCAAGCGACTAACCCCAAAAAATCTCGAATATTTGAGCAGAGATACCGTGGCTTTTTAAGCGTAGAAGCCAGCCCCGAATTGCGCTCGGAATTTACACGCATAGCCTTTGGAAGGCAAGCAATTTGTCCACTGCAAGCCCTTAATTACCAACTCTTTGACCGATTCGGGCTACTGACTAAGACGTAGAATTAAAAGCCGATACCATAGCAATAGTTAAGATTACGAGAGTCTACAATAAAGCCATCACCAAACCTGCTCCAGATCATGCAAATTGGGAAGGCTTGCAGTGTTTTTAGTCGCTTGATGAAAGTTGGTTTCTACACGTTTCCTGCTGCAAACAGACCAGTAGTTTTACCAATTCCTTCGATTTAGAAAATGCGATTCAATCCATCCAGCGCTGCCGTACGGTATGCCTCCGCCATAGTGGGATAGTTAAAGGTGGTCATCAGAAAGTACTTCATGCTGTTGGCGGGTGCTGGCAGTCAGCTCTGCTTCCGTAAGCCCCAGCGTACTGATCTCGGGAATGGTATAAATTCCTGTCGCCACCGCCGTTACCGGACAACATTCAGCTGGCGCGACGATGGCGTTACTCGCGGCCCGCCCCTGATCCTAGGCGGCTCCCGCCAACGATGGCCAACCAATCACGTCGCCCGCCGCAAAGATATTCCCTAGTTTGGTCTGATACGTGGCATTCACCTTGATCTGGCCACGAGTGTTGGTTTTTATACCAATATTGTTCAGCCCCAGACCTTGAGTATTACCGGTGCGGCCATTAGCCCACAGCACAATATCACTGCGTATTTTTTTACCGGACTGCAAATAAGTAACGATGTGATCATCGTGATAGTCCAGACGCTCAAATTCTTCATTGTGACGACTGCGAACACCTACGTTACGCTACTGATAACTAAGGGCATCTGATATCTCTGTATCGAGAAATGTAAGCAAACTCGCAGCGGGATTGATTAATTCGACTTTCGAGCCGAGACCACCAAATATGGAGGCATACTCACAACCAATGACGCCAGCGCCAATTACCGTGACCTTACGGGGAGAGTGATCGAGTTGCAGAATGGTGTCGCTGTCAAACAGTAGCGGGTGCCTAAAATCCACATTGGGTGGATGGTAGGGCCGTGAACCGGTGGCGATAATGAAATAATCGGCCGACAATTTTTTGCGCTTGGAAACTAATTTGATCGTGTTTTTGTCGACGAAGCTGGCTCTACCCTTAAAGATCGGAACCTGGTTTCTCTCATAGAAATCGCTGCGCATCTTGACTTGCTCATAAATAACCCGGTCGGCATGATTAAGAATCTGCTGGAAACTTAATTTTCTGGCATCACCGAAATCCCTAAACATTGGATTATTGTTGAACTGCATTATTTGCTTAACAGAGTGTCTGAGCGCCTTCGAAGGAATGGTGCCGAGATGGGTGCAGCTGCCACCTACCTGCTCGAGGTCGCAGATGACTGCGACTGAGCGCCCCTTCTTCTTTGCATTCATGGCGGCAGCTTCACCCGCAGGCCCACTGCCTATAACGATAATATCGAAATGATCTTTCTGCATTTATGGAAAAGCCTGTTGAAAAATCTAAAGTAAGCTGCGCTATTTTATTAGCTGGGTTAGCGCAGGAACCATGAACAAATCAATCTGTCCGCAAATAGCTCGAGAATTCGTCAGTAACATAGTCAGCAAATCCCACGCCATCAGACGTAAAAATAAAGTAGGCGGCCTGGCCCGTGCGCTCCGCCAGTTCACGCGCAGCTCCCAACCCTAGTACCATATAGGCCGTAGCCAGGGCATCCGCCGTGGCGGCGGATGCATCGATCACATAGGCTGCCGCCAGATTGTGTGACACCGGCCGTCCCGTTCTCGGATCGATCTCGTGGGAATATCTCACTCCATCTACTTCGAAATAATTACGGTAATCACCGGAACCGGCAACCGCGATGTGAGCGCCGTTGCTGAAAAATATTTCGTAGACCTGGGACTCTATATCCTGCGGCGTCTCTATGGCCGGCACCCAACTTTGATTGCCGGGTTTGTGCCCTTTTATCTTCAGTTCGCCGCCCACCCCCAGAAAATAGTTCTCAACCCCGATCCCGTCAAAATAAGCAGCCAATTGATCCACCGCATAACCCTTGGCGATACCACTGAGATCCACATAGACGTCAGCCAGCTTGGTGACAGACGCCGTAGCAGCGTCGATTTCCAAAAACCCATAGCCCACTGACTGCATCAGAGAATCAATGCGTTGTTGATCCGGAATGTCTGCAGCGAGGAGCTGAAACGAAGGACCAAACCCCCAAAGATTAACCAAGGGTCCAATAGTGACATCGAAGGCACCATCGGTTAGCGCAGCAACCTCCTGTGCCAGCGTCAGTACAGCAACAAACTCCGCCGAGGCAGAAAAGGCTTGATTAACAGGGTGCCGATTAAAGCGGGAAAGTTCAGAGTCGGCGGCATAGGTGGAAAACTTGCCGACATCGAGATCCATTAGCAAAGTCGTGACCGCAGCGCTGATTTCTTCTCTCGAAAGCGCATCGGGCATATCCACGATCTGCAATTGATACGTGGTACCCATGGTGTAGCCAGTAAGCTGCTGGATGTCATCGCAGGCTCCTGAGAATAAAATTGCAGCAGCAGACAGGGCGGCCAGAAAGGTCGTTAATAAGCTATGCCGTCGCAAAAAATCGAGCAAGGCTATGCCGATTCATCTATCGGGTACTGCTTGTAGCTAATCCCGGCCATCTTATAGACCATGCGCGCAACCTGGCAGCAGTAACCAAATTCATTGTCATACCACAGATACAACACACAGTGATTGCCATTAACGATGGTGGCATTGGAATCTACGATGCAGGCCTCTCGAGTACCGACGAAATCACTGGATACAGCATCAGGCGACTGGGTATAGCTAATTTGATTCTGTAATTTCGAGTGCAGAGCGATGTCGCGCAAAAACTCATTGATCTCATCCTTGTTGGTGTCGGTTTCCAGCGTCAGGTTCATGATCGCCATCGACACATTCGGAATAGGTACTCTCACCGCATTACCCGTGAGTTTGCCCGCCAGCTCTGGCACAACTTTAACAACCGCTTTGGCGGCTCCAGTTTCTGTCAGCACCATATTCAAGGCGGCGCTACGACCACGGCGTCTACCCTTGTGGTAGTTGTCGATCAGGTTCTGGTCATTGGTGTATGCATGTACCGACTCGACGTGCCCTTTCTCGATACCGAACTTATCACTAATTACCTTCAGCACCGGGGCGATGGCGTTGGTGGTACAAGAGGCAGCAGTGATGATTTTATCATCGACCGAGATCTGGTCGTCGTTGATACCATAGACGATATTCTTGAGATCGCCCTTGCCTGGCGCAGTGAGGATGACTTTTGCGGCGCCCTTCGACTTCAGGTGCAGAGAAAGCCCCTCTGTGTCTCTCCATTTGCCGGTGTTGTCTATTATCAGGGCGTCGTCGATGCCGTATTTTGTGTAATCGATTTCATCCGGTGCAGTAGCATAAATAACTCTTATCACATTGCCGTTAGCTACCAGGCTGTGGTTCTCCTCATCCACACGCAAGGTGCCCTGAAAAGCACCGTGCACGGAATCCGCGGTAAACAGGCTGGCACGCTTTTCCAGGTCTCCGGCCGGGCCCGGTCGCACCACGATGGCCTTTAGCCGCATGACTTCTCCAGTGCTGGTACGCTCTACCAGCAAGCGCGCCATCAACCGGCCGATACGACCGAAGCCGTAAAGCACCACGTCCTGACATTTGGCTATGGGTTTTTCATTTACCCCATCCAAATAAGCCAACTCCCTGGAAACAAAGTCATCAACGCTGAGGGCACCGTCAGCTTCGGTTTCCTGGTGATCCATGTAGCTCACGGTGAGCTTTCCAAGGTCAATTCCCGCGTGCCAAAGCTCCAGCTTGGCCATTGCCATGAGCACAGAGTGAGTTTCGAATTCCGACATTTCGTTGCGCTCAATCTGGCGCACGAAGCGATGGGATTTCATGATAAAGGTTACTGAGCGGTTGTGCAGGGGCCTGCCATAGATATATACGCCAACGTTGTGCTGACTAAAAAGCCGACCGAGAACAGGAATCATTTCCTGTACCAGTGCTTCTCGTTGTTTCCAGTCACCGAAATAATCATCTACGCTTGGACGATTCACAAAAACCCCTTTCATTTGCCGCATTTAAGAAGGCCGGTATTATCTTGTGAAAGGATTGCCAGTGCAACAAGGCAAGGTATTATTCGCGCTGGGGCTACTGACTGAACTAGTCGCTGCTCGGTGCCTGGTTTTACGCTACAATCTCCGGAACCAGACGACACTCTACCCTATACTGACGAACCTCAAATCGGCCTAGCCCATCGCGCTCGACTCTTTCATGCCAAATATTTTCGAACCACCACTGCCCCAAAACAGCAAAGCTTGCTACTGGCAAACACTAAATGGCACTGCTGCCAGCCTTGCCATAAGCAATGCGGCCGCCAACAGTGCAGGGCCCTTGCTAGTGGTGTGCGAGGACAACGAAGCAGCCACTCGCTTGAAGCGAGAACTACGCTACTTCTGCAAGACCCGGGAAAACCTCAAGGTCTTTAGCCTGCCTGACTGGGAGACCTTGCCCTACGATAATTTTTCCCCTCACCAGGACATTATTTCGGACCGCTTACGCACACTCTACAAATTGCCCCAGTTGCAATCGGGAATTCTCGTGGTTTCCATAACCAGCCTGATGCACAAACTGCCGCCCCGGGCCTACATTGCCGGCAACAGTTTCGACTTAAAAATTGGGCAGTTGCTTGATATTAACGGCATTCGGCAACAGCTCATTAAAGCCGGTTATCAATCGGTGAACTCGGTTTACGAACACGGCGAGTTTGCCGTGCGCGGGTCGATCATCGACATTTTCCCTATGGGCTCATTACAGCCATTTCGCATCGACCTGTTTGACGACGAAATAGAAACCCTGCGTAATTTCGACCCAGAGACGCAATTATCGAATCAGCAAGTTGATGAAATTCGTTTGTTGCCCGGCCGCGAATTCCCTCTGGACGCAAAAGGCATCACCAGCTTTCGCGGTAAATTCAGGGAACTGTTCGATACCGATGTGAGGCAGTGTCCGATCTATCAGGATGTCAGCGATGGCATCAGTTCACCGGGACTCGAATATTATCTCGAGCTGTTTTTCGATGGCTTGAGTTCCCTGTTCGACTATTTGCCAGCCTCGACTACCTGCTGCAAGATCGGCGATCTTAACCAGGCTGGCGAGAAATTTTGGCAGGATATTCGCAGCCGCTACGAAGATCGCCAGATCGATCGTTACCGCCCCATTCTCAGTCCGGACCAGATATTCATTCCTATCGATTTTGTGCAAGCAGCGCTGAAGCGCTATCCGCAAATCGAGTTCAAGGACAGTGCTGCCGCCGCTGACTTTAAAACGGCGCAACTACCCGATCTAAGCAGCAACTCAAAACTGGCAACTCCTTTTAGTAGTATTCAGAATTTTATTGTCGAGAGTGACCAGCGCGTCCTGTTTTGTGCGGAATCTGCAGGCCGGCGGGAAACTTTATTGGATCGGCTGAAGCCGGTCGACATATTTCCCCGGATTTTCGATCACTGCCAGGATTTTCTGCACAGCGATGCTGCTATTGGCATCACCATAGCGCCGCTAGACGACGGCCTCTGGTTGCAGCAGGAAAAACTGGTGCTGGTCACGGAAGCCCAGCTCTTTGGTAATCGCATCGCCCAACGGCGTCGACGGCAGCGAACCCAGAGCAATACAGATTTCATCATCAAGAGTCTCACGGAATTACACTTAAACGATGCAGTCGTCCACTTCGATCATGGCATCGGACGTTATCGCGGCTTGCAGACTATAACTACCGATGGACAATCCACAGAATTTCTTACTCTGGAATATGCCAATCAGGCCAAACTCTACGTGCCGGTGGCCTCGCTGCACCTCATAAGCCGCTACAGCGGCGCCGATCAGGAAACGGCGCCACTCAATCATCTGGGCACCGACCAGTGGCAGAAAACCAAACGCAAAGCGGCGGAGAAAATTCGCGATGTCGCTGCGGAATTGCTGGATATTTATTCCCAGCGCGAGGCCAAGAAAGGCTTTAAATACCAGTGTGACGCCGTCGAGTACGAGCAATTTTCCGCCAGCTTTCCATTCGAAGAGACCGCCGACCAAAGCACCGCGATCGAGGCCGTTATCGATGATATGACAAATGGCCGCGCCATGGACCGACTGGTTTGTGGCGATGTCGGCTTTGGCAAAACCGAGGTGGCGATGCGGGCCGCATTTGTAGCGGTGCAGAATAACAAGCAAGTTGCTCTATTGGTTCCCACTACCCTACTCGCCCAACAGCACTACGAGAGTTTCAAGGACCGGTTTGCGGACTGGCCGTTTGTGGTCGATGTGATCTCGCGATTTAAATCGACTGGCGAACAAAACCAAACCCTGAAGAATGTCAGCGCCGGCAAGGTTGACATATTGATAGGCACGCACAAGTTGCTACACACTGATATTGACTATCATAATTTAGGCTTGTTGATCATCGATGAAGAGCATCGCTTCGGTGTGCGACAAAAAGAAAAACTGAAATCCCTGCGCGCCAACGTGGACATTCTCACGCTCACCGCCACACCCATCCCCAGAACTCTTAATATGGCCTTGTCCGGGATTCGTGACCTTTCCCTGATTGTGACACCTCCGGCGGGAAGACTCTCAGTTAAAACTTTTGTCCGTGGCAAGCAGGACAGCCTGGTGAAAGAAGCCGTTTCTCGCGAACTGATGCGTGGCGGCCAGGTGTTCTATTTGCACAATGAAGTAAAGACCATCGACAGTGCGGCAGAACATCTGCAGGAAATTAATCCGCAGGCTCGTATTTGCATTGCCCACGGCCAGATGCCCGAGCGCGAACTGGAAAAAGTGATGGCGGATTTTTATCACAAGCGCTACAACATTCTGGTCTGTACCACGATCATAGAAACCGGCATCGACATTCCCAACGCGAATACAATCTTGATAAATCGGGCCGACAAGTTTGGCCTCGCTCAACTGCACCAATTACGCGGTCGCGTTGGCAGATCCCATCACCAGGCCTATGCTTATTTGCTGCTGCCGAGTCACGGCAAGCTTAATGTCGATGCCCGCAAACGTATCGAAGCAATTCAGGCCGCAACCACTCTTGGCGCTGGTTTTACCCTGGCCAGCCATGATTTGGAGATACGTGGCGCTGGCGAGTTACTCGGCGACGAACAGAGCGGGCACATGCAAAAGATTGGCTTCTCGCTCTACACCGAGATGTTGGAGGCTGCCGTGGCAGCCATCAAGGCTGGCAGAATTCCAAGCCCGGATCTCGACCTGGATAAATCTATCGAGGTGAACTTGAGAATTCCTGCACTAATTCCAGAGGACTACTTGCCCGATGTACACACACGCCTGATCATGTACAAGCGAATATCCGGGTCTGTAGACATTGATGATTTACGCGAGTTACAGGTGGAAATGATCGACAGGTTTGGCCTCTTACCCGATCAATTGAAACTGCTATTCCAGTTGACCCAGCTGAAACTGAAGGCGATGGCGTTCGGCATCAAGAAAATCGACGCCAACGTCAGCAGTGGCCGCATAGAATTTGGGCCGCACACCGAAGTTGATCCTCTGTCCATCGTGCAACTGATTCAGACCCAACCTCAGCAATACAAATTAGGTAGTGCGAATCAACTGCAATTCGTTCATGCTTGCAGCGAAGCGCAGGAGAAACTCCAGTTTATTGACCAACTACTGGGCAAATTGAAGTTAGAGAAAAAAGCAGCGTAGAAAATAATTTTTTACAGGATTGCATCGATACATAGTGCTGACAACGAGTCCTATATGCACCAATCCCAGCTTAGCTATGTTAGTAGCTTGAATACTGTGTCGCTAACTCACAAGCCTGCTCTGAGCTTGCTGTTGGTAATGTGTAGCTTGTGTCTCGCGCCCGCAAGCCTGGCGCAAGATGGATCCAGGTGGTTTCAAATTGAGCTAAGCATATTCAGCAATGAATCTCCTGTCGATCGCGACGAAGAGCGCTGGCAGGCCGACCGTACGGCTCTCGCGTATCCGGAAAAATTACGGCAACTGGATCAATTAAGCGAATTGTTACTCATAGAACAACTAAAACTGCCACCGCTTGAAGCCACTACAGAGGCTGCCAATAATCCAGTAGAGGAATTAACGCAGGAGCAAATTAATCGAGAAATTACCCTGGCGACGGGGCCGACCGCTCTGCGATCAACTGCAGCAAGCGCCCCCTTTCGTTTTTACGATTTGAATAGAGACTCGTTTCTGCAACTGCCTGCATCAGCCAGTAATTTTCAACAGACCAATCAGGCGCTTGGACGTTCGGCGGACCATCGCCTGTTATTTCATGGTTTGTGGCGGCAGCCGCTGGTTGGCCAGGCCGCTGCCATGCCGCTGTATATACACGGCGGCCTGCAATACGGTGAGCAACATGAACTGCAGGGCAGTATCACCCTTCGATTCAATGACAATGCCGACCGCGTGGTTGTCGACGCGAATTTCTGGCTAACAGAATTTAGCACCCTGACCGCCCCCAAAAATGACTGGCAGTTGCCAGCGATTCCAGCAACCGTCGACATTCAGATTGAATCAGCGCCAGCAAGTAGCGACGGCCTGGAATACACCGCCGCTCGTGTGTTTCAGTTTAAGCAGAGCCGCGATATGCGCAGTACCGAATTCCACTATCTGGACCACCCTGCAATGGGTCTGGTCATCATGGTAGAACCCTACGACGTCCCAGCTATGCCTCCAGTTGAGGCTGATTTTTAGGCCCGCCCCGAGGCAAGCTCCTGTAGGACGCTGTTGACAAAGCCCATGCCGGCGTCGACGATCTTGTAAATTTCATCGAGACTAATTAATTGCTCGGACAAACCCGCGGCCCAGTTCACTGAAAACGCCAGGCTGCCATAATCGATGCCAGCCTCTCGCGCCAGCGCCGCCTCCGGCATGCCAGTCATTCCAACCATGTCGCAGCCATCCTGTTTGTAACGTCTAATTTCTGCAGCGGTTTCCAGACGCGGCCCCGATGTACAGCCGTAGACACCACCGTCCAGGCATGTCCTGGTCGAACTTGCGAGTGCATTGACTGCCGCTACACTCGTCAAAATCTGCTGACGCACGTGCTCCGCATAGGGATAAGTAAAATCAATGTGCGTCACCGCTTCGATATTCTCATCGAAGAAGCTCGATTGGCGATTTGCCGTATAGTCGATAATCTGATCCGGCACGGCAAAAGCACCAGGCCCCAGATTTTTATGAATACCACCTACCGCATTTATCGCTACTATTACGCTAACGCCCAACTTTTCCAGGGCCCGAATATTCGCTCTATAATTAACCCTGTGGGGAGGCACGGACTGGCTCCTGCCATGCCGCGGCAAAAATGCCACCGTTGCACCTGCAATCGCCGCAAACTCGACAACAACCGGCGCCGCAGCAAATTCTGTAATGCACTGCTGCTGTCCAGTTGTTTCGAAGCCATCCAGTGTCGATAATCCTGTACCACCTATTATCCCTAGCACGTAGTTTCCTCTAATGTGATTGCGCAGGTAAATTACCCGAAGGGAATTATGGCGGCACTACTCTGGCGAGGCAACCGATGCGCGCTCAGGAAGCCGACAACATAGCGACACAGTGATAGCTTGAAGAAGAGTAAGAGAAGGCATAGGAGAGTCAGGGTGAAGGGCTACCACGCCGGAGGAAACTGCGATTTCCCCCGGCGTCCCAGCCTAAACTAGCCAGCCAAGACTTGGCGAAGACTGCTTTTATCGAGTAGCATCTTCATTATTGTACAATTTCACGGAAATACCAGTGTCCAGCCTGGCCTGGTGATCAAAAATGCAAAACCTGTCACAAAAAGTCCGCTTTTCTTGCGGCAAAAAGTGCAGCGCTACGAATGGATCTCAGTTATGACTGTTAGTTTGCATCCGAAAACCCCAAGGCCCGGTGCAATGAGCCTGGGCGTAAAACTGTGCCAGGCCTTGAGGCAGCAACAATGGTTGAGCCTGAAACACAAGAAGTTGCTTTATCGGAAACTGGTAGCTGCCGGTAATATTCCCGATGCTCCCTTCGAAGCGGATTTTTTCGGACTCCGCTATCAGCGGTAATCTCAACAACAGTATCGAATTCAATATCTACTACTATGGTGCCTTCGAAAAGCCCCTGCTTTTCTTTCTCCGCGATGCCTTGCAAAATTTACAGGACGCCGACGCTAACGCGGGCAGCCAGCGTCAGTTGTTCTGCGACGTTGGCTCTAACATCGGGCAACACTCCCTGTTCATGTCCAACTACGCCTCTCATGTACACGCTTTCGAACCTTATGGGCTCGTCAGCGCCAAAATGAACCATCACATTCAGCTAAATGGGATAGAAAATATAAGCTTCCATGCCGTGGGCTTGAGCGACAAGGCGGAGGCACTGACTTTCTTTGCGCCCACGGGCAGGAATCAAGGCATTGGCTCATTCGATGCCAGCACAGTCAGCAAGGGGAATAACGCCACCGGCAAACTGATGTTGTTACAGGGGGATGAGTATTTTCAGGAGCACAAGATTGACGCTATTGCGCTGATGAAAATAGATGTAGAAGGTTTTGAAAAATCCGCACTTACAGGCCTGCGTAGGACATTGCTGGAGCAGCGGCCGGTTCTGGTTTGCGAAATAAGCTATGGCGGCGAACTTGCCTTCACCTCTTTAGAGGAATTTCTGGCCGTCTTGCCGCCTGATTATAAGCTGTTCGCATTTAATACCAGAAATTCAGATGGCAGCAAAGCCAAACGCCGCGGCTCAAAAGCCAAACGCAGTGGTGAATATGAGTTGATTGAGTTCAGCAACTGGCGGCACACTGGGCAGGACGATATTATTGCCTGCCCTGCAGAAAAGGCAGCGCTATTGCCGCTCAGGAACCGTTAGTCGAAGGCTAAAATTGAAAAGGCCTAGCGCTAAGAAACCAATCCTAGCGTAGGCCGGTACAACAACAACTTACATAACCTTTATCGTTTTAATTCGAGGTATCTTGAGTAAATTGTTGTTTTTAATAAAGATGCAGATCAATTGATTGAGAAGCGCAGCCTCCCAATAGCAAATCGGCAGCACACAAAAATCCGCGTAACTACTATTTTTGTGGGTACTACTTTCTCTTAGCTACTTTTTCTTAGCTACTGAGGCACAACGTTGTTCGCACAAGGTCCTTTCTGACCCTGGCCGGCTTCGAATTCAACCGCCTGACTGTCAGTTAGCGTGGCGTAGCCACCATCACTTTTAATTTCCGAATAGTGTACAAAAAGATCCTTGCCTCCGTCTTCTGGAGTAATAAACCCAAATCCCTTGTCTGCGTTGAACCACTTAACCGTACCTTTACTCATTTCACAGTTTCCTATTAATTATTAGCTTGCAACTCGCTTTTATGCTGCGACTCCGCATTTAACTACACCTCAGACTGGTTTAACAGTGCAATATTCACTGCGTCTGTGCCAGCCAAGGATTCCGACCAGACAGTATGCTTGCTCCTAAGGCCTGCCCTGCAGCCGCGAGCCCCAGCAAGCTAATACCGGTCTGGCTCTTACGCCGACGATGACCAGATCAATACATTGTCTTTTCGGCTAAGCCTCTCGCTAATTTTTGTCTGCAACGCCGCCAGCCCCCCAATCGCGCTTAGAAAAGCATCAATGTTGGCTTTCTCATCGTTAGCGAAGCTCTGATACACATCCAGGACGCGCTGCAACTTCCACTGCGAAAATGGGATTACAACGCGCTCTCCCCTGGCCTGGTCGATGGCAAAGCCGTGCTTGCCAATAAACCTTGGGATGACTGCTGTAGGATTTTCGCGCTTCCATTGCTCCAACAAGATTACGGTGCTTTGTAGAACCGGGAAGAATTCGCGGAACATTCTGGTTAAAATAGACAGTAAGGTGGCGGGAATTTCATCGGCTTCCAACCAGCTACCTACCTCCAGTGGGGGGTTATTCATGCGTTCTATCCACTGCACCACATTGGGGGCAATAGCCCGCATAATTTTACCTGACTCTGGGTCCTGGTACAGATGTGCGAACAATGGGCCCATTAGCCCAAAATCTCCGATACTGGCGGCAGCACCCAGCAAATAGTCATGACGGGCAAAATGCGCATCCAAAGCAGGCAGGAAGTCACCTTCATACCACTGCTCTATAGCAGGTATGGTTGCCTCGGTTATGCCCAGCATGCTAACAAAACCCTTGAATCTACTGCCCGCCCGCTTGCCCAGGAAACGCTGAAGAAAGCCTGGTAGCCGCGGAAATATAGTCTTGCCAAATTCCGCATAAACATAGGCGTCCTGCTGCTTATTCCAGCGATAATGCATAGCGGGTATGAGTAGCCACTCGTCGCCATAAATCTCGAAGAGTTTGGACACCAGTAGCTGCTTGGGGGTGACGGGAATAACCGGTCGCTGGGCGTGACTGGCCTCCAGCTCGTCAATGATCACGGCGCTATCCTGCAGATACTTATCTTCCGGCGTCTTCACGACGGGGATAAAACGCACGTCGGTATTCGGCACTAGGGTATTTTTATAGACCTGTAACGACGCGGTGACTTCCTCGAAATCTATGCCCTTGTAAATCAGGTAGGCTCTGATTTTGCCGGTAAACAGGGAAATTTTCGCGCCGAAAAGTGTGTAGCTCGTCATTACTCCAACTCTAGAGAAATTGGCGCGCCCGGCAGGACTCGAACCTGCAACCCCCGGCTTAGAAGGCCGGTGCTCTATCCGGTTGAGCTACGGGCGCAATAATTGTTTAAACCAACCTGTTTTGCCTGCAGTGGAATCTTCGACTCCGGGCATAAGAGGGCCGGTGCTCTACCCGGCCAACGATCACAGATCGTTGTCGTTCGTGCTTCGCTCAAAGCTGTCGCTTTGAAAACGTTCGCTCTCACCCAGTTGAGCTACGGGCGCAATAATTGCTTTAACTGGTCTGTTTGACCAGAGAAAGCGGCGTGTATTTTACACGAATTAAGGATTGTAACCATGGTCCCGTGGGCTACGGCTAGTTGTCGGGTGTGTCGCTGTCCGCGCTGGCCTCTGATGGCTCGTCGTAACTGTGAAATGGGTTGGGAGTACCGCTGCAACCAATCCCTGTATACATACCTGCCATGACCTGGGAGAGATTCTTGTAGCCCACGGCCAGCTTGCCCAACAGCCCTTGTTGCGCCTTCTGCAGGGCCTGTGGTGCGGCGATGTTTATATCGGCAACACGAGTGCGATTGCCGTCCAGGGTTTTGACTTTTACTTGGCTCATAGCTGAATTCTAACAAAATAGACAGGAGAATAGACCCGAGTATCAGCAAAAAGACTTCAATGGCTTGTCAGATGAGGCGAGCCGAGACGGCGAGAATTAATGGGGTGACTGACGGGGTTCGAACCCGCGACCACCGGAGTCACAGTCCAGGGCTCTACCAACTGAGCTACAGTCACCACTAATCGCTGAAGAGTAGGCCGCACCAACAGCGGATTGGACTCTATTGTTTTGCTATCGTCCGATCTTGCTATCGTCAGATTGACACTTATGCACAGTATCAATTAAAAAATGGTCGGGGTAGAGAGATTTGAACTCCCGACATCTTGCTCCCAAAGCAAGCGCGCTACCAGACTGCGCTATACCCCGATGTATGACTCATTTTTAAGAGCACGGCATAATACTCACGTCCCTTGAGCCAGTCAATCCTTGATTGCCGCTATCTAGCGGTGATTTCGGTTGGCGGGCGGTTCTAGTGATTCAGGCGCCAGGCTGTTCTAACGATCCAGGCGCCAGCCGCTGCCACCGGCTCCGTCTTCCACCACCACCTGCATCGCCGCGAGCTCATCCCTGATCTTATCAGCTTTTTCCCAGTCTTTGTCGGCTCGCGCCTGTTCCCGGGCCGCTATCAATTGCTCGACCTTTTCTGCGTCAACAGCCGTGTCAGTGTCGCCTTGCAGGAAATTTTCCGGCGAGTTCTGTAACAGACCCAGATAGCCACCCAATTTTACTAACAACGCGCCCAACTGATTGGCGCCGTCGCCACCTTCTGCTTTCTGTCGATTAATTTCTTTCACCATATCAAATAATACGGCGAAAGCTTTCGGCGTATTAAAATCATCATCCATGGCCGCAAAAAATGCTTTTTCGAAGCGGCTGTTGGTTAAGGACTTCGCCGTGACCGTGTCCAGGTCTTTCAGTGCCGTGTAGAGTCGCTCAAGCACTCGGGTCGATTGCTGCAGGCTCTGCTCGGAATAGTTAATCGGACTACGGTAGTGACTGGCAATCAGCAGATGACGCACCACCTCCGCATCATATTTCTGCAGCACCTCCCTGACGGTAAAAAAATTATTGAGAGATTTTGACATCTTTTCGTTGTCGACGCGCAACGGGCCGTTGTGCATCCAGAACTTGGCGAAGGTGCATCCGGTCGCCGCTTCCGATTGCGCAATCTCATTCTCATGATGGGGAAACATGAGATCGGTGCCACCGCCATGGATATCGAAGCTAGCGCCCAGACTGCAGATGGACATAGCGGAACACTCGATGTGCCAGCCTGGCCTGCCATAGCCCCAGGGTGAGTCCCAGCCTACATCATCGTCTGCAGAAGCCTTCCAGAGTGCAAAATCCCGTGGGTCACGTTTTAATTCTCCCACCTCGATGCGTGCGCCATCGAGCAACTCGTCCATTTTTTTCTTCGAAAGCTTGCCATATCCCGGAAACTGCATGACCGCAAAATAAACATCACCATTGTCTGCCCGATAGGCAAAATCAGCATCGATCAGCGTTTCTATCATGGCGACAATCTGTTCAATATGCTGTGTTGCCCGGGGTTCCTGATCAGGCGGCAAGATGGCAAGAGCGCGCTCGTCTGCATGCATGGCATCGATAAAGCGCGCAGTCAGATCCGAAAATATTTCGTCGTTTGCTTTTGCCCGGGCCAGAATCTTATCGTCGATATCGGTGATATTGCGAACATAGGTGACCTCGAAACCGCGAATACGCAGGTACCTGACCACCATATCAAAAGCGACCAACATACGAGCATGGCCTAAATGACAGTAGTCGTAGGTGGTAATGCCACAGACATAGATGCGTACCTTGCCTGCTTCCAGAGGCTGGAATTCCTCTTTGGTCTGGGTCAGCGTGTTATAGATTCTAATCACAAGGCGTCAGCTTCTCTGGTATCGCTAATTACTGCCCGGACCAGGAATCACGCAGGGTGATAGTCCGGTTAAACACGGGCAGACTGGCGCTGGAATCGGCCTCATCAAGACAGAAATAGCCTTCCCGCTCAAACTGGTAGTTCAAGGCGGCGGCGTCACCCACCGCGGCGGGCTCGACCATGCAGTTCGTCAACTCGACGATAGAATCAGGATTCAGACAATCACGATAATCAACAATGTCTTTCGCCTCCGGGTTTTCTACATTAAACAGCCGATCATACAGACGCACATTAATCGGTACTCCCAGCGTAGCAGATACCCAGTGCACCACTCCCTTGACCTTACGCCCTTCCGGTTTTTTCCCCAATGTGGCTTTGTCGGCACTGCAGATGAGTTCGACTACTGTGCCATCGCTGTCTTTAACCACTTCATCACAACGAATCACATAGGCGCCTCTTAGCCTGGCCTCACCACCGGGCACCAAGCGCTTGAATCCTGCTGGCGGTTGCTCTTCGAAGTCGGCCCGGTCGATTAAAATTTCCCGGGTAAGCGGCACCTCTCTTCTGCCCATTGCCTCATTCTTCGGATGCTTCGCCATGCTCAAGGGCTCAACATGGCCTGCTTCAATATTGCTAAGCACTACTTTCAGCGGAGTCATAACGCACATGGCTCGAGGGGCCTGCTTATCCAGGTCATCGCGAATAGCGTGTTCCAGCATCCCCATATCCACCACACTGTCGCTGCGCCCAACACCGATGCTCTCACAGAAGTTACGAATCGAGGCAGCGGTAAAGCCTCGTCTTCTCATGCCAGCCAAGGTCGGCATGCGCGGATCATCCCAGCCGTTTACCACGCCGGTATCAACCATTTCCCTGAGGTTGCGCTTGCCCATCATGGTGTAATTCAAGCGCAACTTGGCGAACTCGGTTTGCTCGGGAAGCACATAGTCTAGCTGAGAATCCGCCAGATCGCTGGCGGCACGCAGGCTACTCATGTCGAGATTGTGCAGTATCCAATTATAAAGCGGGCGATGGTCTTCAAACTCAAGCGTACACAGGGAATGAGTGATGTTCTCAATTGCGTCCGAAATGCAGTGGGTGTAATCGTAGGTTGGGTAAATGCACCAGTCGGTGCCGGTTTGATGATGTTCAATATGACGGATGCGGTACAACACCGGGTCACGCATATTGATGTTGGGCGCAGTCATATCGATCTTCGCCCGCAGGGAATAGCTGCCGTCTTCAAATTCCCCCGCTTTCATGCGGGCAAATAAATCCAGGTTTTCTTCTACACTACGCTCCCGGTCCGGACTATCGCGACCAGGCGCGGTCAGACTACCACGGTACTCACGTGCTTCATCTGCACTTAAACTACAGACGAATGCACAGGAATGCGTGATGAGTTGCGTCACAAAATCATAAAGCGCAGGAAAGTAGCCGGAAGAGTAGCGCACATCTCCGTTCCAGTTAAACCCTAACCAGTTAATGTTTTCCTTGATCGCATCGACGAATTCCTGACTCTCTTTCGCTGGGTTGGTATCGTCAAAGCGCAAATTGCACAGGCCATTATTTTCAGCGGCCACGGTGAAATTCAGGCAGATAGATTTGGCGTGGCCAATATGCAGATAGCCATTCGGCTCCGGCGGAAATCGAGTTTGCACACGACCGCCATGCTTGTCGGCGGTCAGGTCTTGAGCAATCATGTGCCGTATAAAGTTTGAGCTAGCAGCACCAGCGGAAGAGTGCTTGCTATCCGTATCGGAGTCTGTCATTGGAGAATTCTTTTATCTCGAAGAGGTTTCAGGACTATTGTGAACGCGCGAAAACGCTTATTATAACGGTTCAGGTAGAATCCCATAACTAAATTTTATTATCAGTAGTATAAGGAAGTCAGCATGATTGTGTTAAAGACAAACTACGGCCCTATAACAATAGAGCTGAATTTTGAGAAAGCGCCAAACTCGGCGGCCAATTTCCTGCAATATGCAGAAGATGGATTCTATGATGGTACTATTTTTCATCGCGTGATTGACAACTTCATGATCCAGGGTGGCGGCTTCAATGCCGACATGAAGGAGAAAGCCAATCGAGAAACCATTGACAACGAGGCAGACAACGGGCTGCAGAATCTTACCGGTACCCTGGCGATGGCCCGTACTTCAGCCCCGCACTCGGCGACATCCCAGTTTTTCATCAACATCAGCGACAATGATTTTCTGAACCATCGCAGCAAGACTGTGCAGGGTTGGGGCTATGCTGTGTTTGCGCAAGTCACGGATGGCATGGACGTTGTCAACAAGATAAGAACTTGCGAAACCGCCTCAGTCGCCGGCCATCAGGATGTACCTGTCACCGAAGTAATCATTGCGTCTGTCGACGTAACTCCAGAAGATTTAGAAGCTTCTGACTAATGCTGTCACCTCGAACCCTGTTTATTTCCGATCTGCATCTGCAGGAGTCTCGACCAGATATCACCAACACTCTCCTGCACTTTCTCAAGCTTAACCAGGGGCAGTGCGATGCCCTGTTCATTCTCGGCGACCTGTTTGAAGTCTGGATCGGCGATGATGATGACTCCGAACTCAAATCGACAATCGCCAAGGCGCTAGCCGCTTTTAATCTTGCGGGAACCTGGATTTTTCTGGCGCACGGAAATCGAGACTTCCTCATCGGGCAGGACTATGCCGAGCAGTGCGGGGCTACCCTCATCGAAGATCCCTACACGCTGCAGAGTGATACCGGTTCTGTGTTGTTATTGCACGGCGACCAACTGTGCACCAACGATAGCGATTACATGGAATTTAGAAAGCTGGTCAGAGACGCAGACTGGCAGCAGGAATTCCTGGCAAAATCATTGGACGACCGCAGGGCATTCGCGAGCCAGGCGCGCGAGCAAAGCCAAAATGCTACGGCTGACAAAGCGGTCGAGATCATGGATGTAAATCACGCTGCGGTACTGCAGTTACTGACCAGCACCCGGCAAACCACCTTGATTCACGGCCACACCCATCGACCTGCTATTCACAAAATCAGTCTGGATTCGAGTATAGACAACCGCAAGGAAGCAAAACGAATAGTCCTGGGAGATTGGGATCAGCAGGGCTGGTTCGCTGAATTAAACGCTGACGGCATCAGTCTGCAAAATTTTCCACTACTAGAAAATTAAGGCGTAATAACTCCGAGTTGCTACTCACACGACCCTGGCCTCGAAGTAGCGGGCGTAGTGTGCGTCGCTGAGAGCCAACACCTCATTTTCAATCTGCTCGCACAGCTGTGGCAGGGGGATCTTCGCGTACTCTGGCAGCACGTAAACACCCCACTCCTCGAGCCTGTTAATGTGCTGGTGATGCTTTTTCAACAAATTCTGCAACCAGCAGTAAGGCGACAGGGATGGGTCGTAGGGCACCTGCCAGTGCTCCAGGCTCACCTTCAAATTCACCACGGAGAAAATACGCAGTTTGTTTTCCAGAATCTGACGATTGAGCTTTTCTATTCTTCTTAGCACAGCGCATCTGGCATCGTTGTCATAACTATTCCAGTTGATAACTTCGAATGCATAGCGCTTACAACCTCGGCACACCTGGTCACCAAGAGACGTTGTTGAACAGATCCCTATACAGGGAGTTTTTGCAGTCGGCATAGTTAAAAATTCACAAGACAGTGAAGGCAAACCTGAGTTTACCATCCGCAAATTTTAACAAGTTTTCCGCCAAGTTACACGATGCTTGCTGCGCGCAAATGATCTTCGAAAATAGCGCTGTCGTCGCCGCGCCAAACCACCCGAACTGGATTTTTATGTGATTTTACAATAGAATACGCGCTCGTCTTATCAGTCTGTGCTGGCATATTCCACAAATTCCCATGCTGGAATGCAGTGCTTGCAGCAGACCACAAGTACATTCTAAGTCGTAAGTGTATCCACTGGCACATCTCCGCGGCAGGCGTAGCAGTCCAAAGGCAAAAACGCTTGTTCGAATCGCTTACCGCAGTAAATCAAGAGGAAATCACTTTGTTAGAAGCCTACCGAAAACACGTTGCTGAACGCGCCGAGCAAGGCATAGTCCCCAAGCCACTGTCCGCAGCACAAGTCGCCGAGCTAATCGATCTACTAAAAACACCACCCAGCGGCGAAGAAGCGTTTATTCTCGATCTTATTTCCAACCGCGTGCCCGCCGGAGTTGATGAGGCCGCCTACGTTAAAGCCGGCTTCCTGTCGGCGCTGGCCAAAGGCGAGTCCACATCACCGTTGATTGATAAGATCCTGGCGATAGAGCTACTCGGCACCATGCTCGGCGGCTACAACATCACTACACTGGTCGAGCTACTGGATAACAGCGAGTTGGCGGCTAACGCTGCCAAAGAGCTCTGCCATACCCTGCTTATGTTTGATGCATTTCATGACGTAGCCGAGAAAGCAAAACAGGGCAACAGCCATGCCCAACAAGTATTGCAGTCCTGGGCCGACGCAGAGTGGTTTACTTCCAGGCCGGAGATTCCAGCAAAGCTCGCGGTGGCCGTGTTCAAGATTCCCGGCGAAACCAATACTGACGATCTGTCCCCAGCCCAGGACGCCTGGTCCCGACCGGACATCCCCCTGCACGCCCTGGCCTTGTACAAAAACCCACGGGAAGGTGTGACCAACGCCATCGATCAAATTAACGAATTGGAAAAAACCGGATTCCCAGTTGCCCTGGTGGGTGATGTGATGGGTACGGGTTCATCCAGAAAATCCGCCACCAACTCCGTACTCTGGCACATTGGTAACGACATCCCTCATATACCCAACAAGCGCGATGGTGGCGTCTGCATAGGCGGCAAGATAGCACCCATCTTCTTCAACACCATGGAAGATTCTGGAGCCCTGGCGTTCGAATGCGATGTCGACGCTTTGAATACCGGCGACATCATCGATATCGATGTATACGCAGGCAAGATCAGCCGTCACGACAGCGCCGAAGTCATCACCGAATTCACCTTACAGACCGAAGTATTACTCGATGAGGTGCGCGCCGGCGGCAGGATTCCACTGATCATCGGGCGCGGCCTCACTCGCCGCGCCAGGGAAGAATTAGAGCTGGGCGCTGTCACTGTCTTTCGCTCTCCCATCAGCATCGAAGATTCGTCGAAAGGCTATACGCTGGCGCAAAAAATGGTCGGTAAAGCCTGTGGTGTCGACGGTATACGGCCCGGCAGCTATTGCGAACCAAAGATGACAACCGTCGGCAGCCAGGATACCACCGGCCCGATGACGCGGGATGAGTTGAAAGACCTTGCCTGCCTCGGTTTTTCTGCCGACCTGGTGATGCAGTCCTTTTGCCACACCGCCGCCTACCCCAAGCCCGTGGACATCGATACTCAACACAGCTTGCCAGATTTTATTCAAACCCGAGGTGGCGTCGCACTACGTCCTGGCGATGGCATCATCCATTCCTGGCTAAACCGAATGTTACTGCCTGATACCGTCGGTACCGGAGGAGACTCCCACACTCGCTTTCCAATCGGCGTCTCGTTTCCGGCCGGGTCGGGCCTGGTTGCCTTCGCTGCTGCCACCGGTGTCATGCCCCTGGATATGCCAGAATCGATACTGGTGCGATTCACCGGTGAGATGCAAGCGGGCATCACTTTGCGGGACCTGGTTAATGCTATCCCCTATGCAGCGCTGCAGAGCGGTGATCTGACGATCGAAAAGAAGGGCAAGAAGAACATCTATTCTGGCCGCATTCTGGAGATAGAAGGTCTGCCTGATTTAAAGGTAGAGCAGGCCTTTGAACTTTCCGATTCCTCCGCCGAACGTTCGGCCGGTGGCTGTACTATTCGACTGGGCAAAGAGCCCATCATCGAGTATTTCAAATCCAATGTGGTTTTGTTGCGCTGGATGATCTCTGAAGGCTATCAGGATGCCCGCACCCTGGAGCGCAGAGCCCGCGCCATGGAGGAATGGCTGGAGAATCCGGTATTAATGGAGCCGGATGCCGACGCCGAGTATTTCAAGATTATCGAAATCGATCTTAACGAGATCAAGGAGCCGTTACTGGCTTGCCCGAACGATCCGGACGACATCAAGACGCTGTCGGAGGTTCACGGCACTGAAATTGATGAGGTCTTTATCGGCTCATGCATGACTAATATCGGTCATTTTCGTGCCGCCAGCGAAGTTTTAAAGCAGGTAGAAGGTACGCTGCCGACGAAGCTGTGGATAGTGCCACCAACCAAGATGGATCAGCGTCAATTGATCGAGGAAGGCATCTATAATGTGTTTGGAGTAGCGGGTGCACGCACCGAGATTCCCGGCTGTTCGCTTTGCATGGGAAACCAGGCCAGGGTGGCACCGAACTCCACTGTCGTCTCCACATCCACCAGAAATTTTCCGAATCGACTGGGTCAGGACGCCGATGTATATCTGGCTTCGTCGGAACTTGCGGCGGTAGCAGCAGCGGTTGGTAAGATTCCAAGCATGGATGAATACATGGCCTATATGAAAAATATTGACACCATGGCCGACGACATCTATCGCTATTTGAACTTCAATGAAATGGCGAATTACATGGAGGCGGCAGAACAAGCCAAAAATATTCCTCTTACTGATGTACAGGATGTTGCTTAGAAATTTAAATAGGTACTTCAGAGCAGGCGCGCTGCGCTGGCTACCCCTCGCTTGGTAGGCTGGTTTAATCCTTTGAGATAGCGCCCTTTTCTCAATGTGCTAAATTTCGATGTTGAAGTTAGTATCCTGAGAAGAAAAATAGGGACGAAAATATTCCCTCCATCCCTATTTTTCGAATTAACTTGGGCTACTCGAAATGCAATAACTGCCAAGTTTTCATTTGATTAAGCGAAGTCGAGTCGCCTAGTCCCTTTGCGCACAATCAGGCCATGCCTATCTCCTTTGCTTTAGACAGAAGTGAGCGAGAACCCACTAGCCGACGACTCAGTAGGCTAAGAGGAGTATCTATGTTTGAGAACCACCGATCCTCCTGGAGGAATTTACTGAATCCCAATTTTTTGCTTGCAAAAAATGGTTGAGTTCCGCAGCGCTGGCTAAAGCAAAGGAGATATGGCCGTGCGCAAAGGGGCTAGGCGACTCGGCTTCGCGGGCAGACGGCACTCTCTCTGACTTGTAGCAGGGGGAATATGCCCGTCCCTGCACGCGAACAAGAACACTGGAAATCAAGCCTCTGACACGAACCTTTAAACCGTGCTTTTCTCTACTATTTCGAAAACGTCACGGGACAGGTCGGCTGTGGTTTTAATTCGCTGCAGTTGGACCTGCATCAGGGCCTGACGGTCTTTATCGAATTTCCGCCACCGTGTTAGTGGTGTCAGCAGGCGCGATGCAATCTGAGGATTTAATTTGTCCAGAATTAGAACCTGGTCGGCCAGAAATTCATAACCGGCGCCGGTAGCGTGGTGGAAACCGACGTGATTCTGTCCGCAGAAGGCACCGATAAGTGAGCGCACCTTGTTCGGGTTTCTAATTTCAAAACTCTCGTGCTGCAGGAGTTGTTTTACCTTGTCCAGGGTGTCCGCTAGCTGACTGGTGGCTTGCACTACAAACCATTGGTCCACTACTAGCGGTTCGTGCCGCCACTGCTGGTAAAAGCTGTCCAGCGCCGCTGTTGCAAATTTTCGCCCCAACTCGTTGTCGCTATTAAGCAGGTTGCGTAATGCTGCCAGCTGATCGGTCATATTGCCAGCCGTCGCGAACTGTCGATTACAGGTTTCAAGCCACTGCGTCTCTCCTGTTCTTACCAGGTAAGACAAGGCCAGGTTTTTCAGCGCTCGTCTGGCCATGGCTTTGGCGTCGGCGCTGTACTCATCGCTAAAACAATTGGCGTTGTAGATCGCCGCGAATTTATCCGCCAGTGCGCTCGCCAGCTGGTTTGCCAAAAACTCTCTAACATCGTGAATGCTTTCGACGTCTGCCACAGTCGCCTGTTCAATTAATGTGCCTTCTGCAGGTAATACCAACAACTGTGCGACCATCGCCTGATCCAACTGCTTGTCCTTCAGGGCAGCATCCAGCACGCTGGCATAAGCCCTGGTTAATTCTGCGGGCATACGCAGCACGGCTTGATCCTGGTTTTGAAAACACTGCTGCAGATCATCTATGACATCGGCAGCCAACAATTGAGAGGCATTCCAACGATTAAACCCGTCGCTGTCGTGCACCATGAGAAAAAATAAATCTTCTCGACTGTAATCGAACCGCAGGCGCACGGGCGCGCTGAAACTTCGCAACAGTGAAGGCACCGGTCTGCTCTCAACATCTTCGAAAACATATTTCTGGCTTGCTTTGCAGACATCGAGCACCAGGTCAGTAGTTACTGCTTGCTGAGAACCGCAGAGCTTTAAGGGTAGCGCCGTGCCTGACTCGCCGATCAAGCCTATTCGCAACGGTATATGAAATGGCTGCTTGTTCGACTGTCCCGGCGTATCCGGGCAGAATTGATTTACGCTTAAGGTGTAGCGCCTGCTTTGATCATCGTATTCTGCAGTTATTGACAGAACCGGTGTGCCAGCCTGGCTGTACCAGTTTCGAAACTGCTTCAGTTCGATATTATTAGCAGCCTCCATGGCTGCCACGAAATCTTCCGTGGTTACTGCCTGGCCATCGTGTCTGTCGAAATACAAATCCGTGCCGGCACGAAATTTTTCGGGCCCGAGTAGCAGGCTGATCATGCGGACTACTTCTGCACCCTTTTCGTAGATTGTCACAGTATAGAAGTTAGAGATCTCCATATAGGAGTCAGGTCGCACGGAATGAGCCATAGGCCCGGAGTCTTCCGCAAACTGAATTGTCCGTAAAAATGCCACATCTTCGACACGCTTAACCGTTCTCGACCCCATGTCGGCAGAAAATTCGGAGTCGCGAAAAACTGTGAAACCTTCTTTCAGGCTGAGTTGAAACCAGTCGCGGCAGGTGACTCGATTACCGGACCAGTTATGAAAATACTCGTGAGCGACTACGGCTTCGACGCGCTGAAAAGCCATGTCCGTTTGCGTGTTTGAATTGGCCAATACACAGGAAGTGTTAAATATATTGAGGCCCTTGTTCTCCATGGCTCCCATGTTGAAATCATCCACCGCAACGATCATGAAAATATCCAGATCGTATTCTCGACCATAGACCTCCTCATCCCAGCGCATGGCTTTTTTGAGAGATCTCATAGCGTGATCACACTTGTCCAAATCTTTCTCTTCCACAAATATTTGCAGTTTGATGGTGCGACCGCTAATGCTGGTGAAGCTATCATCCAGGCTAGCCAGATCTCCCGCCACCAGAGCAAACAGGTAACTGGGTTTCTTGAAGGGGTCCTCCCAACGCACCCAATGCCGAGTCGAATCGGAGTCTGAAATCCCACTGGCTATGTTGTTACCATTGGATAACAGGACCGGGTATTTCGCACGCTCCGCAGTAATGGTGGTGGTGAATCTGGACATCACATCGGGTCGATCAAGATAGTAAGTGATGCGCCTGAAGCCCTCAGCCTCGCACTGTGTGCAAAACATCTTGCGCGACTTGTACAGACCTTCCAGCGCAGTATTGTTTTGCGGTTCAATCCTGGTGTGGCACTCCAGAGAAAATTCCAGCACTGGCGCTCCCAGCAATTCACTCAAAGCCGGAATGGTAAGACTGTCCTCATCGCTTAGATATTGCTCTACGGTCAGCTCTTTGCCGTCAATGCATAATTTTTCCAGTTGCAGTTGCTGCCCATGGAGAATCAGCACATCACTTGCTTCTGTGTCTGGCAGTTCATTACGCTTGAACTGAAGCCTGGAAACGACCAAGGCAAACTCTTCAAATAAATCGAAGTGCAGTTCGGTGGTTTCGATGGTAAATGCAGTTGGACGATAGTCGCGTAAATACGTTGTCCGGGCCTGGGCGTTTTTCATTTCCTGGGTGCTTTAATCCTGTGCATCTGATGGCATGTGCAGCCGGGTGACCAGATGATATGTCACTCTCGGCTGGGGAGCTTCTGATTCATCAGAGACTCCCTAGTAACTAAGTTCTATTTCGTAACCGGAAAAACGCCGTATATTGATGACACCGGTATCAAAGATCAAGTACTGACCCTTAATACCCATGAGAGTGCCTTCGACTGTCGGCGTCTTGTCGAAATTAAATGAGCTTATTTTTTCGGGGTACTGAAGCACTGGAAATTCGATATTCTCGACATCGAGCCCATTAAGAATGCTGATCGCGAAAAAACCGAACCTTGCTTCCATTTCCTTAATATCTTCGGCGCAGGCTTGTATTAGTGCCTGGCTTTCGTGATGTAAATCTACCGGTGCTGCCACGGCCTTGAGCATATCCCTCCAATTGGTCTTGTCTGCGACATGCGCCTTGAACATCACCTCGAGTGTCCCGGACTGCAGGCGGTTCCTGACCCGCATGATCGCCAACGCCTGCGTTGCACCCTGATCTATCCAACGCGTCGGCACCTGGGTAGCCCGGGTAATCCCAACCTTGAGACCAGAAGAATTTGCCAGGTAGATAATGTGATCCTGCAGGCAAAAACTCTCACCCCAATTCGGTTCACGGCAGCTACCCTGATCGAAATGACATTTTTCCGGATGGATAATGCAGGAATCGCACTGCGCCAGCGTTTGAAAACACGGCCAGCAAAAACCCTGATTGAAACTCTTATTGGTTTTCCTGCTGCAGTGCACACAATTAATCCTGCCCGTGAACTCCAGCCTTAGCTGTTTTCCCAGCAGCGGGTTTACTGCTACTTCGGTTTCTCCTAGAGGAATTTTGTAGGCAACAGGCCGCTCGAGGCGGCTGCGCATTTTCCTTAGAGTGCCCTGTGCTATTTTTCCCATCTCAAAAATTTCTTATCAGCATAATACTGTCGTGGTAGTGCCTGGATGCCGCCCATAGCACGCTATTGCTTAGCGCATCCAGTGGCCAAACCAAAGCCGGTCCGCTCTTGTTCTGGTAAATTTTCCGCCTCATAGAGAATAACCGCCTGCATGCAGCGTTCCACCTGCTCAGAGCTCAGGCGAGTGCCGTCCGACCATTTACCCAACTCAACCGCCGATTTTAAGCTGGCATAGATGGTTGCTGAAATATTCTCTATCAACTCGGGCAGGGATTCTGGGCGCTCTGGTGCTGGATTCACATATTCGTCCATCATTATTCCTTTACGTCTCTATCGGCTTCGCCGCGCAAGCTGCTGTCGCTACGCTGTGGTAGCAGAACCTAGCTTGAAACAACGCGACTAATAGTGCTTCGTTTCAACACCAATCGATAATAGCCGGCGATCATTATTCCCAACAGCAAACCACTCACTAAACCACCAATATGTGCCGCTGTGGCAATCCAGGACGATGCCACGATTTCCATCAGCACCAGTGCAGCAACAAACACAGCAAACACAGCAAACATGCTGCCGCGTATTTGCAGATTGCTGCGCGGCATTAAAGTATGAACCATCCAGGTGTAGCCGACCAAACCATAGACCACCCCCGACATACCACCAAAATTATTGTAGTCGCTGCTCATGTACTGGGTAGTATTGCTGACGAACGAAGTCAGCACGACCAGCAAGACAAACAGCCAGCGCGGGTGAATAGCCTCCAGTTGACGACCGAAATACCACAGCCACAACATATTGAATATCAGGTGTAACTCACCAAAATGCAAGAACATAGGGGTCAGCGTGCGCAGCATAGTTCGAATATCGCCAAGCTCAGCTAATAGCGCAAATAAATTATCAGCTGCCAACAGTGGATAAAAAAGAAATACCACCCGGGCTGTCTGCGTGCCCATCAAGCTTAGCAAGGCCACCAATAAACAGGCAGCGATCAGCGAGAGCGTCACCGGGCTGTTAACAAACGCCAGCCGCAGCGGTCGCAGTAGATTATGCCGTGACAGCAGCGCTACGCCTCCCGCCAACAAACCATTGTCCTGTGAGTCGAGACTGGCTTGCTGCATTGCAGAATTCGAACTCCAGTCCGCTAACGCCCGCTCAACGAATGCAGCTTCCTGCTCGCCATTTACCCAGATCACTTGCTGGCCTGATTCTTCGATAATTCGATGAGGAACGCCCTGCCGCTGCAGTAGTTCACTAAAGCCAAGCAGGTTAACGTTAATACTCAGGCTTGCCGCCCTAATCATCTACGCTGACCAGTCGATTACCCCACCCAAGCTTACTGCGACAGGCCTGGTAGAAGCTGTGCTCCGGTGGATGCACTAATTGCAGTGCGACATCTTTCTTCGAGACGATAATTTCGTCTCCGGCAGAGGCGGTGTAACGCACCTCGCCATCACAACTTATTTGTGGTTGCAGGCGGCCCTTGGCCGCAACTACCAGGCGAATTTCGCTGTCACCATCAACAACTATGGGTCGGCTGTTGAGGGAGTGAGGATACATAGGCACAAGTACTACGGCATTCAGGTCAGGATGCATAATCGGGCCGCCGGCAGAAAGAGAGTAGGCGGTCGAGCCTGTAGGTGTTGCTACGATGAGCCCGTCGGATTCCTGACTGTAGACAAATTTATCGTCAACGAATAACTCGAACTCTATCATTTGCGCGGCCTGTCCCGGATGTAACACCACGTCATTGAGCGCCGCGCCAAGACTCTCTAGCGCATCATTGCGCCTGACAGCCACATCGAGCAGAAAGCGAGTTCCCAGGCTGTAGTTGCCGCTGAGAATATCTTCCACCCTTGCCTCTAAATCATCAGGCGAAATATCCGTCAGGAACCCCAAACGTCCACGATTTATACCAATAACCGGCACCTGATCCGCGGCTACAAATTTCGCCACATTTAACATACTGCCGTCGCCACCGACAACGATGACCAGATCACAGTGACTGGAGAGCTCTTCACGGGTGCAAACTTGTTGACCATTGGAGGGGATTAAACCGGCAGTAATATCGTCCAACACTACGCTGAGTTCCTTGCTTGCAAGCAGAGCCAGTAAACGCTGGAGTGAATCGACGACACCGGAATGATCCGGCCGCCCCACCAGGCCTATGCGCTTGAACTCTGTCATTACCTCACCTTTAAGCCGTTGCATCGACCAGCATTAAGCAGCTTACCCTGACTGCATCGAGTTGTGGATTATACCACGAGAGCTACACGCTATTGGCCGCTATGCACGCCGGTGACGCCACTGAAATGAGCTAAGCTCGCTCAAACCAGCCAATATCGAGTAGAATCGCAGCAAATCGATGTAAATTTCGACTAATGTAACTTTATCGCCGTCTTAACAGGGGATCAAAACCCATGAGCCTTGATGTATTACCTGCAGACACGAAAGTTGCTGTGCTGGGATTGGGCTATGTTGGTCTGCCATTGGCCCATGCTCTGACGCAGCATTTTCCCACGGTTGGCTTTGACATTGACAGCCATCGAGTCGCCGAAATTCAGCAAGGCATCGACATCAACTTTGCGCTGAGCAAGAAGCAACTGGGAGAGCAGCGCGATATTGCTTACAGCGCTGAGGTAAGCATACTATCGGACCGTGACATTTACATAATTACCGCACCGACTCCAATTGATACTCAGAATCAACCAAATCTTGAGCCAGTAAGAAATGCCTGCCGTCTGGTGGCGCCTTACCTCAAAGTCGGCAATATTGTAATCTTTGAGTCCACGGTTTATCCCGGAGCAACGGAAGAAGAATGCGTCCCGATTCTGACCGAGGTCTCTGGCCTGGATTTTAGTATCGATTTTTTTGTTGGCTATAGCCCCGAAAGAATTAATCCCGGTGACGACGTTCACACACTTACCAGCGTGATAAAAGTGACTTCCGGCTCTACCGAGGCAGCTACGGATAAAATTGATGCCTTGTAAAAACCATCATTAGCGCAGGCACGCATCGCGCCAGCAGCATCAAGGTCGCTGAAGCCGCAAAAGTCATCGAGAACACCCAGAGGGACTTGAATATTGCGCTGGTAAATGAACTGGCCATCCTCTTCGAAAAACTGGGAATCGACACCCACGAAGTATTGAAGGCCGCGGCCAGCAAGTGGAACTTTTTGCCTTTTTCACCCGGACTGGTCGGTGGGCATTGTATTGGTGTCGACCCTTACTACCTGACCTACAAGGCACAACAGGTTGGTCACCAGCCGGAAGTAATCCTCGCTGGACGACGCATCAATGATGCGATGGGCTTTCATGTGGCGGAGCGGGTAATACGACTGATGCTGTCGAAGCGAATTCACATCATCGATTCCAACATACTAATTCTTGGCTTGACGTTTAAGGAAAACTGTCCCGATACCAGGAACTCGCGGGTACGGGATATTGTCTCCACGCTGCAGTCCTATCACACCAAAGTCGATGTCTATGACCCCTGGGTAGACCAGCAAGAATCCGAACTGCTGATTGCCGACCCCGCAATTAACAGCTACGACGCCGTTATAATTGCCGTTGCCCATACGCAATTTATTACTCTGGGTATTGATAAACTGAAGGCGTTCGGCAAAGCCAATTCCGTCGTCTTCGATGTGAAACACCTGTTTCCATCCAGTGCCGTTGACGGCAGTTTATAACGAGGTCTGCCGGCTATGAAAATCCTCGTAACAGGTGCCGCCGGGTTTATCGGCCATGCCCTCACATTACGCCTGTTACAGCGTGGCGATGAAGTTGTGGGCATCGCCAATCTGAATGATTACTACGACGTTAAGTTGAAGCACGCCCGGCTTGACCAGCTTACAGCCCTCGACGCCTTCACATTTCTGCAAAGTGATCTTGAAGATGCTGATGCCATCACTGCAGCATTCAGTATGCATCAACCTCGGCGAGTCGTTAACCTCGCCGCCCAGGCGGGAGTACGCTATTCGCTGGAGAAACCGCAAGCCTGCGTGAGTTCAAACCTGGTGGGATTCGTAAATATTCTGGAAGCTTGTCGCTACAACGAGGTAGAGCACCTGGTCTACGCTTCCAGCAGCTCGGTTTACGGTGCCAACACCAGCATGCCATTTCCCGTGCACAACAATGTAGACCACCCACTTAGCCTTTACGCTGCCTCGAAAAAAGCTAACGAGCTAATGGCCCACACCTATAGCCACTTGTTTGACTTGCCAACGACTGGACTGCGTTTCTTCACCGTGTACGGCCCCTGGGGTCGCCCGGATATGGCGCTGTTCAAATTTACCCGGGCTATCCTTGAGGGCGAGCCTATCGATGTTTATAACTTCGGCAAACACCGGCGCGACTTCACCTACATCGATGACATCGTGGAAGGTGTAGTACTTACGCTGGATAAAGTCGCCACCGCGAATGCAAGCTGGAATAGTGAATCGCCAGATCCGGCGAGCAGCAAGGCCCCCTATCGGCTCTACAACATCGGCAGCAATAATCCCATCGAGCTCATGCGCTATATAGAAATACTGGAGCAGTGCCTGGGCAAAGTCGCGGAAAAAAACTTGCTTCCACTGCAGTCGGGAGATGTACCCGCGACCTATGCCGATATTGAAGCGCTGATTACAGATGTGGACTATCGACCGACGACGCCAATTGAAGTCGGCGTCGCCAACTTCGTTGATTGGTACCGTGAGTATTATCAAATAGCCTGATCAAGGCTGAGCTGTAACCACGCCACCAGTATGAATAGCTAGAATCTCGCTCCCAGCCGGAATTTCTCCATCCCGAATCATCTCGAACAGGGCAAGGAACAGCTTTGCGGTATAGACCGGCTCGATAGGGATATGGGAATAACTGGCGAATTCCGCCATAAAATCTGTCAGTTGAGGGCTGACTTTAGCGTAACCACCACAGTGGTACTGTACGGAAATGCACCATTCACAGCTACTTCGTTTTCGGCTATTGCCTGCGCTCTCGGCAGCAAGCTGCTCTAGCCAATATTTCACCTGCTTGGCTATGTAGTCTTCAGCCTTAAGCACAGAAACACCGATTACTCTGGGCATCGCCTCAGCGGAGCGCCGATTCAGGCCAGAGATAATTCCGGCGACGGTAGCGCCGGTGCCGCAACTCAAAGCAACGATACGCTGGCCACACCTTTGCTCGCGCCAAACAGCTGAGCCGTACTCGCTGGAAGCAGCCATACCGCGCTCGGCGTCGGTCTTGTCAATGCCGGTACCCCAGCGCAGGAAATCCACAATCTCCTCGCAGCCTTTAACAGCCAACAGATTACTTCCGCCTTCCGGCAAGACATAGCAGTCGCCAAAATCGGCAAGTAGCTGGCGTTGAAAGTCTGCTTCGCTTTTACGACGGTAATCTGAACGGCTGATGCTGATCAGCCGCATACCGGCATCACGGGCAAAGGCAAGAACCGGGTTCAGCGGCTCAACAATTTCCCCACGGATAAACCCTATAGTGTCGAAGTCGAGCAGCTTACCGGCGGCGGCAAGTGCGTATATATGATTGGAGTACGCGCCACCGAAGCTGACGACCTGGCGCGCGCCAGACTGCCGAATTCGATCGATATTGGCCTTCAGTTTGAACCATTTATTGCCATGGATGCTGGGGTGAATGCGGTCCAGGCGCAGCACATTTAAAACCACTCCCCGCGCCTTCAGCAGGTCACAATGAATCGCTTCAATAGCGGGTTCGGCAATGTCCAGAAGCTTGTGCATTGAGTGTGGGTAAAACGAGGGAGAGAAAATGGCGGACCGGACGTCCGTCGAACCAACAAATCATAGGATTGCATAGTATTTCACATTACTACATTAAACCCTTATATATCCTAATGTTATGGAAATCATTGATTCAGGACGCTCCATGAAAACTCATTGCACTTCATCTTTATATGGTACAATAACTGGTACAAAATTTCATATCAGGCCAATCCGATGAAAGAGAAACTTACAGCGTTTGAGGTCGAAAAACTACAAAAACTAGGTAAGAAAGGTCGGTATGGCGTTGGTGACGGGCTTTATCTGAATATCGCAGAGGGTGACTCACAGAGCTGGCTATTTCGTTACCAACTGGACGGAAAGAGACGCTGGAAGGGATTGGGCGGCGTTAATAACAAGAACTTGGCGAAAG
>CAVOFA010000003.1:0-63398 GCA_963694865.1 Gammaproteobacteria bacterium | reverse complement strand
GCACAGTTCTGCGATACTGTCTTCACCGCGAAGGCCTTCAAGATACGGATTTTCTCTTCCGCTGAATAATGTTTGCGAGTAGCTCGGCGTATATCACGAACTGTCTTCTCGGCACTTCTTTTCTTTCGCATCATCGTTTTCCTCTCGGGTTGACGATGAGCTAAAAGTACCTCTTAAGCAATGGGCCAATTATGTCCAACTAGGGCTGACGGGGTACAGTACGGGCTGCGACTCAATGCCAGCATTAGAATGAAGATGATCAATATGCCGAATTTACTGGTGTCTTCCCGCTTTAGTGTCGCCGACTCCAGGATCAAGGATCCCTTCACTGGCATAGATAGACGCTTCGCCAACTTCAGCCGAGGTCGTTGGTCGCTGAGCTTTCGCCATGATTTACCACAGTGGAATATGAACTACGGCGGCAGTTGGAGTAATCGCTTCGATGGCAACCAAAAACGTTATGACATCGATGATGTTGTCAACAGACTGGGCGAACCCAGCGTGTCGGTGTTCGCGGAAGTGATCGCCTTTAACGGCACCTCTTTTCGCTTCGATGTACGAGATGTCACCACCAACGAGCAGTGTAGTGAGCGCACCCGCTTTGTCGGTCGCTTGTCTGCTGGCATCATCGAAGAAATCGAAGACCGTTGTAGCAGTCGAGGCGCAGTGGTGTCATTGAAGATCAATGGCACATTCTGAGGCCTGACTAGCCGGCTTCCTTTGGGTTAATAGGGACGGAGGGAATTTTATTAGGGACGACGGGAATTGGTGTTAAGAATTAATTCCCTCCGTCCCTATTAACACTGCCTGAGTTGGTCTATTCTGGATCTTTCTTCAATTACGGTGGGGGCATCATGACATATCGATCTTGTTGGCTTGGTCTGCTGGCGTTTTTTTGCATTGAACTGTCTGCCCAAGAGTTGGAGCCAGGATTTATAGATCCATACCCAATTTTGCGGGCAGCTTCTGCAGCTATCGGAAGCGATCGCCTGAACTGTGTCAGTATTTCGGGAAATGCGTACACCGGCAAGGTGGGCCAGCAGCGCTTGCATGGCTACGAAGTGGATTGGCCTAGAGGTGAGCCCCTGCGAAATTATACTCGGGTAATGAACTGGGGAGCCGGTACCATGCTGGAGAGTTTTGATCGCGAGCCAGGTAATAATCCTGCCGGCTGGAAGTACGGCCTGGGCTGGAAGGGCGGAACTCCTGTGCAGAAAGAGTTACGGCAGTTGTTTATGGTCAATGGCAATCTAGCCTGGCATAGAGATGGAGAGAATTCTGAGGCTGTTGCTGCGCTGGCAGATGACGCCGAGCGCTGGCAGCTCGACATGTGGATTAACCCCCACGGATTTTTGAAGGCGGCGATGCTTCCAGACGCGAATCCGAGGGCCACCTGGCGTTGGGAACTCGGTGAAATGGGTAGGGACGGGGCCACCGTCAATCCCGAAAAAATGACCATCGTTTCCATCACGGTAATGGGCAAATACCGAGTTGACGCTACTATCAATGAGCAAAATCTATTGCAGCGAATTCATACCTGGGTACCCGACCCCGTACTCGGCGATACCAATTATGAACACGAATTTAGCAACGACAGCTATATCGATATTGGAGATGGTATTCGCTTCCCCACGGTGTGGCATTCCCACACCGGTTGGGATGATAACTATCAGGCACAGAGCATCAATGCGGGACACAATGCCTACGGCGGGCAGCAGCGAAATATAGTAGCAAATGTGTGTCCTGACCCGGTTGCCGTGCCGGCTTCAGTAAGTCGGGCCAGTTTCCCCTTACGAGTTGATGTCGAAGAGTTGGCAGAGGGGGTATGGTTATTTGGCGGCGGTTCACACAACAGCGTGGTGGTAGAGTTTGAAAATTATATTGCGGTAGTTGAAGCACCTCTGGATGAGAAGCGCAATCTGGCAGTAATTGATGAAATCGTTAAATTGATTCCAGACAAGCCTATTCGTTTTCTCGTTAATACCCATCAGCACCATGATCATATCGGTGGATTACGAACCTATATGCACGTGGGCGCCACGATAATTACCCACTGGAAGAATTACGAATTTTATACCCGCGATGTGCTCAACTATACACCGCGGACGTTGGCAGCGGATATGCTCAGCTTGTGGCCACCGACGGAATTGGCTGAGGGTTATCAGTATGAGACCGTGAGAGAAAATTATGTGCTTAGCGATGGCAGTCGTAATATGGAAATTAGCTATGTACACCCACTCGGGCACGTCGAAGGAATGCTGGTTGCCTACTTGCCCCAGGAAAAAATACTGATTGAAGCAGATTTGTTTGATGCGCCATTGCCGGGGGAGGCTATGCCAACTACAGCCGGCCCGGCCAGCTCAAGTCTATACAATCATGTGCAGCGTCTGGCTCTCGAGGTAGACACTATTGTGCCCATTCATGGACAACCCGTGTCCTGGGATGATTTTTCAAGACTGGTCAGAGAATAGAGTTTGGGCTGGCAAAAAATGAGTAGTAAGAGTAGTTTTGATCTGAATCTGACTAGTTAAATTTTGGGAGATACTATAATGAGAATAATTCCTTCACGATCCGGGCGTCGCCTGGTCAATTCCCTGTTTTCAGTAGCCACGGGCTTGCTGATTTTCACTGGTTCCTTTTCGCTTACCAGCCTGGCGCAGGAAGATGAATTCGCCGGCGAGCGCGTAGTGCACCTGTTACAGGAGCCACGACACCGAACTGTGCATCATGAGGGCGATCTGTACTTACTGGACGTACAGATAAATCCCGGCGATGTCTCTTTGCCCCATGTCCACGACCAGGCCATCTTGCTCACCTCCATTAGCAGAGGTGATGGACCTCGAGATGGTGGAGTAAATGACAACACTGCCTATGCTTCCGTTTCCCATACTCATAAAGTTCCTAATAGTGGTCCTGGGCTTTTTCGCATTATCGCCCTGGTGAATGCCGGACCGGGTAATGCTAATCTCACGGCCAATCGGCCCAGTGGGTTCACAGTTAACCCACAACTGGAGGACGCCTGGTTTCGTTCCTATCGAGTCGAATTGGCGCCGGGCGAAGAGACAGCGATTCAGATTCACAGCCTGCCCAGTGTGGTGATTCAGGTGCAAGATGGCTTGTTTCATGTGACGCGGGGCGACGGCATTACCACCGAGCTCGATGCCCGTGCCGATTGGGCCTGGCACAAACCCGGCGTAGCTTATACGATTCGTAACGTGGGCGGAGTTACGTCTACTGTAGTGATCAATGAGGGCCGGCACTAGCGCCGGCTTGCCAAGCGTTGCGTGTTCATTTATCTGCTTCCTATTACCCAATGTAGCTCATGTGCCTGTTGCTGTTGTGCGATGCCATTAGCTCAACGGCGTGAAAGTCTGATTCCAAAGGCTATTATGCCCAGTACCAGACCAACTGTCAGCAATAAAATAATCAGCGTTCCATAAACATTAGCCTGCTGAGCTATTTGTACGGTAATGGTTTTGTCCTCTCCACGAATTGGCAAATCGTCGGTCAGTGATGTAGTCGTCACCCGCACTTCATAACGCCCGGGAATAATATCTGCTGGTGGAGTGATTAACAGTTGAATTCTTGCCTCTTCATTAATTTCCAGGGTCGAAATTAGCTCTGGATTTATTTGTTCTATCCAGTCGAAGGGTGCGTCGATCTCAAGCTCAACATTATCCAGTCGTCTGGTACCCTCGTTAATCACCTCTATCGCGACCTCAACGGTGCCGCCGGCTTCGATGGTATGAAATAACTGAGGTGCGCGCACCAGGATCTCGCCGATACCTCTGGGCACCAGTTCTAAAGCAGTATAGCCGATATCCAGGGCATCAAGCTCGGCCACTGACAGGGTTCGATTTCGCAAGTCTCCAATTTCATCTGCACGTTCTCTGGGTATAGACACGGCGTAGAAAGGAATCGAGTCATCCATCAGCACCAGTGACGTCGGTCGCTCGGGAAGAAACACGCGCAGGGCTATGCGCCGGGTGTTAACGCCCTCGGTGAATTGAAACTGGCTGAGGCGATTGCCGGAGGCGGCGTCGACAAAATAGCGGTTAATCTCTGCCGGCAGATTGACAGCTTCCAGCTTGAAGGTGTTGGTTACACCGCTGAACAGCTCAATGGACATGGCATAATCGGTGGTGCCGCCCAGTTCTACTTCCTGAGAAAATTGCTCTGACTGAATCACCGCCTTGTTTACCGACGCGTCTTTTTGCAGGAATACCTTCAGGCGCCGGGACGAACCGTTGCCGTATATAATGTTGACCGATACCACATCCGCATCTACCAAAAGCGCAAAATCGAGCTCTGCTGGGTCGCCGTAGTGCAACTCATCCACTTTGGCTTCATAGGGGAGACCGATGATGGTGTCGTCGTCATCCAACAGTGAAACGTAGACATCATGAACCACATCGGGTTATAAGCTTTTCCACAACTCATCTTCGAATTCAATGAGTTGTTTAAATTCGGCACTGCCGGCGGCGGCGTTGGCAATGACGAGGCGTATGCGTTTTTCGGTGCCCTCGCCCTGATATTTGACGGCACTTTGCACGGTCACATATTGAGCCTCGAACAATACTGCCAGCATCTGCTGCTGGTAGTTCACCTCAGCCTCAACATAATTGATCTCACTTCGGTCCAGAGCGGCCTCGGATATCAGTTCCTGCGCAAACAGTTCCTGTTGGCGCTCATACTCTGATTTCGATGCCTCAAAGGATACTTTGGCCCGCTTCAGGCCCAGCAATAAATATTGATTGTCACGCTCCTTGAAGAAGGTGCCTTGCTGGGCGATTACGGTGCAGGGCAGTAGCAGTCCCGCCACTAGAAAGCAGAGCAGGGGGTATTTCTGTAGGCCTTTCAGGCCGCGGGTTACACGCATCGGGCGACTAGACCACATTATCCTCCGTGGTGCAACAACGGGTCGCTGAAAGCCTCTGGAAACAGGGTAGGGTATATTTGGTTTGGGTTAGCGGTTCAGTGACAGCGCGCTGCGCTCCCGTACCCTTCTGCCTCAGCAGCTTGCACCCCTCCCGGGAGAATTCCTCCAACTGAATCTCTGAAACCCTGGGTATCGCTGCTGTTATGCAGGACTCAGAAGCCGTTCGGTAGATTCTCCTCACTCGGTCGGGAGCCCAAAAAACGGTCACCCTCGGTCACTCGGTGTTGCGCTTTTATTGCTGATGCAAAAGGATACGGCATCCCATCGCTTGATATCCCAATATAAATTACAGCATTTTGCTCCGTCACTTGAATCCAAGATTGGTATATCCATTGGGAAGTTGACATAGATTAAGGAGCGCCACCCGCTTAGGCATTATGGTTTGTTGCGTTTGTCAAAAAAATGGAAGGAATCGATCATGTTAGCGCCCGCCTACAAAAAAATGGCAGGTACCTCGGCTGTATTCCTCTCTGCCGCGTTTGCCAATGCTGCCCCGGTGGAGCGGGATGGCATGGTCTGGACGGCGGAGGAGTTGCACCTCGAGCAGTTGCCGAGTCAACACCAGCAGAAACCTGAAATGGCCAATGCTCTGGCTCTGGAGGACCTGGAAGAATATGACATACCCACCAATGGCGACGTGCGCAGGGTGGAATCCGTTAATGCAGATTTTGTCTACTTTGATGTGATCCATGGCTGGGTTCAGATCTTTCCGTAGACGCAAGCAAAGTCTCTACCACCACATTGCTCGAATTCATTGCCGGGTGGCCACGGGTTTCGCGGTGATGTTGATAGCATCCAGTACACCCGCTTTCAGTGCTTTGTCGCCGGCCGGAAACTGATTGGATTGTAGAAGATAGGCAAGCAGGCCTTCATAGCTTTGAGTGGACAAGCTGCCGGGTCGGTCGGAGGGCATCTCATCGCGCATTTTTGTGTAGAGTTCACCCAGTGAACGCCCTTCCCAGATAAACATGAAGCTCATTCCCAGCAGGCTGGGCGTATTACTGTTGCCGCGCAGATCGCCTGAGTGACAGGAGGCACAGTGTGTACTGTAGTCGGCGGCGCCGCGAGCAGCTTGTGCCTCGGTGAAAACGCCTGCCCAGATCGCGTCGTTGGATTGGGCGACACTGGCCGCACTCACCGACCACAGCATGGCTGCGAGAGAGACTGCTTTGATGCAGGAAGCTGTGAGTTTCATGATGCTGTTGTTACTACTCCTGTTACTGGACCGGCAGGGCAAACACGTGCATGGAATTGCCATTCCTGGGCCGGCGCAGTTCTGGCGCCAGCTCTCTCGGTAGGCTGGATGACCAACTGGCACCACCGGTGGCGGCTGGTAGTGCGATGTATTGCCGGCCATCGACCATGTAGGAAATAGGGAAGCCCTGTGCCGAGGTGGTTACCCGTGACTGCCACAGGACATCGCCGCTTTCGGCGTCCAGCGCGAACATGCGCCGATCCCAGTCGCCAAAGAATACCAGACCGCCGGCGGTAGTCAGCGCTGCCGTGTTGATCGGGGCGCGGGAGCGATAACGCCATTTAACTTCGCCGCTGGGAATATCCAGTACCAGTAGCTCGCCGAGATTGCCATCCGCTTCCGGGTGAGGGTAGTTAATGCGCCTTACCGGTCCGGTGCCACCACCACCGAGCACCCGTTCCGTGGGGCCAAAGGTGGCGAGCTCGCAGTTCAGAGTAAGTGGAATGTACATAGCGCTGGTCTGGGGCGAGTAGGCCATAGATCGCCAGCTCTTGAAGCCGGAGGTGCTGGGGCACATATCGATTTGTTGACCTATGCGGGGCACCAGACCGTCGCGGTAAGTAATGGCCCCGGATACCAGATTGACGTTGACGATGGTCTGATAGCCGATGTCAGTGGCTTTGACTATATCGCCGCTGATGCGGTCCAGTTGCCAGAGTATGCCCAGTTTTCCCATCTTGAAAAGGGACTGACGGCCGTCTACATCTATCAAGACTGTCTCGAATACCTCATCCATGTCATGGGTTTCTCTAGGCAGATGCTGGTAATACCAGACCATCTCGCCGGTGTCCGGATTCAGGGCCAGCGTGGAATTGGTATAGAGGGCATCGCCAGTGGTGCCCCGAACGGCACTGGCCCAGGGCTTGGCCTGCGCCGTGCCCCAGTACACCAGGTTCGCCTCGGGATCGTAGCTGCCGGCGATCCAGGCGTCACTGCCGGCTCTGAAGCGCAGGGGTAAATCGTCCCAGGTGTCGCCGCCGGGGGCTCCCGGGCGTGCTACCGTGTCGGTGCGCCACAGCTCTGCTCCGGTCAGCGGATCGTGGGCGGTAATAAAACAGACATCTTCCTTATAGCGCTCACAGCCATTGATACCCGTAACCAGGGTGCCATTAGCGACGATTGGTCCGGCCACGTAATAATAACCGAGGGCAGGGTCCGCCACTGGCGTTTCCCATACCAGCAAGCCGGTGCGGGCATCTATGGCCCTGATGCTGGCGTTCTCGGTTGCCGCATAAATCATGTCGCCGAAGATGGCGATGTTTTTCTGTACGCCGCGACCAACCCCGGCAAATGCTGTCGCCGACATGGCGGCACTGCCCAGTTGCTCGGGCCCCAGCGCCACAGCGTCGGAGCCTTCAATCGCTGCGGTCACACCCGGTCGATATTCCCAGATGAGGTCGCCGTTGGCGGCGCCTAGCGCCTGGATTACGCCCCGGGGACCGGGTAGAAACATGACACCATCATGGATAAGCGGTGCGGCCTCGCCGGCCCCGGTGTCATCCATGGCCCAGGACCAGACAAGCTGTAGCTGGTTTACATTTTCAGAATTTATTTGATCCAGTGAGCTATAGCCCCAGCCAGCCTGGGTGCCACGCCAACTCAACCAGTCGCTACTTGGAGGACTGCGCAACAGCTCATCCGTGACGCTTTGGTAATCAGTAATTTGTGCTGCGGTGGCAGCGCTGCCAAGCATCAGGGCGAAGACCAGACAATTTTCGATTTTTGTTTGCATTATTGTGACTTCTTTATACTGGTATTGGATTGGCGTGATTTTTAATTAAGCCATATTGTGCCCGATCTATCTGCAGAGCCAGAGCTTCCCTAGTGTAATTCTATCTCTGTTTCAATATGGAATGTCTCGCTTCGGCTTCGATAAAAACCCGTTGCACGTTTTCAAACTCCTGCTTGATCTCCCCGTCGAGCGCGGCAACAGCGTCCTCGATGTCGCTGGCCGTGGCCTCATCCTTGAATTCAACACTGATGTTCACCAGGATAAAGTCAGGTCCCATGTGCATGGTCAATACTTCGTTGACGTGGTCTATGTCGTCGATGGCCAGCGCAAGTTTCCTGATGCCGCGAACAACGTGATTGTTGGCGCTCTCTCCGATCAATAAACCTTTGGTTTCAACAGCTAGCCATATGGCAGTGCCAGCGAGTATCAGACCAATGACGATCGAAGCCACACCGTCCAGATACAGATTGCCGGTGAGTTGAGTCAAGGCAGTGGCGATCAGCGCTACCAGCAAGCCCAACATTGCTGCGGAGTCTTCGAACAGCACCACAAACATGGAAGGATCTTTGCCACGTTGCACGGCTTCGATATAGCCACTGTCGCCCTTGACTTGCCTGAATTCTCGCAGCGCAAAATACCAGGCGCCGCCTTCAAATACTATGGCCAGGCTGAGGACAATATAGTTCACCAGGATATTTTCAATGGGGGCGGGATTCGCCAGGCGATGCACGCCTTCATAGATTGAAATGCCAGCGCCAACGGCGAAGATCATGATGGCAACGACGAAACTCCAGAAATAAATTTCCTTACCGTGTCCAAAGGGAAACTGGGCATCGGCAGGTTTCTTCGATTGCTTCAAGCCGTACAGAAGTAAGATCTGATTGCCTGTATCGACGACAGAGTGGATGCCTTCCGAGAACATGGCGGAACTGCCGGTGATAAAAGCCGCAAAGAATTTCATCAGGGCGATTAAAGAATTGCCCACGAGGGCAGCGTAAATAACCAGTTTTCGTGATGAAGTCATTAGGATTGGGTATCAGTTAACATTAAAGCGATAAACGAATAGTGAGTAGGAGTAGCCGAATCACTGTCCCACTGTCCCACTGTCCCACAGTTCCATCCCAGTTCAGGACCGATTGCAGCCAATTTCTGAAAATCCTGACCCAGGCAGGCTGATTCTGGATTATCTCGATTGTAACACTTTGTTATAGGGCTGGATGTACGTGATGCCCGTTATCTGTTTAAATACGCTCCATCTATACAGTCCTGTGTACTCATCTTTGGTGTTGCCAGCTTGCCAAGAGCAACGGCTGCAACAACATAATTAGGAAAACAATAGAATAATGTCGTACCGAAGTTCGAAGCCTTCCCATCTTCCTGTTAAGCCCCTGTTGCTGTCCCTGATTCTGGCGATGGCCAGTTTGCTTTCTCCGCTGGTGCTGGCGCAGGGGGCGTTGGAGTTCGATCAGGAGTTACTCCGTGAAGTGATGCCGGCGGCAGATAGTTTCTCCGAGAAAAGTGGCGAGCCGCCGGTTTACAGAGCCTATAAAACCGATGCTGGAACGGCCGAGCCGGAATTGATCGGTTATTTATTCGAGACGCCGGATCTGCCGCCAGAAGAAACTGGCTACAGCGCACCTATCGACGTGTTAGTGGGGATAGATCTGGCAGGCACCTTAACCGGAATCAAAGTTCTATTTTACCGTGAGTCTTATAAGAGTATACGCGGTGACTTTCTGGCGACAGAACGTTTCCCGAATCAGTTCGAAGATAAAACCTTAACTGACGGCTTCCGTGTCGGTAGAGATATAGATGGTGTGTCTCGCGCAACTATCACCAGCTGGGCAGTGGCGCGGGGTATTCGCAATGCGGCGCGTCGCATGGCAAGAGTCTATCTCCCAGATTCAGAGTTTATTGCTAATTCGAATAGCGATGCCCGCGCATTAAATTTTCTCAAAACCAAATCGTGGAAAGACATGATTGCGGATGGCCTGGTTTCGGAGTTGGACGTCACCCTCGGCGACATGACCACGCTGCAACTGAGCTTTGCCTTCATGGGGCATGATGGCCTTGGTGAGTTACTGGTGGGGATTGATGACTATTCCCGTGCCGATCGTGATGCCAGCAATCGGCTAAGAGAAGGCAACATGGTATTGGTAGGCGTAGACGGTGATGCGTCCATGCCATTCCGGCAGGAGCGTCTGGCGGTGATGCAGGGTGAAGAAATATTTCCCATCGAGCGGCGACGGTTCGTCTATGTTGGTAGTGCCGATCAAGGCAAGATCGCCAATCAAGTTCGTTTTGCCGGCGCTATGGTTCTTGACGATCGCATCGACATTACTCGCGCTTTTAAAATTCTCTACGACACCGGCGAGCAGATGTCTTCATTCGAAGATTTGGCCCAGGTTGACTACCAGGTGCCGCCGGTGCCGTTAGCACTGGCACTGGGTACACCCGTGCCAGCGGAATTTTTGCTGGCGGCGGATGGTGCCTTCGACGAATTTGATGACTACGAGGAGGAAGGTGTTTTTGCCAGTCTGATCAATAATGCCTCCTGGATTGAAGTGGTAGCCCTGCTGGTACTTTTTGCTCTGGTAATGACGTCATTTCTGCGCAAGAGCGCGTCGCTGCGTTGGCTAACATTGAGCTATACCCTGGTTTATCTCGGTTTTATCAATGGTACTTTTCTTTCGGTCTCACACATTACTAATGGCATAAAACTTGGACCCAGGCTTTTCCTTACTGACTTACCATTATTGTTAATCGTGGTATTCACCTTGGTAACAACCTTATTCTGGGGCCGGGTGTTTTGTTCTTCGCTTTGTCCCTTCGGTGCCTTGCAGGATTTTCTGACTCGTTTTGTGCCACGCAAGCTGCAAAAAGAATTGCCGCAAGCGCTTCACGACAAGGCAATTTACATCAAGTACGCCATCTTGGTGCTCCTGGTCACCATGGCGTTGGCTTATAGCGAGCTGAGTGTGTTTCAGTATTTTGAACCTTTCGGCACCATCTTCTATCAGAGTCAGTCGGTGTTGCTGTGGGGTATCCTGCTGGCTTTCCTGGCGGCCTCGTCGGTGGTTAGTCGCTTCTATTGTCGCTATGCCTGCCCTCTGGGGGCTGCATTGGGTGTGGCTTCGCTGGTCTCACCCTGGCGTATTGCCCGGGTACAACAGTGCCAGGTGTGTAAGGTCTGTGAACCGCTATGTCCCACTGGTGCCATTCGCGGAGCCGAAATCGACTTCAAGGAATGTGTGCGCTGTGATGTCTGTGAGAGCAAGTTGATCACAAAAGGCGGTGTGTGCAAGCACTCGGTTGAGGATGTGATGGCGCGCCACAAGAGCTGGCAGCCGGTTACAGTGACTTAATCTGATCTGCTAAATAGCCAGAGTCCTGGCACAATCTGCGGGTATCAAAAAGCCAGGGAAGCTCTGACCAATATCTCTGGCCTGCAGAGCGGCCGTAGATCAAGGCGGTTTCTGAGGCAGTGTTTCGCTATTGTTCGGCAACGCGTCCGGCGTTGAGAATGTTGGCGATGGCGCTGTTGCCTTCGTGACAGGCGTATTCATACATGACGTATTCATTATCCCGAGTCAACGGCGTCGAAATAGTGAAGGCTTGAGTGAAATTAACAGGATCGGTGATGCGCGCCTCCCAAATTATGGTGTCTTCACCGATTCGGGTGAAGCGCTCAAGCACATGTAGAGATTCTGATACGGGAACACCTTTCAGTCGTCCGCCGGCGCCACTGTTGGCAATCATGCCGCGGTCATTGTAGTTGGTGGTTTCAACCACCAGAGATTCACCTTCCCAATGGGCGATAGAGTCTCCCATCCACAATTTTATCCTGGCATCAAGGTGGGCGCTTTTGTTTAGCGGTATGACCCGTACATCATGAATCATTTCGTGAATGATGGTAATCGTGTCAGGGGTCTGAATTATTCTATAGGCGTTGTTGTAACCCGCCGGAAGCATGGATCCAGGCACGCCACGGGTGATGCAGCGGTCCCATACGGTGTGGTTGGTCCAGTGATCTTCTACGTGGGCGAAGCCGTAGTCACGGGAGGCTTCAGCTTCCGGTCGGATAGGAGCTCTACCGCTGGGTGGGTCGACGATCATGGAAGTCTGCCCGGTAGAGAGCACGGTATCGCCAGAATCCATCCAGACTTGATTGTAGCCACCGATATTGCCGCCGGCCTCGACCACAACATTGTCGTCGGCGAAGGCGCGACGCTCGGCGATGCGGGTCTCCATGGCAGCGACTTCATCGTCTGAAAGAAATTGTTTGTCGCCCATGGACGCCGGACGTTCCATGGGGGTGATAGTGTCGTTGGTCCAGAGACCTTGTAAATCGGGCTGACCGTCAGCAGTGCGACCATTTACCCAGGCATCTGCGGCTTGAGCAGACAGGGGCATGGCCAGCGCGAGTGCCAGTGCGGATAGAAGTGAAGGAACCTGCCTTGTTTGTTGCAACTTACTCATTACTATCCGCTCCTGTGCCGCCAGGCGGCAATAAACTCGATTATCGACCGTTTTCGTCTTCCGTCAGCCAGTTGAGATCGTCCTGGGATTGATTTAACAACTGTGCACGTCCTCTGCGGCGCTGGTCCGAGTCCCTGGCACGCTCCAGAATCGTTGCAGGTATCTCTTCGCCAACGATGATGCCTTGTGGCGAAGTCGGTGCGTAGTAAATACGTGCGTTAGCCATCTCATCAGTGGTGGCAGGACCATAGACTACATCCGCCGAGGCATCCGGATTCCAGCGATTGCCGGTGGAATTATCAAACCACCAACTCATGTGGATAGTTGATCCGGCCGGGACAAATTTTGGCGTTTCGTATTCGTACAGAAACTGCCAGTTAAAATCGTAGTCAGGAACCCACAATAAGACTTCCTCCTCGCCATCTGGATATTCCAGTTCGTAGCGCATGGCTTTGCCGCGATAGTGCATGTGTGGACCCATGGAGAGCAGGAAGATGTCCTGTTCTGCGTCAAAGGTATTATTCACCTCATAGTTTGGGTCACCCGCGGGAATGGTCCAGCCTCGGTGGGGCAGCAGATTAGTCTCTACTACGTAGTCAATTACGTCACCGTCTTCATAAAATACAAAGCCGGCTTCGGTGCTATCAATAACCGCTGTGCCTTCTCCTGAATCCTTGTGATAATGCATGTTGACGGTAACGAAGGGATCTTCTGGCATCAGCACACCCCAGCCTTCGGGGTAGGTGAAGGGACCGCGACCGGGCACGCCCACACCCATGTGACTGGAGACAATGTGATGCACCCAGGGACCACCGGGGGCAAGCTCCGCCTTGGAGATCCACTTGGGTTCGGTGAGAGCTCCTTGTTTAATTTGCATCTCTACAGTTGGCTGCCAATCGACAATGCTGTCTTCGACGTACACCGGGCGATCAAAGCCAACGATCATATCCGGGTCGCCAATCCACCAGCCTGAATCTGGCAATACCGTACCGCCACCTGAATTTACCAGGGCATCGCCGTGCACAGCATCTGACGGACTGCCTTGTTGGGCACCGCCATCTACCCAGGCGATCAGCAACTCTTTCTCTTTGTCATCTATGTAGCGTTCGCCCTTGAATTCACCACGATGCCTTTCGTGAGCACCCCAGGGTGGCATGTAACCGGTAACCAGCGCATTTTTAATCATCGGCGCCCAGGTCTTTGCCTGGTCGTAATCCAATAGCGACATCGGCGCAAAAATTCCGCCGGAACCCGGTCCGTCTGGCTGGTGGCAGGCAACACAGTTTTTCTGAAAAACTGGCAGGGCATCGGCATAGAAAGTAGGAACTGCATCCTGGGCACTGGCCAGGCCGTAAACACCTAGTGATAGGGAGCCTAGCAGCAGGGGAGCGAGTCGCTTGTAAGGGAGCATAAAGAGTATTCCTGTTTCTTTGTTCTAACTCGTTGGCAGACTAAAGCTAATCGCCTAATTTGTCTATCTATAAACAGTTGTTGCGTAGGCTTGATCGGTCGTTCCATGGCCTCTCCGAAGTTGGTGCAGGTCAATAGCTCTGCCTGCATTGCTGGTTTCGCTACATGCCAAAGCAGGGTCTGAAAATTATCGGAAAACCCGATCATAATTATCGAAATAAGTCATTTTGTAGATTGTCGCTTAGGGCTTATTGTGTGGGGCTTATTGTGGGTGCATAAGACGCTCAACAAGCGCAGATAAATTCAATTTGAAAGAGGGTAGATAAGCAGCGATGAGTTCAATGGTTCCTAGAGTCATATTTAAAACCCGTGTCCGTGCTGCCGTTGATACGGCTGTTAGATGGCAGTCTTATTAGTGCTGAATTTTACGATGTGCATACCAGCCACGTGCCGGGGTCCGACCCGATTCTCGTTATTGACCACGGTCCGGCTGGCCCCTTAAAGAGACTCCGACGCTCCTAACATCAGCCTGGCGATTTCTCCCGCAGCCGGAAATCTGTCTGTTTTACGCTTTGAGAACAGTAATTTGTGGTCCTGAATCACATCGGAAATACCACCACTACCAGCAACAAGATCCGCATCAATGCCACTAGTACTCTTTATCTCGGCTGACACACGGTCGGCTTCGAGTCTATAGTTTCATACCATGCAATAGGTAATTTCCACACTCACTGGCAAGGGCCTCTTAAAAGCAAAACACAGAAAATTTCATCATAGTCTAATGTATCGTTATTAAGTATTGAATAGTAAGTGCCACTAAGGGGTTAAAATTACTTTTCCTGTGGTCTTGCGTCCTTCCAGTGCTCTATGCGCTTCCTGCGCTTCCGCTAATGGGAAAAAGTGCTCCACTCGCAGTTTGAGCTTGCCGTCTCTTATCCAGTTAAAAACATCACCACTGCGCCATTCGAGGCTTTCCCGGTCTGCGGTGTAGGCAAACAGGGTTGGCCGAGTGAGGAACAGTGAGCCCTTAGGCCCCAGGGTCGCAGGGTTGAATTCAGTAACCGGACCGCTGGCATTGCCGTAAAGTACCATGTAGCCCCGAGGTTTCAGGCAGTCGATACTCTTGTCGAAAGTGCTCTTACCGACGGAATCATAAACCACGTTGACTCCTGCATCATCGGTCATGCGCTTCACCTCGGCTTCAAAATCCTGCTCAGAATAGAGTATAACTTCATCTGCACCGGCCGCTCTCGCCAGTGCGGCTTTTTCTTCGGTGGAACAAGTACCGATGACAAAGGCACCTGCCATCTTCGCCATCTGAATCAATAGCAGACCGACACCGCCGGCCGCTGCATGAATCAGACAACTGTCACCATTTTTAATTGGGTAGGTGGACTGGGAGAGGTAATGAGCGGTACAGCCCTGCAGCATGGCAGCTGCCCCTTCATTGAAGGAAACTCCGTCGGGAATATTTACCAGTTTGTCCTCGGGTACGGCAGCATAGTCGGCATAGGCACCGATAACACTGGTGTAGGCAACACGATCGCCCTTGCTGAAATGGGTGATGTCGGTGCCGACTTCTTCGACCGTGCCTCCTGCTTCCAGACCCAAGGTGGCGGGCAGTGGAATTTGATAAAGGCCTGAGCGCTGATAGGTATCAATGAAATTAATGCCTGCAGCCTCAACTTTTACCAGGATGCCACTCGCACCGATTTCCGGCATGTCCACCTCTTCGTAGGACATCGCCTCGGGTCCACCGTATTCTTTGACTCTAACCGCTTTCATCGCCACTTCCTTCCGCTAAAAGTGCTAGTTATCGCAGAATTTTGCGCCGCTGACAATTGCGGGCGTAGTAATAGATTCACAACTGCGACTAGACGGCTGGTGGCAACCGGTTTATTCTCTGGAACTCCTCTAATAACACTAACGAACAAGAATCCGGAGAATTTGCCTATACCGATCCGGCAAGCGCGATATATTTCTCAAGTCCTGGCTGCAGCCATGGTTTTGCTGTACGCCCAGTTTGGCTTCGCTGAACAGTCTGAAATCGATTTCACCCAGGAGATGCTGTTTAGCACCTTCGAAGTAGATCAAATCAAAGTTGTGCCCCTTGCTACCGGTCTGGCCAACCCCTTCGCTATGGCGTTTCGTGATAACGGTGACATCCTCATCACCGAGCGTTATACGGGCAAGTTAAGAGTGGTCAGAGATGGTAAATTACTGGAGCGAGACATTCCGGGCACACCGGACGTGTACTCAGAAGTGTTTCGAGCCGGTCTGATGGCTGTTGCCGTACATCCCGAAGATGATCAAATTATCTATTTCACCCACACCAAGGCCATCGTATACGAGGATGAGCCTTCACAGGCGGTGGCTCTGGTGCGTGCCCGACTCATTGAAGATCGCCTCAGCGATGTGGAGGAAATTTTCGTCGCCGAGGGTGTGGACAGTGCCATCGCCGGTTCGGCATTGCTGTTTACACCGGACAACAAGCTCATGATGAGTGTCGGTGGTGCCTATGTCTATGCCGGTACCGGTGAGCTTGCTCAGGATCCCAGCGTTCATTACGGCAAACTTCTGCGTCTGAATGATGATGGCTCCGCGCCCTCCGACAATCCCTTCGTAGAAAGTGGCGAGTTTCTACCGGAAGTTTACTCGGTAGGGCATCGCAATCAGTTAGGACTGACCCTCCATCCCGAGACAGGTGAGCTGTGGGCTAGCGAGAATGGACCGCAAGGTGGGGATGAAGCGAATATTATCCACCCAGGCAAGAACTACGGTTGGCCGCTGGTGTCTTACAGCCGGCAGTATCGGGGCGATTGGGTTACGCAGATACAGCGAGACAGCGACTACGAGAACCCCGAAGTTATCTGGTGGCCTTCGATTGCACCCGGCGCGCTAACCTTTTACGACGGTGAACAATTCCCCGAATGGCAGGGCAATCTCTTCGTTGGCTCGATGATGGAGGGAAGAATCCCCGGCACCGGACACCTGGAACGCATAGTATTTAATAGCCGAGGTCAGGAAATTCGCCGAGAAGGTCTGCTAAGAGAACTCAAACATCGGATTCGTGATGTGAAGCAGGGGCCAGATGGTTATCTCTATGTGTTAACTGACGAAGAAGAAGGGCTGTTGCTGAGAATCGAACCATCTAACTAATACCGTAGTCAAAAGACAGCGTTTTTCACCAAGTTATTAAAGGAAACGTAATGCACATTTCGCTGCTACGGTTAAGTAAATTACTGGCGATATTTCTCATCTCAGTCTGCTTGCCGTTTGCAAATGCAGATGTGTTAACAGAAGTCAGCACCGACAGCGGAGTCTTTCGTGGGCACGCCTCTGAGTATGCCGACGGGGTTAGCGTTTTCAAGGGCATAGCCTATGCGACTCCACCGGTGCGAGACCTGCGCTGGAAGCCACCGGTGGCAGCTATCCCCTTCGCCGGTGTTAGAGCAGCAGACCGCGTCGGCCCGGCGTGCTGGCAGGCTCGTAATTCCGATGATTCACTTTACGCACGAGGCAATCTGGAGCGATCAGAGGATTGTCTGTATTTAAATTTATTTTCCGGCGCCGAAGACAGCTCGGAATCGCTACCGGTGATGGTGTGGTTCCACGGCGGTGGTAATACCGCTGGACACGGCGGTGCGCTGATCTTCGATGGTTCAAATCTGGCTGCCCGAGGGGCCGTGGTAATAGCCGCCAACTATCGCTTGGGAGCGCTAGGCTTTCTGGCGCATCCCGCCCTCACTGCCGAGTCCGAGCACGACTCGTCCGGCAATTATGGAATTCTTGATCAGTTGGAAGTGTTAAAGTGGGTGCAAAATAATATTGCAAATTTTGGCGGCGATCCCGACCGGGTGACAATATTTGGACAATCTGCCGGTGGCACCGATGTCTGCCTGATTATGTCCTCGCCGCTGGCGGAGGGCATGGCGTAGTGGGTGAATCGCCGGGCTGTATCAAGATGGAGAGAGCCCTGGCTGAAGGTGATAACTCGGGGCATAAAGCCGGCTTGGAGTATGCCCGGGATTTAGGTGTAGCCGGCCAGGATGGAGCGGCACTTGAACGCTTACGAGCAGTGTCAGCTGAGCAGTTGGTGGCAGCAGGCGTAGGTGGCGGCCCCCAGGTGGATGGCTGGGTGATACCCGCTGCGCCTTATCAAATGTTGGAGTCAGGTAGTCAGAACAAAATCCCGGTAATGGTAGGCGGGCTAGCGCATGAGAATCATGGCCTGCAACACACCAGCCCCCAAATCAACGCCCAGCAACTGGATAACTACCTGCAGGCTGTATTTGGCGAAGCGGCGGGCCGGGTAGGCGAAACCTACGCAGAGCTAGCCGCCAGTTCACCCCTGGATGCCAGAAAACAGATCGCCACAGACAATGGTTTTCTATTGTCGGCGCGCATCTGGGGTCGGTTGGTAAGGGAGCGTGGTAATGACGCCTATGTTTACCTGTTTAACCGCGAACCGCCGGTGTTTCGCCTCTATGTGCCGGCACAGCCAGACCTGTACGGCGATGGTGGCCAGCGCCGCTTTGGCGCCTATCACTCCAGCGAGCTAGCCTATGTATTCGATAATCTCGATGTCGTAGGTATTGGCTGGGATGATGACGACCATGCGTTATCGGAACTGATGGCGGATTACTGGGTGAGTTTTGCCCGTAACGGTAACCCTAACGGTGATGGCCTGCCCGGTTGGTCGGCTTATGACCCTGCGACCGATATTGTGCAGCTGTTGGATTCCCGGACGCGTTCTGAGATACATCCGAAGAAAGCCGAATTGGACATGCTGGAAGCGATATACCTTGAGCAGCGTCAGCCGGGTAACGTTCCTTGAGCTTTCTGGCAAAGCCTCTGATCATCAGATCCCCAATCACTACTTCCAGAATGGTTCAAACGAGGCGTTCGCCGAATTCGTTAAGAACGTCGACTATCTGCTTGTTCACATGGCCGGCAACGGAAATTCTACCGGACGTATTGCAAGTCTGCACGCAAAGCCAAGTGTCTGGGGACAGATGGCAGCGGCATCTAATGCGGGCCACATTATTGTAAGTCACATTGCCACACTAAATCAGAACCTGCTCGATGAGATTTTTTCGATAATTGCTGCAAACTATGGTGGCCCATTTACTGTTGCTTCGGATCTTATGTGTGTTGATGTCAGCTAAAAAATAAACATTTTGGTCTCTATTTTTATATCCTCGCCAAGCTTTACCGTTACAGCTGAAAAACGTAAGATAAGCGCCCCATGTCTAATTTCACCGTAACCCGTGCTGTCAGCGCCCGTATTCCCACCGAATACGGTGAGTTCGAACTCGTCTACTACAGTAATACACTAGACGACAAGGCACATCTCGCATTCCATATGGGAGATCTCAGTGGGGGAGAGGATATTCTTGTTCGACTGCACTCGGAATGCCTAACCGGTGATATCTTTGGTTCGCTCAGATGTGATTGCGGCGAACAGCTAGACCGGTCGCTGCAGCTTATCGCCGAGGAAGGCCGGGGCGTCCTGGTTTATCTTCGCCAGGAAGGCAGGGGTATTGGCCTGCTGCAGAAAATTCATGCCTACAACCTGCAGGATGCTGGTCATGACACCGTCGATGCCAACCTGTTACTGGGGCATCAGGCAGATGAGCGCGACTACACGATGGCAGTTCGTATTCTAGAGGATCTCGGCATTAAGTCAGTCCGCCTTATCACCAATAACCCGCTGAAAATCAGTTCGCTGGAAGAGGCGGGGATCAAGGTAAACGAACGAATTGAACTTGATAATTTCGTCAATCCAGAAAATTCGCGTTATCTGCTGACCAAGGCCCAGCGCATGAATCATCTTCTGCGCATGGCAAATACATCCACTGATAGTTGATAGTGACTCCCCTGGATCTCAATCAACAGATTGAAAAGTGGCTGCATTCCCGTGTCTCGTCTTCGCAAGCTGACAACAGTCCCTTCATAACGCTTTCCTACGCGCAAAGTTGGGACGGCAGCATTACGACGCGCTGTGGTGAGGCCATGAACTTCAGTGGTGAGGAATCCATGCGCTTGACTCACCAACTGCGCAGTCTCCATGATGGCATCCTAGTTGGCATTGGTACCGTGCTCAGTGATGATCCACAACTGACTGTTAGAGGGTGGGCCGGATTAAACCCCCAGCCTATTGTATTGGACAGTCAATTACGCACGCCGCAGTCCGCAAAAGTTTGCCATCACCCCGATAAGCAATGTTGGATATTAACAGTGCGGCCCGACGCTGAATCTCTGGGAGAGAAGGTTGATATTCTGACTGTACACGGGGCCGACGGAAACGAGGAGCAGGTGCCTCTCGTGGCAGCCATGAATCTACTGCGTGAGCGTGGTATTAAAAGCCTGATGGTAGAAGGCGGAGCCACAGTCATTACTGCTTTTCTAAAGGCGCGTCTGGCCGATGCTCTGGTCTTAACCGTCGCGCCCCGGCTTGTGGGCGGCTACAAAGCCGTCGGCGATTTGCAAGCAGAGGGCTGTGACGATCAGGTGAGTATTCACCCGCTACACTCCGCGTCTGCAGGCAGGGATCTTATCGTGTGGGGAGATTTACAATACGATGGAGCCGACCGGTGAACGCACGTCAACTTTACTTCGTAAAGCCACACCAGGTCGAAATCCGCGAACAACAGCTGCCACCGGTGCAGCCCGATCAAGTGCTGATTAAAAACCTGTATTCGGGTATCAGTGCCGGTACCGAGATGTTGGGTTACCGCGGTCAGCTCCCGGCTGACATGGTTCTAGATGCAGGTCTTGCGGCTTTCGGAAAGCAGAAAGTTAACTACCCTTTGCAGTATGGCTATGCCTGTGTCGGTCGCATAGAAGAGGCCGGCAAGGACGTGGATGCTGCCTGTGTCGGGGAAACAGTTTTCTCTTTTCAGCCTCACGCAAGTCATCACGTCTGTAATATGGATTCCGTTATTCCCTTGCCTGAGGGAGTGGGTCCGAAGGAGGCCGTGTTTCTAGCCAATATGGAAACGGCGGTGAACCTGGTGCAGGATGGCAGTCCGATCCTCGGTGAACGTGTGCTAGTGCTGGGCCAGGGTATTGTTGGCCTGTTGGTGTCTAGTGCTTTGGCTGAATTTCCACTCGCTGGCCTCTATGCGGTGGAATCCATCGATTGCCGCCGGGCATTGGCCTGCCAGGCCGGTGTCCAGGCGACGTTCAGTCCCGATTCCGTCGGCGACATTAACTCCCTGCAAGAGAAGCTGAGGCTTAATGAGGCCGACGGTGGTGCCGATGTGGTTTTTGAACTGTCCGGCTCTCCGGCCGCGCTGAATCTGGCGATAGACCTCTGTGCGTACACCGGTCGCATCGTCGTAGGCAGTTGGTATGGAACAAAGAGCGCTCCGATTAATCTCGGCGAGAGATTTCATCGTAACCGTATGACAATCATTAGTAGTCAGGTCAGCAGCATTGCTCCGGAGCTAAGCGGTCGCTGGGACAAAGCGAGGCGCTTCTCTGTGGCATGGGATATGATAAAGAAGTGCCAGCCGGCACGGTTAATTAGTCATTGCATGCCGTTCACAAAAGCGGCGGAAGCCTACCAGCTGCTAGACGACGCAGCACAAGACACAACGCAGATAATTTTTGATTATCAGGACTAGCGTCAGCTAATCAGTACTTTGGTTAGAGGTTTGTAGAATGTACACAGTTTCAGTAAGACGTGATTTGATTGCCAGGCACTATCTCATCGGCGGTGACTGGGGCGCCGAGAACGACCCCCATTCTCATCCTTACGTCATCGAAGTCCGGCTTGAGGCCGCTGAGCTGGATCAGCACGGCTACCTCGTTGATATCGTAAAAATCGAGGAAGAACTACAGGGTGTTGTCGACTATTTTGGAGAGAGCATGCTCAACGACCTGCCCGAATTCGAAGGACTAAACCCCAGCATCGAACATTTCAGCCGTATCGTCTGTGGCAAATTGCTTGACGGCATCAAGCCACCGGGTTCAGGTCGTTTTAGCGTCAGGATCTGGGAGAACGACAGCTGCTGGGCAGCCTACGTCATGGACTACTAAGCAGGCTGATAAGAGCAGCTGGATTATGACTCCGTTGCTGCGGCTGACGGCAAGGGCGAGCGCAGACCCGGCAATGCCGCCGCACCGGCTAGCAGGATCACCACGTCACGCAGACGCATTAGCAGGATCAGACCGGCGGCTGCGGGCAGGGGCAAAGCCAGCGCCTGAAATGCCCAAAAAAGGCCCGCCTCAACACTGCCAACGCCACCGGGCAGGGGTAGCAGAAACGCCAGGCGCACCACTGTGAATAGAAAAACAAAGGTTGCCAGGTCCAGTGGCACATCGACAAAGCTGAGCAACAGCCAGAATTCCGCAATCATTCCAACCCAGGCCAGTAGCGACAGACCCAGCGCGAGACCCAGGGCCGGGCGTTGGGTGGTAGCTACCTTTCGCAGCAAGTCATTCAGTTGCGACCAGTGAGTATCCAGGCGGCGCAGTCGTTTATGGTTTTTCCAGCGGCTGGTTAATCGTTTTATCCAATAGCGGATGTGCAGTGGCTTGCGCAATAAATACCAGCCAAACAGGCCCATCAGAAGAATCAATCCCAATAGAACGAACGCAATGATGTGCCAGTCCACGAAAGTCACAGAGCGCGAAGTCAGCAGCGTAAGCACTGCCAATAACAGGACGGCAAAATTAATCCACAGCTCATAGACGCGATCCAAACCGACAGCCAGGAAGGCGGCGTGACCTGGCACAGCATACCTCTGCCATAACCAGTATACCTGTAGCGGTTCGCCACCGAACTGGGGGCCAGGTGTCACAAAACTAATTACCTGGCCTGCTTGACGCACCCGCAGTAACTGCAGAAATCTACAAGGCAATGCCATAGCTAGCGTCAGCACCAGCCAGCGTCCGGCAAGTAGCGAAATGACAATCAGATTGAGGGTAATCCAGGACAGCCATTGTAAGGGCTGGAGATCTGTAACGGTCTGCAATAGCGAAGTGAATGGCAGTCTCGATAGAATCCAGGCCGCCAACCCCAGCGCGGCAAGCCAGGCCATGTAACGAGAGTAGGGGAAAGAGTTAGTTGCTGATTTCAAGCGCCGTCATACCGATTGAGCCAGTGATCATCCTCTTGCCACAGGCTAAAGCGCCCGGTACCCAAGAGCAGCACCCAGACTACACTGCAGAATAAAACATAGTCCACCGGCAGCAGTGGATTGCTGATGTAATACCAGCCTAGCAGACCGACCAGGATAAGGCTGAAATAGCGGCCGGCGACTCCCAACAAAACCATGAGCGCCGCAACAACAAAACCTCCGATCATGACATTGTTCATCCAGGCGGGACTGTTGCTAGGCAGAGGCGGTAGTCCGGATTGCAGCATAGATACTGCCAGCGTCGCCACGACCACAAGGCGCAAGGCGGGTTGCAGCACGCTCTGGCTAAAGTCCGTAAGCCGCTGGAAGCGCTGGTTCACAGTATCGGCCTGTCGGTCTATTCGTCCACTGACGATCAGCCAATCGATTAAAAACCCGAGTACTGCCGGCAGCATGAAGGCAAATCCAGCAAGCGTTGTTATTGATGGACGCATCAGGGGCCACAGCGCCACCACCAGGAAGCCCATCTGAAAACCGGCCCAGGTTCGTCTATGTAAAGCCGGTGGCAGGGGGTAAACAGGCAAGCCACGGGAGTTGCGCCAGAGTATCCCGGCGTGAAACAGATAGTAGGCAATACCGAACAACAGATAACTCCAATGCACCTGGCCATAACCGAATGCCAGCAGGGAGGCGATCGCCAAACCAATTGCATCAGATACGGTATCCAGATCATTGCCAAGCAGACTACTGTGCCGACTGCGGCGTGCCACATAGCCGTCGACTCGGTCCAGCACAGCGGCGAAGAAATATAGCATCCCCGGCAACCAGGCCAGCGCAAGTCCTTCGGGCCAGGGTTGAAACAGGAAACCCGCCACGGCGGCGATCAACCACGCCCGCAGCAAGGTGAGCCGATTGGCCCAGCCCAGCTCTTTATAGAGCGGCGCATCCGGGTTCGGGCGGTTAAGAGGCAGGCGCCGCTTTGTCTGATAACAGATAAATGCCCAGATCAGCCCAGCCTGCACTAACCATTGCAGGCCCAGCAGAATCCCCCCGCCTGCCAACCCAAGCAAACCCCAGCAGCCAATACGGTAGAACTCGCGCTTGAGTAATTCATCGATTGGCGGTCGTTGATCGTCTGCGTGCAAAGTGTCTGACATCAGGCAACAATACCAAACCAAGGGGGACGGAGGGATTTATTTTTGATCAGTTCTACGCATTTACAAGCAAAAAATTCTAGAGTTCTACTCTCCAACTAAAACAGCACAAGGAAGTACAGTGCCGCGTCGAGCCAGGATGTATATACCCGGGTTTGCTTACCCTATTGTGCAAAGAGGCAAGAACCGGGGCGTTTGTTTCTTCGAGGAAGAACACTATCGCCTGTATATAAGAACTATGGGCGAAGTACTGCCTCGTTATGGAAGCATTCTCCATGCGTATTGCCTAATGACAAATCATGTCCATTTATTGATTATCCCTGAGCATGAAGATAGTATTTCAAACCTCATGAAAGTGGTGAGCAGCCGCTACTCGCAATACATCAACAAAAAGTATGAGCGCACTGGAACACTCTGGGAAGGGCGACATAAGGCCAGTGCAATTGACACTGAAAGCTATTTACTGAAGTGTTATCGCTATATTGAACTCAATCCAGTGGTAGCTCACATGGTAGCTCGACCCGAAGAATATGTATGTATGGACAAGCCATCATTGCAATGCTTGGGGAGAGCCGGATCCGCTCATCGCAGTGCACGCGTCCTATCTGGCCTTGGGTCAGAATCGAGAACAGATTTGTTCGAACTATCGAGAGCATTTTAATGAAGCCCTGCCCCCTGACGACTACCATGCTATTCGCAAGGCAACGCACTATTCAATGCCACTTGGTGCCGAGAAATTTATCGAACACCTTGAGAGGCTAACCGGTCGCAGGATAGGATATGCGCACTGCGGGCATCCTCATGATACATTGATCAAAAACAAATCCCTCCGTCCCCCTTAAATGATCTATTTCGCATACCCAGGTGATCTCGAAACCCCGACCGGAGGCTATCATTATGATCGTCGCTTGATCGGCGAACTACGGAGAATGGGTGTCAAGGTGGAAACCCTGGCGCTGCCGAACTTTTCTCGCATGCCGGATCAACATTCCCTAAATAGCGTCCAGCAGGCACTGGCGGCGATACCGGATCAGGCCGTTGTCGTGATCGACGGACTCGCCTTCGGTGTTCTGGATGAGTTGGCAGTCAAAGAAGCGCATCGACTGCGACTGGTTGCGCTATGCCACCACCCACTGGCGCTGGAGACCGGGCTCGACGAGCGGAGCAGGCAGACCCTGCTGATGTCGGAGCGACGCGCGTTAGAATGTGCCCGGGCCACGGTCGTTACCAGCGAGCATACCCGCCAGATCCTGATTGATCAGTTTGCCGTACCTAGTGATCGGGTCAGCGTAGCGCTTCCCGGTACCGACAGGGTCCCCTTCGCGGGTTGCGAGGGCGACCCTATCCGCCTGCTAACCGTGGCATCACTGACCCGGCGCAAGGCGCACGACGTTCTTATAGACGCGCTTGCCCCACTTAAATCTCTGCCCTGGCAAGCGCGCTTCGTGGGTGGCAAGGACTTCGACCCCGCCTGGGCTAGGGAGTTGCAAGAGCGGGTGAACAGCCTGGGCTTGTCACAGCGTATCGAATTCGCTGGCACGGTAGAGGATGCGCAGCTTGAATATCAGCAGGCCGATGTGTTTGTCTTAGCCTCACGATTCGAGGGCTATGGCATGGTGTTCGCCGAAGCTCTGGCGGCTGGTTTACCGATAGTCGCGGCGCGATCCGGTGCCGTGCCGGACGTAGTGCCCGCAGCGGCCGGCCTGCTGGTGGCTCCGGATGATGCGCAGGGTCTAACAGAAGCACTGCAGCAGATACTGACCAGTGCCTCATTGCGTCGGCGCCTGCAAATCGGTGCCAGGGAAGTGGCCGCGACGCTGCCATCGTGGACTGACACGGCAAGCCTTGTGGCACGAAAGCTCGAAGAGGTGAATAACTCATGACTGGTTTCAGCATCGACTGGCTGGACTTGCGCGAGGGCGCGGACCAGCGCGCCCGCGCAGATAAATTGTTGGAACAGGTAAGGCATTGGCTGGGAAGCAATGTTGCGTGGGAATCTGAAATCACCGTCGTGGATCTTGGTGCCGGTACCGGATCCACTCTGCGTGCCTTCTCCGCCGCCGCCGATTCTGATCAAGAGTCGCTGTCCTGGCGGCTGGTAGATCAAGATGCCCGGCTGCTTGCAGAAGCCAGGCTTCGCCATGGTGATTCGCATCTGCTGCAGACTCATGAGCTTGACCTCAGCGACATCACCGCATTGCCGCTAGAAGGTGCCGACCTGATTACCGCCTCGGCGCTATTTGATCTAGTATCTGCCGATTTTATCGAAAAGCTCGCCGCGGAGCTGTGCAGCCGCAGTCAGCAACAACCGGTGGGCCTCTACTCGGCACTGAATTACGATGGCACGACTCGCTGGATGCCAGCACACCCGCTGGACGAAGATGTGCTCAATGCTTTCAACCGTGACCAGCAACGGGACAAGGGTTTCGGAGCGGCGCTGGGGCCGGATGCTGGCACCCATATGGAACAGGTGTTCAACAGCTCGGGCTTCAAGGTGTATTCAGCCAGCAGCCCCTGGGTACTGGGCAGGGCCGACGGCAAGCTGGTGACTGCGTTAGTTAGCGGGATAGGAGACGCAGTGGCGCAAGATTCGGACCTGGACGCGGCATCGCTTCAGGACTGGATTCAATTCCGAAAAGCGCACTCGTCAACCGGCATCTGTACAGTGGGGCATATGGACCTGCTAGCACTGCCTAACGCGGATTGATTGACCCCCAAGCACAAGGCGCGTTCTAACGTACTTTACCCAGTAACAGCACTGCGCTATGCTCATTTGATAAGCGGACGGCTGCAGCAGAAACCATTGATCGCGATTTATGAGGAGGCTCCATGCAGAAAGTCTATTCCAGCTTAGCCCAGCTTAGCCCAGTTAAGCTTGGTCCTGTTGGCTCCATTGCTGCTGGCTGTCGGGCTAGCCAAGGCGGAGCCGGCGGACTGGGAAATCGATCCCGAGCACTTCTCGATCGGCTTCGAAACCGAACACGTAGGATTTCAGAAGTAGCTCGGCTTGTTTCTGGAGGCATCGGGAAGTTTTCGTTATGACCCCGATACGCGAGAACTGAGTAGCGGTCGTGTCGAGGTGCAGGCGGGCAGTTTCTTCAGTAATCATGATGCCAGAGATAAACACCTGTGCGGCAGAGATTTCCTGAATGCCAGGAGAAACCCCGTCATCGTCTTCGAGGTCACCAGCTTTGTTCCCGGTAATGATTATGTGCGCGGCACACTCACCGGCGATCTCACTATGCTGGGAGAAACCCATCCAGTCGTGCTGCAAGTGACTATAAACAAGCAAGCAAAGTATCCATTCGGACACCGACTCGAGACCCTGGGCCTCTCAGCTCATACCACGATCAGCCGCAGCATCTGGGGTATGGACTACGGTGTGGCAGATAATCTGGTTGGTGACGAAGTGACACTGCGATTCGAGTTTGAGGCACTTCGCCAGTGAAAAATGGGGCATAACACATTTACCTAACATCCCAGATCCTGCTTAAGTTAGTGCTGTTCCGGTTTTCTTGCCCAATTTTCCAAATATTCCCCAAAAGTGGTCTGTCCCCTATTTTTCACACGCGTTCTGAGATACATCCGAAGAAAGCGGAATTGAACATGCTGGAAGTGATATTCTTGAGCAGCGTTAGCTGGATGAAGCAAACGCCTGCGCGTTCTCCTTCGCGTCAGATTTACAAGCCAGGCTCGAACGCGACTTGACCGTCCAGTTTGGTGACATAGATAAAAACTGGAATTAGCAATTCACCCAATTGCGAGTGCATCATGCCGCGCACTTCATCCCAATCCAGGCCGCCAATTCCCGTGCCTATTTTAGGCATGGCGATTGAAGTGAACCTTTCTGTAAGCGCCATTTCATTCAAGGCATGCAGGCTCCTGTAAATTCCCAGCTTGGTCGGTTTGCCTGGCCTGCCCGGATTGTCAGCATCGCCTTGCCTGGTGATGAGGCTCACGATTAAGGCCTTGTCGAGGCTACCCCAAAGCCAGACAGCTCCAGGCTCTGGATCGTGTTGCTGACACCACTCGGCAAATTCAGTTGCCATCATCGGGTAACGTTCCTTGAGCTTTCTGGAAAAACCTCGGACCATCAGATCTCCAACCGCTACTTCCTGGGCGATGACCTGTGCGCGGGAAAGTAAAATATCGCCTTCTACTGCATAGATCATAAAAAATCTCCGGTTGTGAGGTCAGGTCTTTTGGCTCAAGACATCGCTTAATTCTGCTAGGCTGTTTAGATTGTGACAGCTTCTAAAATCGCTGACGTGCGGCAACATGGCTCGAATTCCGGTGGCTTTAGGCTCAAATCCCTCGTAGCGTAGTAAGGGATTAATCCAGATCAGTCGGCGGCTGGATTTTGCCAGTCTTTCCATTTGCCAGCTAAGCCCCTCGGCAGATTCCCGGTCGAGGCCATCGGAGAGGATCAGCGTAATCGCGCCTTGCCCCAGTACCCGCCGAGACCAGTTGTTATTAAATTCCTTCAAGCAGGCCCCGATGCGGGTACCGCCGGACCAGTCATCGACGGCGCCGGCAACATTATCCAGGGCCACGTCCACGTCTCGGTGACACAGGTGACGGCTTATGTTGCTAAGCCGGGTCGCAAACACGAAGGCATGGACGCGGTCGCGATCGTTGGTTATGGCGTGCATAAAATGCAGGAACATACGTGAATAACGACTCATGGAGCCGGATATATCGCAAAGCATAACCAAAGGCGGGTGGCGTCGCCGCGGTTTCTTGAATTTTAGCGGAATCGCAGCGGTCGAGCGCAGCGCAGCCCGCAGCGTTGCTCGCATATCCACACGGGAACCGCGTTCATCGCGCTGGAATCTTCGGGTAGGGACATCCATGATCGGCAGGCGTAGTTTTGCGATGGCGCGCTTGGCTGCCGCTATTTCGGCAGCGCTCATGGCTTCAAAGTCGATCTCTTGCAAAACTTCCTCAGAAGAAAACGTAAAGCTGGCGTCGAATTCAATCTGTTCCGAATCGGTCTCGTGGATATTTTCGACTGCGGGCGCGCCCATGGCATCTGCCAGGCGTCGACTCAGCTCCTCCAAATCTGAATCTTTTTCGACCCGTATAGTGGGCAACATGGCGCTCATCATCTTTTCCATGATACGCGGATTGCGCCAGAATATATGAAAGGCCTGATCAAACAACTCGCGTTGCTCGTAGCGATTAACAAATTGCGAGAACAGGCACCAGTAAAAATCTTCGCGAGTGCCAATCCCAATTATTTTTACCGCTGTTATAGCATCCAGCACCTTGCCGGGACCGACCGCCAAACCTGCGGCTCGCAGCAGGCGAGAAAAGTACATGATGTTTTCTGCGATTCTGCCAGGGGCATCGATGCTGTGAGACAAGGACACGGGATTAAGCGCTGCTGGCTTCGAGCAGGGTCACCTCTGACTTGAGTTGTTGCAGCAGTTTCGCCGCCTCGCTGCCTCGAATCTTGGCGATGTCGTCCTGGTATTTCAGCAGCGCGCCGAGGGTGTTGTCTATAGCATCGCCGTCTAAAGCGATTTTATCCAACTGGGTGAGGGCGTCAGCCCAATCGAGGGTCTCGGCGACACCAGGTAGTTTGAACAGGTCTTGCTTGCGCAGTCCCTGCACGAAGGCAACGACCTCCGCGCTCAATTGCTTGCCAATATGGGGAAGCTTGGTGCTAACGATTTCCAGTTCCCGTTCTGCAGTGGGGTAGTCCACCCAATGGTAGAGACAGCGTCGTTTCAGCGCGTCATGAATCTCGCGGGTGCGATTTGAAGTAATGATGACGATAGGAGGCTTGTCGGCCTTGATCGTGCCTATTTCTGGAATGCTTATTTGAAAATCGGAGAGAATCTCCAGCAGGTAAGCCTCGAAGGGCTCGTCGGTGCGGTCCAGTTCGTCAATTAGTAACACCGGTGGTCCTTGCTCGTCACTTCGTAGTGCCTGCAACAATGGCCTTTCAATGAGAAACTCTTTCGAAAATACGTCGGCAGACAGATTTTCTTTATCGATGTTGCCGGCGGCCTCAGCTAGTCGAATCTCAATCATCTGCCGAGAATAATTCCATTCATAAACCGCGGAAGAAACATCCAGGCCCTCGTAGCACTGCAAGCGCACCAGACGCCGGTTCAGAGACTGTGACAGCACCTTGGCGATTTCTGTTTTACCGACGCCGGCCTCACCTTCTAAAAACAGGGGTCGGCCCATTTTCAAGGCCAGGAACAACGTAGTAGCCAGACTGCGATCGGCGATATAGTCGCCCTGATTTAACAGGGCAAGCGTGTCTTCTATGGTTGCAGGTAGGGAAGTGGTCATAATTTGGCGCTGATTTTAGCTGACAACCCTATGAGCAAGCGGCAACTGCGCGTTTCGTCATCACTTTAACCAGGTGGGCTCGATACTCGGCGCTGGCATGCATGTCAGCATTCATTTTTTCCACCGGGATCTCGACATCATCACAGGCGCTGCTGGTAAACGCCTTGTTCAAGGCTTGTTCCAGGCGCATGCCCCGATGGGCGCAGGGAGTCGCGCCGGTAACACCGACGCGCACGCCGTCGCCGTTGGTTGCCACGAAGACACCGACGATGGCATAGCGGGACGCCGGATTTTCAAACTTCATATAGGCTGCTGCAGCGGCCTTTGGAAAACTGATGGCAGTGATCAACTCGTCTTCAGCCAATGCCGTCTCGAACATGCCGGTGAAGAAATCATCGGCAGGAATCTCTCGTATATTGGTCTTTACAGTGGCTGCCAGGGCAATGACTGCCGCGGGATAATCCGCCGCCGGATCGTTGTTAGCGACAGAGCCGCCGATGGTGCCGAGATTGCGTACCGCCGGGTCGCCGATATTGCCTGCCAGTTCTGCGAGAGCGGGAATCATTGCCTGTACATCACTGGATGCCGCCACCGCTGCGTGAGTAGTCATGGCAGCGATGATCAAGTTGTCGCCGTCGACGCGGATGCCAGTCAACTCGGCAATGCCAGCCAGATCGATGATGTCAGTCGGACTGGCCAGACGGTGCTTCATGGTCGGCAACATGGTCTGGCCACCGGCCACGAACTTGCCGTCGTCAGCTTTGTGCATGGCGTCTACCGCATCTGCGACGCTGTCGGCTTTGTGATATGAAAAATCGTACATGCTTAATTCCTCTTTTGTACTTCTGGTGGTCTGTACTTCTGGGTTGTAAGGTGTGCAGCTGTCAGGCAGGGCCCTGCGCCGCACGCCAGACATTTTCCGGTGTTGCCGGCATATCGATATGCTTAATGCCCAGTGCATTGGTGATGGCATTGATCACTGCCGGTGGTGCACCTATCGCCCCGGCTTCGCCACAGCCTTTCACTCCCAACGGGTTATGGGGCGGATTGGTGGGTGCGTAGTCAAGGTCAAAACTCGGTACATTGTCGGCGCGGGGCATGGCGTAGTCCATAAAGCTGGCCGTGACCAGCTGACCTTCGCTGTCGTAGCGACAGCCCTCCAGCAGGGCCTGACCGACGCCGTGGGTAATACCACCATGGACCTGGCCGGCAACGATCATTGGATTGATCAGCTTGCCGAAGTCATCCACCGCAGAATATTTAACAATTTCAACTACCCCGGTTTCCGGGTCTACCTCGACCTCACATATGTGTGTCCCGGCCGGAAAGGAAAAATTCATTGGATCGAAGAAGGCGTTTTCATCGAAGCCTGGTTCCAGATCTTCCGGGTAGCTGTGGGGTACATAGGCATTGAACGCAACTTCGGCAATATTCATGGCTTTGTCGGTGCCGGCGATGGTGAAATTGCCGTCGGCGAATTCGATATCGCCTTCCGCAGCCTCGAGGGCATGGGCGGCGATCTTTTTGCCCTTGGCGATCAGTTTTTCACAGGCCTTGGCGATGGCCACGCCGCCTACCGCGAGTGAGCGGGAGCCGTAGGTACCCATGCCGAATTGGGTCTTCGCGGTGTCGCCATGAATCACTTCGATATCCTCGAACGGTACTCCTAATAGCTCGGTCACAAGTTGCGCAAAGGTGGTTTCGTGGCCCTGGCCATGGGAATGCGCACCGGTAAAGACCTGCACGTTACCGGTGGGATTGAAGCGCACCTGGGCACTCTCCCATAAACCAACCCCCGCGCCCAGTTGCCCAACCGCGGCCGAAGGTGCGATGCCGCAGGCTTCTACGTAAGTAGACAGACCTATGCCCCGACGTAAGCCGCGGGATTTTGCCTGCTCGGCCCGGGCTGGAAAATTCTCGTAGTCGGCCAGCACCAGCGCCTTATCCAACGCAGCATGGTAGTCACCACTGTCATAGCACTGCACAACCGGAGTTTGATAAGGAAAGGCATCCACCGGAATAAAATTACGGCGGCGAATTTCAACCGGATCGCGTCCCATGTCGGCTGCCGCGATATTCACCAGTCGCTCCACCAGGTAAGTCGCTTCCGGTCGTCCGGCGCCACGGCTGGCATCAACTGGAGCGGTGTTGGTGAATACGGCCTTGACCTCAGAATAAATTAACGGCGTCGTATACTGACCGGCGAGTAAAAATGCGTAAAGATAGCTGGGCACCATAGTGCTAAAAGTCGAAAGGTAAGCCCCCAGGTTAGCTTTGGTCATGACCCGCATGGCGAGGAATTTTCCGTTCTCATCCAGCGCCATTTCTGCACTAGTGACGTGATCGCGACCGTGGGCGTCGGCCAAAAATGCCTCGGTACGATCTGCTGTCCATTTGACTGGCCGGTTGACCTTACGGCAGGCCCAGCCAACCACCAATTCTTCTGCATAGATAAAAATTTTCGCGCCGAAGCCGCCGCCAACATCGGGACCAATTACGCGTAGCTTGTGTTCTGGAGCCAGTTGATTAAACGCAGAAAGTACCAGCCGGTGGACGTGGGGATTCTGCGTAGTTACATGCAAGGTGATCTCTTCAGTACCGGTATTGTATTCGCCAAGCGCGGCCCTAGGCTCCATTGGGTTGGTCACCATTCTATTATTGATCAGGTCCAGTTTGGATATCTTGTGGGCAGACGCGAAGGCGGCTGCCACCGCTTGCTTGTCACCGAGGGGCCAGTTGAAACATATATTGTTGGGGGCGGCTTCGTGTATCTGCTGCTGACCAGAGTCGGCGGCGCTGCCGGTGTCGGTGACTGCCGGTAAGAGACCGTAATCCACATCCACCTTTTCTGCCGCGTCTCTTGCCTGTGCCAGAGATTCTGCAATAACGATGGCGACGTGGTCGCCCACATAGTTAACCTTGCCTTGCGCCAGGGCTGGGTGGGCCGGTGCGCGGTGAGGTTCGCCGTCGTCACTGGTAACGGTGACGCCACATATTAGCGGGGCGATGCCGTCTGCCGCCAGTTCATCACCGGTAAAAACCGCGACCACACCTGGTGATTTTGCAGCGTCTGTGGTGTCGATGCTGTTTATAGTTGCGTGGGCGTGGGGCGAGCGTACGAAGACGGCGTAGGTTTGCCCGACGATATTGATGTCATCGGTATAGTTGCCTTTGCCTATCAGGAAGCGCTTGTCTTCCTTGCGGCGCACACTGACGCCAATACCATTCTCAGCCATGATCAGCCCTCCATCGCCTTGGCGCCTGCGATAACGGATTTCACAATATTGTGGTAGCCGGTGCAGCGACAAATATTGCCTTCCAGTTCCTTGCGCACGGTGCGTTCGTCTACACCCTTGCCGTTTCGATTAACAATTTCCAGCGCAGTCATCACCATGCCGGGAGTACAAAATCCGCACTGCAAGCCGTGATTGTCCATGAACGCTTGCTGCATCGGATGCAGCTCGGTACCGCTGGCAAGACCTTCTATGGTTGTGACCTCACAGCCGTCGGCCATAAGCGCCAGCATGGTGCAGGACTTGATAGATTTGCCGTTGACATGGACGACGCAGGCACCACACTGGCTGGTGTCGCAGCCCACATGGGTGCCGGTAAGACGGAGATCTTCCCGTAAAAATTGTACCAGCAGGGTGCGAGCCTCTACCTCACCACTTACGGCGTTTCCATTTACACGCATATTAACAACAGGCATTTGCTTCCTCTCTTTACTGTAAGTGATCACAGTAGTGATTGCTTGGTTTTGAGGCTCTTCGCACAGAGCCGATTGAACAGTGTCAAAGATTGCTTTGCGCGCGTCAAGCCTCGCACCAAATTAGAAGAATGTCAGCAATCCCAATACGACGACAGCAAGTAATCCTACGTACCAGACCCAGGCCGGTGTTTCCGACTTTGCTGGCGGCGGAGGTGCAGTGTCGAGGGCAGACGGATTTGCAGCCAGCTCGGTGAACTTCTCAAAAAACTCGTTGGCTAATTTCTGGGCAGTGCTGTCAATCAGTCTGCCGCCGAGTTGTGCCAACTTGCCGCCGACATTCGCCTTGGCCTGATAGGCGAGTATGGTTTCCTCGCCATCCTCCCGCAGAGTCACCGCAGCGCTACCGTTGGCGAAGCCGGCGGCCCCACCCTGGCCCTTGCCAACAATCGTATAGGATTCAGGCGCGTTGATGTCGGTGAGGGATACGTCGAAAGTGAATCTGGCCTTTACCGGACCCACCTTGGCGGTTATCCGCGCCTTGAAACTGTTCGCTACTGCAGATTCGAGGCTGTCACAGCCGGGGATCGAGGCGCGCAATATGTCGATATCGTTAAGCGCGTTCCAAACCTGTTCTCTACTCGCGGCAATGCGGTGCTCGAAGCTCATTTCCATAATATATGTTACCGGATAAATCTGATGATGGGGGTTGGGGAAGGCGAAGCTAGCAAACTCTAAATTTAAGATCTGGAAATTCCTGCCCCTGCAGCTGAGATTATACAATTAAATTTTACTCTGACCGTAAATTATTTTTGTGATAGCTTTGGCTGTATTCTCATTGGGGCGCGGGAAAATCTGGCATCGGAGCCTGATTGAAAGCGGCCCCAACAAATTACACAGATCGAGGGCAGACAATGCAGAAGTTTGGAATAGGCCAAGGGGCAACACGGGTAGAGGATCAGCGTCTGACTACGGGGCATGGTCGCTATATGGATGACGTCAACCTCGATGGGCAGGCACGGGCGGTATTTCTGCGTTCTCCCCACGCTCACGCGAAAATTATAGTCATCGACATCGAGTCGGCGCTCTCACTGCCTGGCGTACTTGGTATTTATACGGTAGAGGATCTTAAGGCGGATGGTATTGGCGATGTGCCCTGCCTGGCTCCGGTTCAAAATGTCGATGGGTCCGCCTGTGTTACCCCACCGAGACCGGCGCTGGCCGCAGGCCGGGTTCGTCATGTAGGTGACGCGGTGGCCATGATAGTAGCCGAGACCACGGCGCAGGCGCTGGACGCCGCCGAACAGGTCTGGGTCGATTATGAAATACTGCCCGCCGTAGTCGAAACTGACAAAGCCATGCATGCCGAGGCGGCACAAGTGTGGGAGCAAGCTCCGGAGAATCGTTGTTTCACCTGGGAAGCGGGCGATGGGGAGGCCGCCACCGAGGCCATGAGCGCAGCCGCCCATGTGGTTGAGTTGGAGTTGATTAATAACCGGGTGGTGCCCAGTTCAATGGAGACCAGGGGTGCCATCGCCGCGATTGAAGCGGACAGCGGGCGCATGGAATTACACGTGTCCTGCCAGGGTGTACATATTATGCGACGGCTACTGGCCGAGGCCATTTTTAAGGTGCCTGAGGAAGATATTCATGTGCTCTGCCATGATGTTGGTGGCGGCTTCGGCATGAAGATTTTTGTATTTCCCGAGTATGTAAGCTTGCTGTATGCGGCGCGCAAACTGCAGCGCCCGATCAAGTGGATATCCGAGCGCAATGAAGCCTTTGTCAGTGACACTCACGGCCGCGATCATGTTACTCGTATGCAACTGGCGCTGGACAAAGACGCGGGCATCCTCGGCTTGAAGGTCAATACCACGGCCAACCTCGGTGCCTATCTTTCTAATTTCGGGCCTTTTGTACCGACCGCTGCCGGTGTGGCGATGCTGGTTGGCTGCTATAAAGTTCCAAGTGCCCATGTCCAGGTCCGGGGAGTCTTTACCAACACCATGCCGGTTGATGCCTATAGAGGCGCCGGGCGTCCGGAAGCGATTTATGCCATAGAGCGCGTACTGGATGCGGCGGCCTACGACCTGGGACTGTCACCGGTAGAAATTCGCCGGCGCAACTTTATCTCAGCGCCAGAAATGCCCTACGAAACTGTGCTGGGAGCGACCTACGACTCCGGCGATTTTCAGCAGAATCTGGATGACGCGCTGCAGATGTCACGCTGGAATGAGTTCGATGCACGCCGGCAGGCAGCCAGATCTCGCGGCAAATTGCGGGGCATTGGACTTGCCAGTTACATCGAGCAGTGTTCTGGCGGTGCGCCGGAAGAAGCACGGTTGGAAGTAGCCAGTGATGGCCATATCACGCTCTACATCGGCACGCAGTCAAACGGGCAGGGACATGAAACCGCATTTCGTCAGATTCTTTCGGAGCGCCTTGGGCTAGCCTTCGAAGAGATATCGATTGTAACAGGGGACTCTGACCGTATTGCCAGTGGTGGTGGCACCATGGGATCACGCTCTGTGCCCGTTGGTGGTTCGGCTATATCGGCCGCTGCCTTCAAGCTAATCGAGAAGGCGAAAGAGAAGGCGGCAGAATTAATGGAGAGTGCGGTGGTCGATATTGAGTTCGATGACGGTGAATTTCGCATAGTCGGCACCGACAGGACCCAGAGCTTTCAGAGCGTGGCCCAGGCCGCGGCACCAACCGATGGTGGTGCCAGTTTCGATGAGAGTGAAACCTTTGCCCCCAGCTCCGCAACCTATCCAAATGGCACTCATGTCTGTGAACTTGAGATCGATGTGGATACCGGCACCATCGAGCTCGTGGACTACAGTGTGGTAGATGATTTCGGCAAGACTATTAACCCTTTGATGCTGGAGGGTCAGGTACACGGCGGTATTGGGCAAGGACTGGGCCAGGCACTGTTGGAGTACTGCCTGTACGAGCCAGAAACGGGACAGCTACTGGCGGCGACCTTCATGGATTATGCCATGCCTCGCGCCGATGACCTGCCTTCAATTCGCTTCAAACGCAACGAAGTTCCCTGCACTACCAATCCGCTGGGCATCAAGGGTGCCGGGGAAGCTGGAGCAATTGGGGCGCCGCCAGCCATTATCAATGCGGTAGTGAATGCATTGGCGGAATATGGTGTTCGTCATGTGGATATGCCGATCAGGCAAGAGGATTTGTGGCAGCTTATCCGCGCTCAGTAAAGGCCAGGGTCGGACTGTGGCAAAGGCAGAGCGATAGCAAGATTTCTGAGATTCGGACACCGTTCCTGTTTCTCTATTGTTACTTCTTGATATTGTCTGTCATAAGAGCGTCCTCGAGCTAATCCGTCCCTGAACTTCCTGATTTCTACCTAGGTCTACTACTACACTGTCTTAACACCGTGCTGGAAAGGAATCCTGCATGTTACAGGCAGGGATTTCTTCTGCCCCGTGCTGGATTATTTCTTCTGCGCCGCATCAAAACTGCGCGCCTCACCAGGCAGCCGATCGGAGCCCATGGATTCCATCCAGGCCGGGTACGACAATGGCAGTCGGCTTACTGCATCCAGTTTCGTCAGCTCATCCGCAGACAACTCCACCTCGACAGCTCCAAGGTTATCCTCCAGTTGCTGTAAATTGCGGACGCCGATGATGACGCTGGTCACGGTCTTATTGGCCAGCACCCAGGCCAGTGCAACTTGGGCCACGCTCACATTTCGTTGCTGGGCAATGACCGACAAGACATCGACGATGTTGTAGCATGTGTCCTTGTCTATCGGCGGGAAATCGAAGGAGGCGCGACGGCCGCTACCTTCGCCGTCCCGAGTAAATTTGCCGCTGAGAAAGCCGCCGGCCAGCGGGCTCCAGACCAGCAGACCCAGGCCCTGATCCTGCAGCAATGGGATCGTATCCCGCTCCAGTTCGCGCCCCGCCAGTGAATAGAAAGACTGAGTACTCTTGAAGCGCTCCAGATTCTGCGAGCGGGAAACTCCCAGGGACTTCATCAGTTCCCAGGCCGGCAGATTGGAGCAACCGATATAACGCACCTTACCCTGACGTACCAAGTCATCGAGGGCGCGTAGAGTGTCCTCGATATTGGTCAGCTCGTCCGCGCGATGAATCTGGTACAGGTCGATGTAATCGGTGTCCAGTCGCTGCAGGCTGGCCTCCGCACTTTGCATGATGTGCAGACGCGACAAGCCGACGTCATTGCTCCCAGGGCCCATGCGGCCACGTACCTTGGTCGCCAGCACCACATCCTGCCGGCGTCCCTTGAGGGCCTTGCCGGTCAAGATTTCGGATTCGCCGGTGGAATACACGTCGGCGGTATCGATGAAATTAATGCCCCCATCCAGCGCCCGGCCCACCAGGCTGTCGACCTCGGCCTGGGGCAGGCCACCAATGGTTTCCCACATTTGGCCCTTGCCGCCAAAGGTCATGGCACCAAGACACAATTCCGACACGAAGACGCCAGTGTCTGCTAATAATCGATACTTCATAATATTTACTCTTCAATTGGATGGTGGATGGGGTGAGGTTTGCTTTATAGCATTCCTGCATGAAGGGGGGCACTCATGAAACACTAAAATTGTTACAAACTAAAGCGAGCTGCGGCTTGAAATTGCAAACGATTCAAACAATGGCGGAATTGGAGGATGGATAAGCCGTTAGATTAGGAAATGTCGTGGAGTTTTAGGGAGAATTCTGGATTTCTGGATTTCCGGATTTCCGAAGGTTTTCAGTATTAGCAGGACGATAATTTCCGCAAATTTTCGCCAAATGAAAGTGTGGGTTCCAATTGACATAGCTTTTGGTTTTTCTATACTCATTTTCCTTATTGTATTTTTCAAGCAATAATGTCTTAAGCTCACTGCATCAGACACGGTCGAGTTAAATTTAAATTTGAGTGTAGTAGTCATCTGGAATGGAGCTGCCTAAAATTGGTCCATTAATTTGCGCTAAGGTATTATCACCAGCACTTTCCTAATAAATTTTCTTAGATTCGCATAATGAACATCGAAGAAACCCAACTTTTCCGAGGCCCATATTAACCTTGGGAATACTCGTTAGACAAGTGGCTGAGATCAGAGAAGAACAACGCCTGCGCACAGAAATTTCTAAAATTACTGAGATAGAAAATAAAACCTCTCAATCAGTCAGAGCGCGATATGAAGAAAATCCTTACCCGTGCTGGTTTAAAGCTGGACTATCACCTGAATCCAGAACAATTAAAGAGGTAATGCAAGAGATCAAGGTTAATCTTGATTTTAGTAAGCAACAATTTCCTATAAAACCCGACATCCTGATTGCCGGTTGTGGTACCGGGTAGAATGCGTTAGTAACAGTCTCGAGATTTTCTAATTGTTCGGTTCTGGCTATCGACTTGAGTCTAAGTAGTTTGTCTTATGCCATGCGCAAGACCAAAGAATTGGCATTTTCAAATATTGACTACAAGCAAGCCGATATTCTGGAGCTGAATAAACTTGATCGTAGGTTCAACATCATCGAATCATTAGGTGTATTACACCATTTGAAAAATCCGTTAGAGGGCTGGAAGGTTTTAGTTGACCTGTTACAACCACAAGGACTTATGAAAATCGCCTTGTACAGCGAGATCGCCCGACAAAGTGTTGTAGAGGCGCGTAAATTAATAATCCAAAAGCAATATGGCAGCACCTCGGATGATATCCGATAATTCCGGTCAGAAGTATTGAACATGCCTGCAGACTCCGAATCTAAAATACGGAGAGTATTAAGCTTTACCGATTTTTATAGTTTAAGTGAACGCCGCGATTTGCTTTTTCATGTGCAGGAGCACCGATTTACCCTTCCGAAAATTGAAAAAGCTCTGGAGAAACTTGACCTTATTTTTGTTGGTTTTGAATTAAATGACCCCCGGTCTATGCGAAAATACATGACACTTAATCCTGATGAAGGAGACCAAGTATCATTGCCTTTATGGCATCAATTTGAACTGGAGCACCATTATATTTTCGAATTCTTGCAAATAGACATTTTTGACTTTCTGGAACAGCCTTTTCCCAAGTCAGCTTTGAATTATTCAAGAAATTTCAACAGGTATTGCCCGTAACCACTATTTTTCAAAGGCTCTGCCAACTCTTGCAGTTGCTGTGCATCAATGCAACCTTTGCGAAATGCAATTTCTTCAGGACAAGCTATCTTGAGCCCCCGGTTCCTCAACTTATTCAAATGGCACCCGTGTCTGTGAACTTGAGATCGATGTGGATACTGGCACCATCGAGTTTATGGACTGACGAAGTGCTACCTACGAATTTATGACCAACTTAAATGACCGCTGCGCAATTGAAAAGTAAATTTGGGCAAATAGCCTGGCTAATCCGGGGGTTAATCCAATTACGGGCTTTCATCTTTCTATATAGCTGATATAATCAGTCGCCCTCGAATTAAGGAGGACGGATGTTAAGGAGTTTCTCGCCACTAAATTAAGTACCGATAAACAACACGTCATCATCCCTGCCCAGGTCGATGCTCAGGAGCAAGCTCCGCGCAGTGACTATGGCGCACTCGTGAGTTTGATCGAGGCTTCGAATGAGCCAGATCATTCTCACCCACATAATGAGACCAAGAGACGGATTCAACCTACATGACGGCTCAGTTGCGCTGGCCATCTAGGCGACAACGAGTGACTATTAAAAGTCAAAATTATCTATCAACTTATCGATGAAAATTAAACTATTAAGCATTACCTGAGGGAGATAACCATGATCATAGGCGTTCCTAAGGAATTAAATCCGTCGGATAGACGGGTGCCTTTGATACCAGATTCCGTAAAGAAGCTGGTGCAACAGGGAGCGGATGTTCATATAGAAACCGGACTGGGTGAGGCCTGTGGCTTCTCAGACCAGGACTATGGCGAGGCCGGTGCCACTATCCAGAAAGTCCGTCAGGAGCTGTTAAAGCAATCAGATATTATCCTCAGGCTGAACAAGCCACCCCTGGCAGAGATAAGTCAGCTAAAGAGCGGCTGTATACACGTCTCCTATTTAGACCCCTTTAACGAACACGAACTAGTGGATGCTTTCAGCAAAGCGAATGTCACCGCTATCAGCATGGAGATGGTTCCCAGGATAAGCCGCGCACAGAAAATGGATGCCCTTAGTTCCCAGGCCAATTTGGGCGGCTACGTGGCGGTGATTCTCGCTGCCGATCGGCTCGATATAATTCTGCCGATGATGATGACGCCAGCCGGCACCATCTCTCCGGCCAGGGTGTTTATCATTGGTGTCGGTGTCGCCGGTTTGCAGGCCATCGCCACCGCGAAACGCCTGGGCGCTCGTGTCGAAGCATTCGATACTCGCCCGGTAGTCGCAGAGCAGGTCGAATCATTGGGTGCCAAGTTTGTGCACATCGATCTGGGCGACACTGGCGAAACCAAGGATGGCTATGCCAAAGCGCTGACCACAGAGCAGTTGGAACTGCAACGCCTGGGCATGAAGAAAGTCATGTCACAGTCTGATATCGTCATCACCACCGCACAGCTATTCGGCCGCCCGGCACCACGCATTGTCACCGCCGATATGGTTGAGGCGATGAAACCCGGCAGCGTCATCGTGGACATGGCAGTAGAAACCGGTGGCAATGTCGAAGGCTCCAAACTGGATGAGGAAATTGAGATCAACGGAGTGCGATTGATCGGCCTGGGCACCCTGCCCAGCAGAGTCTGCAAACATGCGAGTCAGATGTATTCGGCCAACCTGTTGAGCCTGGTCCTGGATTCCTGGGATGCGGATAGCAAGAGCTATGACTGCAATTTAGACGACGACATCTTAAAGGGTTGCGTGATTACCCATGGCGGTGAACTGGTCAACGACATGATTATCAACGCGAGAAAAAACGCGAAATAGGTAAGGGGCTTGCAATGGATGTAATTTATCTCAGCTTTATTTTGGTTCTGGCGGTTTTCTTAGGTTTTGAAATAATCGCTAAGGTTCCCTCCACCCTCCATACCCCCCTGATGTCCGGTGCTAATGCTATTTCTGGCATCACCGTGGTCGGGGCGCTGGTATCGGCAGGGGCGAATCAGGCAAGTCTCGCTACCATCTTGGGAACCGCTGCGGTGGTGCTCGCTACCATCAACGTAGTTGGTGGTTATATGGTCACCGATCGTATGCTGGCAATGTTCAAGAAAAAAACACCAGGAGTTAAATAGTGTCCGGGCAAATAATAATAAATCTAGTTTACATCGTATGTGCCGGGTTATTCATATACGGCCTAAAAATGTTGACCTCGCCAGCCACGGCGCGCAAGGGCAACCGACTCTCGGCGACGGGTATGCTGATAGCCGTCGTGGTAACGCTGTTCGATCAGGGCATCGTCGACTATACCTGGATTATCTTCGGCCTGGTGGTGGGGGGTGCGATCGGCGCCACCGCCGCTCAGAAGGTGGAAATGACCGGCATGCCAGAGCTGGTGGCACTATTTAACGGCTCCGGTGGACTCGCCAGCGTCACCGTGGCCTGGGCCGCACTGTATGGCGGCAGCGTCACCGGTGGCACCGCCGTGACCATCATACTGTCAATATTAATCGGTGGTATCACCTTTACCGGCAGCCTGGTCGCCTATGGCAAGTTAAGCGAGACCATACCCAGCAAGGCGATATTGTTCTCAGGACAGAGAATCGTAAACGGCGCCATTCTACTGGGTATTCTTGGCGCCGCGGTGGTATTCAGCATGAATCCTGACGCGGAATCCGCCTCAATGGCCTTCTGGGCAGTGATAAGTCTGTCCCTTATCCTCGGTGTCATGGTGGTGATTCCCATCGGCGGTGCCGATATGCCGGTGGTCATCTCACTGTTGAACTCCTACTCGGGTCTGGCTGCCTGCGCGGCAGGTTTTGTATTGAATAATAATATTTTGATTGTGGCCGGTTCCCTGGTGGGTGCCAGTGGCATGATTCTCACTAACCTCATGTGTAAAGCCATGAATCGCTCGCTGGCTAATGTGCTGTTTAGTGGTTTTGGTGCGGTAAGCCAACAGGCTGAAGCGATCGAAGGCGAGGTGAAACCGGTGTTGGCGGCAGATGCTTACCTGATATTGGAAGCCGCTTCGGTGGTCGCCATCGTACCGGGCTATGGCATGGCGGTGGCGCAAGCCCAGCATGCGGTGCAGGAACTCGCTCATCTGCTTGAGGAAAATGGCTGTGAAGTACGATTTGCTGTGCACCCGGTAGCCGGACGCATGCCCGGACACATGAATGTACTACTCGCCGAAGCCAATGTGCCCTACGATCAACTGGTGGAAATGGATGATATTAATCCACAGATGAGCGGCATCGATGTAGCCATAGTTATCGGCGCCAACGATGTGGTTAACCCGGCGGCCCTGGACCAGGAGTCCAGCCCCATTTACGGCATGCCCATTATCCACGTGCATGAGGCACGTACGGTGATAGTCTTGAAGCGCTCCATGGCGACAGGATTTGCAGGCCTGGATAATGCTCTGTTCTACGGAGACAATACCCGGATGTTGTTTGGCGACGCGAAGGAAAGTGTGATGTCCATGGTGGCTGAGTTCAAGGCCTGAGTTTTGGGATTGAGTTAAGAGCCGGATATTTCTCACACAGGAACTGGTGTCCTAGCTAAGTCTTTGCTTTGTATTGACTCCGATTTGTGTGTGTCCCAATAGCTCTTTAGAATTCGGCGCGCAAGATTACAGGAAGCTGATCATCAGCTAAATGGGGTTGAACAACATAAATATAATCTCCAACGGCTGCACCCGTCGTTGCCTGCCCTTCGAAGCTGGCCATTCCCACCAGTCGCGCACTTGACCAGTTGTCATCGCTACGATACTTCGACACGCTGCTGGAGTTATTGGATATCGAAGCGAGAGTACCATCGCTGGCCCAGACTAGACCATCGCCGCCACTGGCGGGGTAATCTATTTCGATTACAGACCAACTATCAGGATTTGCTACTGGTACTTTTATTAGTTGCCCGGTGCCAGGTGAAACCAGAATTAGATAGCCCGCGGAGTGATATTCCAGCCCGTTAAGGCCGAAAGGTGAGTCGCTACCAAAATTTACCAGTACGCTGGCACGATAGTCTGGATCTACTCTATAGACGATGTTCTGGCTACTATCGGTAACGAACACAACGCCGGAGTCGCCGACGACAACATCGTTTGCAAAATGGTTTGCATTGTCTGGCTCATCAGCAATGCTGGCGGTCAGATCCACCATCGCCAATTGCGATCCACTATCAAGCTCATAGACACCTAACATAGCGGCGCCGGTCGGGCTGCTCCGATCGGAATTAGCAACTAGCAAACGATTCCTGGGCTCATCGACCTCGATGCCAACTGAGGATATCAAATCTGGGCTGGTAAACGCAGGAAGCAGACGACCGTCGTAGGTAATCTCATATATAGTGCCGTCAGCTAACGAGCCGGTTAAAAACCGGTTGTTTACATTGTCGAACTCAATTCCTTCCGGAATGAAGCCAGCACGCTCGGTGACGATGCTAAGCGGTGGTACTCGAAAAGAGTTATCCCTCGGAAATTCAAAGCTAATACCGTAAGGTCCGGTACTGGTGCAGTTGGATAACAAGAGCAGAAATAGGGCCAATTTTAATGATCGGGTATGCATAGTTAAGCTCTGACTGAATTTTCCGAATTGAGTAAGGGCAGAATAGAAGCTATATCTATCTGGTTCCACGCCTTATATGACAGGCAGAATACAAATTTCACTCCGACCCTGACGCTAACGTTGTGATAGCTGGCGTGCCGGGCTGCGGATGCTGCTTCTGTTGCTCTTTCTTACTTGTTGATATTGCAGTAAATGCAAGCCTGATATACGCTCTACCGGTTAAATAAGAATAACAGCTGATGGGGAAGAGACATGCGCTCTGAACGCTATATAAACCCGCTAACACGGGGCTCACAGGCGGGCTATCAATGAAAGCGATTGCAAGAATCGGGGTTGGCCCTGGCAGTTTAGCCATACTTGTCGTGGTAATGGCGTTCTGGGGAGTAATTAGCAGCTCCCAATCTGTCAATGACGTGGTTGCTGCAGATGCGGCATTCACCGCCTCCGATATGCAGCAGGTGGTGAATTCCTACTGCCTCGCCTGCCACAACGACACCCTGGCAAGCGCGGATTTTTCCTTGCAGAGCGTCGATTTTGCCAATGCTGGCATGCACGCCGAAGCCCTGGAGAAGGTGGTTAAAAAGATCCGGGCGCACATGATGCCGCCCTCGGGTATGCCGAGGCCAGCGTTTGAAACCTACGCAATAATGGCGGACTGGCTGGAGTCGGAGCTGGATCAGGCCTGGGCCGCAAAGCCGAACCCCGGGCGCCTTACTCCGGTTCACCGTATGAATCGCTACGAATACAACAATACCGTGAATGCCCTGCTGGGTCTGGATGTTGACGTGATGTCATTATTGCCCGGAGATCCAACCGCGGACGGCAGTTTCGATAACATGGCTGCCGCCTTGCCCTTTACCACGGCCCACATGGAGCGTTACATGTCGGTGGCGCGTCAGCTAACCCGGCTGGCCACTGGTCTGTCACCACTTAATCCCAGCGTGACCACCTACGAAGTTCCTCTGCACATGAACCAGGATTGGCGCCAGAGTGAGGATATGCCGTTTGGCTCCCGCGGGGGTGTCGCCGTCTCTCATCACTTTCCGGTAGATGGCGAGTATCTGATAACAATCAATCTGGAAACTAACTATCAGGATTACACCAAAGGCCTGGGTTGGGCGCAGCAACTTGATGTGCGCCTCGATGGGCGTTTGCTACGGCGTTTCGAGATTGGCGGCAAGGCCCCCGGAACGCCAGCACCACTAAGCTTCAGCGGTACCGGCGAGCCCGGCACTATAGACTGGGAACAATACATGAGCACCACTGGTGGTGCCGGGCTGGAAGTCCGGGTGCCGGTGCAGGCGGGACCGAGAACAGTGACGGTGTCCTATGTGCGCGAACAATTGCAGGCCGAGGGTATTCCGCAGCCGGTGCAGGGGGGCAGACTGATTGCTAACGATGAGGCTTATCTGGCTTATCAGAAAGTTAAGTCAATGGAAATCGGTGGACCCTACCGCACCGAAACCACCTCGGTTGATTCGCCCAGCCGCCAACTGATTTTTTCCTGCTATCCCCAGCAGCAGGCGCAAGAGAGAAACTGCGCAACTGAAATTCTTGCTCGCATGGCAGCTCAGGCTTATCGCCGCTCAGTGAATGCAGAGGACATGGAGTTACTACTTGGCTTTTACCGCAGCGGTCGCGAGCAGGGTGGTAGCTTCGACACCGGTATTCAGCTTGCCCTGGAATTCATGCTCAGCGATCCCGCTTTCCTGATTCGCAGCTATGACGATCCGCCACAGCTGGCAGCGGATAAAGTATTCGCGCTAAGTGACAGCGAGCTGGCCTCGCGCCTGTCTTATTTTCTCTGGAGTACAGCACCCGACGAGACTCTGTTGCAACTGGCAGCACAGGGGCAGCTGTCCGATCCACTGATTCTCGAACAGCAAGTGCGACGGATGTTGGCCGACCCGCGCGGTGTCGAAACCCTGGTGGAAGATTTTGCCGCCCAATGGTTGAATCTGCGACGGCTGGATGATGTGCAAATCAACACGGTGGTGTTCCCTGAATATGACATGAGTTTGATCGACGCGTTTCGACGTGAGACCGAGTTGTTCATCGCTGGCACCTTGCGGGCCGATACCAGTGTTATGGAATTGCTGGGCGCAGATTACAGTTATTTGAACGAGCGTCTCGCCAGACACTATGGCGTGGAAGGAATCTATGGCAGCAGGTTCCGCAAAGTACAGCTACCGGATATCTCGCAGCGAGGCGGTCTGCTGGGCCAGGGTGCCTTGCTCACGGTGACTTCCTATCCGGGACGAACTTCGCCGGTGTTACGGGGCAAGTGGTTGCTGGACAATATGTTGGGCACGCCACCGCCACCACCGCCTGCCAACGTTCCCACTCTACCTGATGCTGAAGCGGGAGAAGTGCCCACGTCGATCCGGGAGCGGCTGGCTCGACATAGACAGGATCCGATCTGCTTTACCTGCCATACCATAATCGACCCGCTGGGCTTCGCGCTGGAAAATTTTGACTCGATCGGAGCCTGGCGTGATTTTGATGAAGTGGGAAACGCAGTCGATCCCCTTGGCACCTATCCCGGTGGAGTCGAGTTTGCTGGTTTCGCCGACCTTCGCGACTGGGTGCTGGGACGGCCTGAGCGCTTCACCCACACCCTCACCGAGAAGTTGATGACTTACGCACTGGGGCACCGGGTAGAATACTACGATCAGCCGGCGATACGGCAGATCGTGCGGCAGGCGGCCGCCGACGATTTTAGCTGGTCATCCGTGGTACTGGGAATCGTCCAGAGTGCACCTTTTTTACAGAGTATGATGGCAGCGAAAGTGACCGACAACAACACAGAGAGTGAGCCCGTGCCCACAGCTGAATAGTGCCCACAGCTAAATGAAAGTGCACAGCTGAATAAAGACCAGAGCTGATTTAAAGACCACAGTTGAATAAAGGCTACAGCAGAGAGAAGTCGCGAAACTAGAGAGGTAGGAACAGCATGAAGAGTAAAACTCGAACGCTACATATTGGTCCCGGTAAGGCCATTTCCCGCCGCAGCGTGCTCAGAGGCGCCGGCGCTGCCCTGGCTTTGCCGTTGCTGGATGCCATGACGCCGGCGTTTGCCCAGGGCGGGGCAGCCGCGCCGATTCATCGTTTCCAGACCGTGTACGTGCCGAATGGCATGGCCATGGATTACTGGACCCCCACCAGCGTTGGAAGCGACTTCGAGCTGACGCCGATTTTACAGCCGCTGGCCCCGTTCAAAGACAAGATGCTGGTGTTGTCGGGCTTGAAGGCGAACTGGAATGTTGCCCACGCTGGGGCCAGCGGATCGTTTTTGACCGGTGTGACTCACGGTGGTAGCAACGAGGTTGAGATCCTGGCGGGCATATCTATAGATCAATTGCTAGCGGCCGAACTTGGCAAGCAGACTCAACTTTCTTCGCTTGAACTTTCCATGGATGCCCCGGCGCACGCCGGTGCCTGCACGGCGAATCTGAGTTGTGTCTACACCCATACCTTGAGCTGGAGCGGGGATACCGAGCCATTGCCGATGGAGCATAACCCGCGCGCGGTATTTGAACGACTGTTCGGTGACAGTGGTAGTACCGCACAGGGTGCGAGAGAAGTGAGGCTACGACAACAAACCAGTATCCTCGATGCGGTGCTGGAGCGCCTGTCGGGGCTGGAGTCGAAGCTGGGCGCAGAGGACCGGCACCTGATGCACAGCTACACGGAATCAGTCCGCAATATTGAACGCCGCATACAGAAGGCCGAGGAACAGATCGACATGGATCTGCCGGAAGTTGCACAGCCCGCCGGGGTACCGCCGGATTTCGAAGATCATATGGAGATCTTGCAGGATTTGCAGGTACTGGCGTTGCAAACCGACCTGACTCGCGTCATCACCTTCATGATGAGCAAGGAGCAGAGTGCGCGGCCTTACCCGCAGATTGACGTGCCCGATGCCCATCATCCACTGTCCCACCATAACAACAATCCGCAACTGGTGGAGAAGATGTCCAGGATTAATAGCTATCACACCCGACTGTTTGCCAATTACCTTGGCAAGCTCGCGGCCATACCGGAGGGTGATGGCACACTGCTGGACAATATGACGATTCTCTACGGCGGCGGTATTTCTAACAGCACCATTCACTCTGGTATCAATTTGCCGGTGCTGCTGATGGGCGGTGGCGCTGGCTGGTTGCAAGGTGGTTCGCACCTGCACTACGCCGATCAGCCCACCATGGCTGACCTGTTGCTGAGTTTACTACACAAGTTCGATATTCCGGTAGATAGCATTGGTGGTAGCACCGGGCCATTGTCCATCTACACAGCATAGGCAGGGACAGAGCATGGCAACGAGTCGGCGCGGACTAATCCTACTGTGTGCAAGCCTGTTTGCAGTGCAGCTTATGGCTCAGAGCATGCCCGCTGTGGTGGCGGCAGCGAAGGACGCCGACTGGACGTTGCTGCAAAGCCTGCTGGACGATGGTGTTGATGCCAATGCTGTGTACGGCGACGGCAGTACGGCTCTGCACTGGGCCAGTTACCATGAAAACCTCGCCAGCGCGAGGCGCTTGCTTGCTGTCGGTGCTGATGTCAATGCAAGTACAGATCTTGGTGTCACGCCGCTGTGGCTGGCCGCACAAAATGGTGGTGCCGACATGGTGGCAGCACTGCTGCAAGCCGGTGCCGATGCGACGGTAAGCCTGTACTCCGGTGAGACTCTGGTAATGACCGCAGCCCAGTCCGGCAATGGCGATGTGGTTGCTGCTCTGCTCAAGGCGGGCGCCGACCCCAATGCTGCTGTCACCAGAGATCAGACCGCACTGATGTGGGCGGCAGGGCAGGGTCATCCTGCGGTGGTTGAGGCGCTGCTGCAATATGGCGCCGACGTAGATGCCCGTACCCTGGTGCGCAGCCAGTATGTGAAAACCGAAAAGCCTCAGGATAGTCCTCCATCCTACAAGATCTGGGTTGAGCAAGGTGGTAATTCTGCCTTGATGTTTGCCGCCAGATCCGGTGATCTGCGCTCCGCACAATTGCTGGTAGCGGCCGGCAGTGATGTCAATGCCCTCTCAGCGTTTGGCACCAGCCCCGCTATCATGGCGGTACATGGAGGCAACCCGGCGCTGTTGGCATTGTTGCTGGACAGTGGCGCCAAGGTCGATGACGCCAGCAGCGGCCACACCGCGCTGCACGCGGCCGTCCTGCGGGGCAATTCTGATGCAGTGACGGTTTTGCTGGATCACGGCGCCGAACCAGATGCCATACTCCAGGGTTCCACGCCCGTGCGTCGCCAGTCAGCCGACTACCATTTTCACGAGGCCCTGGTGGGAGCAACGCCACTGTGGCTTGCCGCCAGATATGCTGAACCAGAGATTATGCAGCTGTTATTGCAGGGTGGCGCCGATGCCTCGGTCGTTAATGATGTTAGCTATGCGGCCCAGCGTGGCGCGGCTGCGCTGACGGCAGCGCAACGTCGAGCCGAAGCCAGCGGGGCGAATCCAGCTGGGGCGATACAGCCTATGGCGCAAAACTACATCGCCCAGGAAGGTGATATTTCTCTGTTGATGGCGGCGGTGGGAATGGGTCACCGGCGCCTGCGGGTAAGCTGGGGCAATGCCGATCGCCGTGCCGGACGACTGGGTCGGAGCCGGGAAGAATTTATCCTCGATGCCGCCACCATTGCTGTGCAAGCCGGGGTAGACATAAATTTGCAGGATGCGTCGAGTCAGACGGCGCTGGCATTCGCTAAAGCGCGCCGCTACGACTCGGTGGTAGCCTTTTTGCTTGCCGCCGGGGCCAGGGAATAACTACGGAAAAGCCGTCTTTATTTTCACATTGAAAACAAAGGGCCGATAAAATTATCACCGACAAAGGCAGGAAAGAATGAGAGTAATTACAGTAACCATTTTTTCCCTGCTATTGAGCGCTTGTGCCTCCTCGGCAGAGGAGATAAACCGTGGCCAACAATCCAGAAACAGCCTGGCAAGCGACCCGAATCTCACGCTGCATTCGATGGCGATCGGAGACTTCGAATTGCAGTATGCCGAAGCCGGTGAGGTGGGTAAGCCAACTATCGTGTTTATTCATGGCACCCCTGGAAGCTGGCGCTCGCTCGGGCGCATGCTGACGGCTTCAGAGCTCAAGCAGCGGGCACGCCTGATATCCATCGATCGACCTGGCTGGGGCGGCTCGCCATTGCAGGATAAAGACACGGAAGGTAGCTTCGCCGCCCAGGTAGACTTGATCGAACCCCTGCTCAGGAAATTGAAAGCCGAGTCCGGTGGCCAGGAGCTGATTCTTGTTGGTCATTCCTATGGGGCATCAATATCCCCCTATATTGCCTACACGTATCCCGAACTCGTCGATGGTCTGTTGATGGCGTCTGGTGCTATTGATCCGCAGCTGGGCAAGCCGCGGTGGTATAACCGGGCCGCCGCCGTTTGGCCGATATCCCGAATGATCGACGACCGTCTGGTCAAGGCTAATGTGGAGATTTGGGGCGTGTATGATGCGCTGAAGACACTTGAGCCCTGGTGGCAATCCGTTTCGATACCGATGATTTATATGCAGGGTGAAGAAGACGAGCTGGTGCATCCGCGCAATCTCGATTTTGCCGAACACTTTCTGCCGCCGGCGAATACCAAAGTCGTCAGGATTCCTGACCAGGGACACCTGGTGCACCGACAGCAAACAGCACTGATAACAACGCTGGTGCTGGAGTTGCTCTCAACAACCGCAGTGCCAAATGTAAATACGCTTTCTCATAGAGGTTTGTAGCAAATACTGTTGTGAAGTCGGCAGTGACAGACTTAGGCCAGATTTGAAATCTCAGGGGCTATTACCTGATAACAGCAGACAGTTTGGGCTTTATTTTTGAGGGAGATCGGCCCCCGATCCAAAAAGGTAAAATCTTTCCGGGTTTGACGAAAGGTCTTCTCGCCGATGATAATTTCGCCTCCGCGGGCAGATTGTTGCAGTCTTGCGGCAGTATTAACAACATCTCCGATCACCGTATAGTCCATCCGATTTTTAGATCCAACGTTGCCCACAATAACCTCACCGGTATTGATTCCAATTCCCACCTGGAATGTCTGTCTGTCTTGTTCAGTCCTGATTTTCATGAACTCCTCGGTTTTCTGCTGCATGGCCAGTGCCGATAAAACTGCATCTCGTGCTGCATGATTTCGAGAAGGAAGCACTCCAAAGACTGCCATGATCTCATCTCCTACGAATTTATCCAGGTGGCCATTGTTGTCCAAAATAATATCGACCACGGCATCGAAGTACTCATTCAACATTGCCACAACCTCTTCAGCTGTCAGCTTTTCCGAAATTGACGTGAAAGAACGGATGTCGACAAAGAGAATTGTCAGTTCTTTTTTTTCGTTTTCAAAAGTCAGGTTGTTCTTCAATTTCTCAACGAGGTTGTCGCCCACATAGCGGCTCAGCTTGTTGCGAAGTTCGATTTGTGCTTCGAGTTTGGCGTGCGAGTCGGACAGGTCGCGTGCGTAAATCATCAGTTGAACAGAATTAATTACAGTCTCTTGTTTGCGGGTCAATATTCAATGCAATGATGTGGGGCTAATGGTTTAACATTTAGTGCAATTCAACAACCAAGCCTTTTCTGTATGAGTGCGGCAGTATCGTTATGAATGCTATATTCTTTTGCAAGTGCAGGCCAACTTGATAATGCGCCTTGGGCTCTTTCAATTACCTGAGTAGCAAACTCTTTATCCAATCCGGTTTTTTGGGCAAGCTCTTGTAAATCAGTAAGGTTTATATTTTTACCCCTACCGCCAACTGTAGCGCTTTGCTCACCGCCAGGCCCTGATGAGAAGGTGAGGTCATAAGCTGGAGATAGCTTCCACTCGCCACGACTATTCATAAGATAGGTAAAATTCTTAGAGTGGTCGTCCTGATTATGAGCAAGGACGTTAAATACTGCGAGGCGATACATTTTTTCAGCTTCCCGTATATCCTTGGTAAGCCCTTGCGTGAGTGAGATCAAATCTTTGTAATCTAAAGTTGGTGTTCTAAAGTCTGAATGTAAAATGCCACATGCAGTATGGGCATGCGCACGCCCTTCGCCTTCAGGTGTATTTCTGTCAAAGCGCTTACAAGCAAAATAGCCTGCACCCTTTTCTGCCTCAAAGAGATGAGTATCCATCATTTCAATGCCTGCTTCTTTTGCCATAATAGAGTACACATACTCTACGGCACCGGCATCTATACCATCTTCGATATTAGAGAATTTAACAAGCCAATGCTGATGTGTTGACGGAACATCGGAAACACCATGAATAATATTTTTGTGATTAGCGTCAACAGCAATCATTGCCTTTGGCCTTGCTCCAGCAGATGATCCATTTAATGCAAATAGCTCTGCTATAACTTCTCCTGCATCGCCCTCAAGTACATCTGCTGCTTGTTGGGCTAGCATATCCAGGCAGACTTCTGTATCCGGCTGAGAATCTCCATGGTCAGGATCATAAACAAGTGCGCCAATGCCAGTTTGACCAACATAGGCAAGTCGATCTAAGGGTGATGCATCATTTGGCAACATATCACTTGATTTAAGCATGCGATCAAACAGTAGACGCCCCCATCCGTCAGGCAAACTATCATTAAAAGCCCCTGGTAGCCCATTAAACAGATGTCGATCAAAAGACTTAACACCTGGCTCCAGGGGAAGGATACGAGGTGAAAGATCAAGCCCTTGCTTTAAAAAAGCGCCGTTATATTCAAAGTAAATAACACCATCTCGCATTGCCAAACGACCAACCGGTATAATCTTTTTCCCAGAACCCAGACCAAAATCTAGACCAACTGCTATTTGTTCTACTGGTTTGAATTTCATGTGCGCCAGCCCCGCTTACGTTTTATTTGTTCTTTGTCGGCGAGAACATCATCAATAGAATTAAAGCTCTTTTGTTCAGGCTTTGTCGCTTTTAAGAATTTCTCTAAATCCCCGAGCGCAATTAAAAGCTTCAGATAGGACCCCATGGATATCTGGCCTTTTTGTTCAAACTTACGCAATGTCGCCACACTCACACCAGACCGTTTCGCAAGGCCTGTCTGAGTAAGCCCCATATTAATGCGCTGCTCCTGCAAGTTATGAGCGATAGTCTCTTGCGCTTCTGATGCTGTAGTAAGTTCTATCATTGTATTATTTATATCCATAAAACTTAATATATTACTATTATCGTAGTAATTAACAGTATTTTCAAGTAATATGTTGACCCTAAAGATCAAATATGTCAATTGGCGTTGAGAATTGATCACGTATTGGCACCCAATACTGATCACCTTACGACACAGTGTGTGCCTATAGCTCATAAGTTAAAAAGGCGTCCTAGCCAGGGAAAAAGAAAAACGGAGTGGTCAGTTTTCGGCGCCAATTACGCCGCTAATCTGGTCAGTATTGCACGCCAGTTAACACCTGGAGATAGCAGCAGCCAGGATCGAGTGCCAGATATTCTCAACAACTTACGGGCGATCGTAGAGATGGAATAATCGAGCCTAATAAGAAGAGCGCCGGCTTTGAATGGTAACGTCATGGGGAAGGTTCACGTTTTATTTTGCTGCAGCAACACCCCTATCCCAGAAGCTTAAAACCGTGGCCCGTCCCCTATTTTGAACGCTAACACACAAGAATTGACCCCAACTACTCAAAACTACTGTATTTTTACTCCGACCCCATTTATTCTTTTTCCCATCGGCAAATCTAATTACCGTAGAGGCAAAATCATGAAAACAAAAACACCATTGTTAAGAATCACCCTCGCAGCTTGTCTGTTGGCCCTAGCGGCCTGCGGTGAGCCGGAACAACAAGCCTCAGCTCAAGCTGAGCCAGTTGTTTCCGATGCCCCAGGTATCAGCGCCGATCAGAATGATATCGGAGGCATCGTCACCAGTAGCGACGGTCCTGAAGCCGGGGTATGGGTCATCGCCGAAACTGACGATTTGGCCACTCTCTATTCAAAAACCGTAGTAACCGACGCCGACGGGCGCTACCTGATCCCCGACCTGCCTGCGGCACAGTATGACATTTGGGTGCGGGGTTACGGCCTGGTCGATTCGGAGAAGGTCAACGCTGCTCCCGGTCAATCCCTGGATCTGAACGCGGTGATCGCCCCCGATGCCGCGGCGGCCGCGGCCTATTACCCTGCCGGCAACTGGTACTCGCTGCTGGAGATTCCGGCCAAGAGCGAGTTTCCCGGTACCGGTCCGGACGGTAATGGCATTTCTCCCAATATTCACAACCAAGCCGACTTTGTCCGGCGCGTGACCAGCGGCGGCTGCGGGGCCTGTCACCAGTTGGGCAACGCCGCAATCCGCAATATCCCTAACTTATTCAGCGGCTACGATACGTCAATCGAAGCCTGGAATCGTCGCGTCAGATCGGGTCAGGCCGGCGGCTCCATGATCGGGTCCCTGGCCGGCATGGGTGATCAGCGAGCGCTGCAGATGTATGCCGACTGGACCGACCGGATTGCGGCCGGTGAATTGCCGCCGGTACCAGAACGGCCGTCTGGACTAGAGCGCAACGTGGTCATTACACAGTGGGACTGGGCGGATCCCACCGCTTATCTGCACGATGTTGTCTCTACTGACCGCCGCGATCCAACTGTGAATGGCTACGGCAAGCTCTATGGTGCCCTGGAAAACAGCGCCGATTATCTGCCGGTGCTGGATCCTCAAACCAATGAAATTTCTCGGGTGCCGGTGTTCCCGGAAGATCTGAATTACAATCCGGAGCCGGCTCCTAACATGGAGGAATCACCCTATTGGGGCGACGAGCTCATCTGGGATGCCTCCACTACGGTACACAATCCGATGCTGGATCAGGATGGCAGAGTCTGGATCACTGCCCGGGCACGGGCCCCGGGAGATGTACCGGCGTTCTGCCAGGAAGGCTCCGATCACCCCTCCGCACAAGTGTTCCCTCTAGGGCGCTCCGGACGCCATCTCGGTGTCTATGATCCAGAGACGGAAGTGTATACGCCGATCAATACCTGTTTCAGTACCCATCACCTGATGTTTGCCGAGGATGCAGACAACACCCTGTGGACTAGCGGCGGTGGCAGGGTGATCGGCTGGTTCAATACCCGCCAATTCCTGGAAACAGGCGATGCGGTGGCGGCCCAGGGCTGGACACCATTCATTCTGGATACCAACGGGAACGGGCGGCGGGATGCCGATTACGTGGAGCCGGACCAAGCGGTCGATCCGTCACGGGACAAACGCATCAACTCCGGCTATTACGCCGTGTCACCAGCGCCGGATGGGTCTATATGGGGCTCCAACCTCAGCTATCCCGGTGCCGTGGTGCGACTGATGCCCGGTGACGACCCCAGCGTTACCGCCCTCACCGAATATTATGAACTGCCACTCGATGCCAACGGCGATCCGATCGAGGGTTTCTCGCCCCGCGGTATGGATGTCGATCGCAACGGCGTCGCCTGGGTAGCTCTGGCCAGTGGTCATATGGCGAGCTTCGACCGCTCCCTCTGCCAGGGTCCGCTGAACGGCCCGCTGGCGACCGGTCAGCACTGCCCGGAAGGCTGGACCTTCTATGCCGAGCCACTGCCCCAGTTCAAGAATATCGATACGCCGGGTAGCTCCGAAGGCAGCTATTACACCTGGGTGGATCAGTTCGATACCTTCGGGTTGGGTGCAAACACGCCGATCAATACCGGCAATCAATCCGGCGCGCTGTTAGCGCTTAATGACGGCGAGTGGGTTCGCCTGCGGGTGCCTTATCCCCTGGGTTTCTACACCAAGTGGATCGATGGTCGTATCGATGACCCGGGTGCTGGCTGGAAAGGTCGTGGTTTGTGGACAACCTTCAGCAGCAGGGCACCTTTTCATATGGAGACCGGTGCCGGGACATCGAGCAAGGTCTACCATTTTCAGATGCGGCCTGACCCTTTAGCTAATTAGGAAAAAAGAGGTCTGTTCCTCTTTTTCCATCCCTGACTTTACTGGAGCCCACCATGAGAAAAATCGAACTAATACTCCTTACCTGCGCAAGCTTACTGATTGCGCAAATAGCTAGCGCCGCCGACATTCCCTGGGCAACGAGCCCCGAAGCAGTAGGGATGTCTTCTAGCCGACTGGAACAGATTAACATTGTCATCCAGCGGCACATCGATGCGGGCGATATTCAAGGTGCCGTGACGGCAGTCGCTCGTCGCGGCAAGCTGGTGCATTTCCAGGCCCATGGTTTGATGGACATAGAAAATCAGCGGCCAATGCAGGAAGACTCCATCTTTATCATGATGAGTTCCAGTAAGCCGGTGTTGGGTGTCGCTGCCATGATGATGATTGAGGAAGGATTAATCCGACCGGAAGATCCGGTGTCCATGTACCTGCCAGTATTCGCAGAGTTGCAAGTGGCTGTACTCAAGGAGCCGGTTGATGAAAACATCAGCCCCAGGCGTATCGACCGAGATAATATTCCAGAACACCGTTTAGTCCCTGCGCGTCGGGAAATCACCATTCACGATTTACTGACCCATACTGCCGGGCTCGCTACCGGGGGGCTGGGCTCGATGCTAGCAACGCAGGCACCTTTCCCCCTGCCAGCGGGGAGAACATTAGCAACCGAAATGGCTCGCTATACGACCGGGGCACTCGATTTTCAGCCTGGTGATCGTTGGGCCTATAGCGGTTTGGTCGGCTTGGATGTCGTGGCTCACATCATCGAAATCGTCTCCGGGCAACCTTATGACGAATTCATTGAGGAACGCATCTTCGAACCATTGGATATGCATAATACCTGGTTCAATGTGCCGCCCGAATACAGCGATCGTCGTGTGGTTATTAAAGATCGCGACATGTCTCCGTTTTTTGACCAACCCACCAATTACTTCTCCGCGTCTGCCGGGCTTAACAGCACTGCTGAGGACTATCTAAAATTTGAGCAGATGCTGGTGAACGGCGGCGAACTCTTCGGTAACCGGATTCTTAGTCCGCGCAGCATTAGATTAATGGGCAGCGATCAAACTGGTGGTCTGTATGAGGGTATTGGTCGAGTTCAGGATGGCCTGGGTTTTGGCTACTCGGTGTATGTTACGGTGGATCCCATTGCTGCTGGAGCACGGCGTAGCGCGGGTGCTTTCGGTTGGATGGGCGCCTTCGGCACCCGCACCTGGACCGATCCAGAAGAAGAGTTGACCGGAGTGCTGTTACTGCAGCAGCCCCATGGACGCACTCAATATGATTTCGAAAACGCGATTCAGCAGGCGATTATTGAATAGAGGGTAAATAGGGGACACTAATAGTTTAGGGTCTTAGGAAGCAGATCGCATGCTAACATGCATCTGAGCCTATGATTGCCGGTACAAACCGTTACTACAAATATTCAAAAACCAGTGAAGCCAAATTTCGCCAATTACTGAAGGCCTTCGCTATGGATTTCTCAGCTTCTGATACGGCCAGACTCACTGGTTTAAGCGTCCGATCAACCAATTCAATCTTTCTCAAAATTCGCGCTCGTATTGCCCGATATTGCGAAATCCATTCTCCGGGGAAGTTGAAATGGATGAATCCTATTTTGGCCCAACTCGAATTAGAGGCAAGCGGGGCCGTGGTGCTGGTGGCAAAACCATTGTATTTGGCATAATTAAACGCAATGGATCTGTCTTTACTGAAATCGTACCAGATGCCAAGAAACGCTCTCTTTTACCGGTAATTCGCGGCCGGGTAAGTCTCGACACATAAGGTAGATGATTCGAAGCGAGTTACTCTATTCAGCCTCAAATCGTGAAATGTCAGGGCGGGACCATGCCGCGACCAACGGACTCCGGGGATTTATAGTCCGTTGATCCTGGAAAATAGTCCGCCGCTCCAACCTCTATAAGTGACTGATTTATAAATGTATTATTGATGCGCAAGGACTTGGACTTTGGACAAACGGATTATGAGTCCGCTACTCTACCCGGTTAAGTCATATGCCTCAGCAGTTTATCTTGTCAGTATCATATTAAGGGCTGTTGTTTTACTAGAGTATAACTTGATAAATAGTTATACTCTTGTATAACTTAATATTCGCAGGAGTGAGTTCAATGAGCACTATAGCAATTCGTAAATCAGGGGGAGCTAATATAATTAGCATCCCTAAAGCAATTACAGACTCATTGGGTTTGCAGGTTGGCTCAAGCTTAGATTTGTCCATTAAGGACAACAAGATTGTTCTAACGCCAGTGGCGATAAAGTACACCCTCGAGTCTCTTCTCGAGGGCAGTTCTAGAGAGAACTTTGCTCTGGATGCTGAAGGCGAAGAATGGGTCGGTGCAAAGTCAGTCGGTAAGGAAATATAATGTACATTCCAGATCAGGGTGATATCGTCTCTTTGGATTTTGATCCGAGTACGGGTAAAGAAATTATGAAGCGCCGGCCAGCTTTTGTTCTTTCCAAAAGGATGTTTAATGATACCACCGGCTTTGCTGTGGTGGCTCCAATTACCAGTACTAAACAAAGCATGAAGCTATGTGTAGAACTGCCGGATGACTTTTCTACTGCTGGCACTGTACTTATTCACCAATTAAAGTCGGTGGATTTTACCGCTAGAAATATTGAATTCGTTGAAAGTGTTCCAGCGCCAATTTGCACGAAAGCCATTCAATTTGCCGCATTGATTGTGAGCTAGGAATGGATTTATAGAGTAACGGGTCTTTAAGGGTGTTAAATTGCATCCAAAAGTGAGCCATTAACCCCGCATATTTGCATTGAATATTGACTCACAAGCAATGGCGCTAGACCCCGGACCTACCCAATTTGGCCGGGTCAATTAATTCTGCAATTCCTGGGTCAATTTTCAGTGCAATTCAACACCTCCGTCCCCGATAAAGCCATTACGGTTTTCTGAACTTCAGGGTAAACCGATCAGTACTGCCGCGCACGCCTGCGGTGCCGACTTCCTGAGATAAATCGTCTTCTTCAGGATGGTAGTGCATGTCGCTGAAGTCTACAAACTCAAAGCCCACGTCAAGCATTTCCTTAATAATGAGGACCGGATCGAGTCGACGACCCACCGCGCGATTGGTTGGTTGACCGTGACGACGGGTATGATCTACCACGCCATAAATGCCGCCAGCCCTGAGTGAATTAAATACCGCGACATGCAAATTCGCACGGGCTTCCGGGCCTGGATTGTGTAGGTTCCAGAAGGTGAGGACCATGTCGAAGTCGCCGCTCTCAAACGAGAATTCAGGAATACGACCCAGTGCAATGTCGTCGTTAATCGCCGACACACAATCCAAGCCGTCAAGTGACATGACGCCATTCTTGAATGCATTGTTTACGGCCACCGAAACCACCAGTTCACCCCCGTTGTTGCAAAGGGTTGGACCAAGAAACTTCGTCCAGTAGCCGGTGGCGGGGGAAATTTCAAGCACTTTCATGTTGTCTTGAAGTCCAAAGAACTCCAATACCTCACCAGGTTTGCGATTGGCATCGCGCACTACTTCGGCCGCATCCCGAATGCTGCCCTGCAGGTTTCGTTCGATCTTGGCACGAGTCGCCGCCACATCAGCAGCAAAAACTTGGGTGCTGATAAACAGGCTGCTGATTACTATTACTACTTTATTCATGATTGTCTTCTATAGTGGAGTTTAGAGTATGGAACTCTAAATGCTTTCTTCATTGATGTCCACGTGTAATCAGCCCCTTTTAAACTGACGCCAAAAGTAGAGGTCATGCTGCTGCCAGCATTCGTATCGGTGCGCTATGGGTCCAGGGGTTACGGGCCACGGCCAACGGGTTACGACGCACGGACTCCGGGGATTTATATTCCGTTGATCCTGGAAAATAGTCCGCCGCTCTAACTTCTATAAGTGCATCATTTATAAGAATATGGCGTGCCCACTGGGACTTGGGTTTTGGACAAACGAATTATGAGTCCGCTATTCTAATCAGGTGAAATGTAGATTTGTTAAAATCTCTCAAAGCTACTGTGTTTTTACCCTGGCCCTATTTTTATTACTACTCTCCTTGTGCATTAAACTCTTTTACAAATTTACTAACAGTATCTCTTCGTTCCTCCCCCTGAGTCAGGATAGTTGGCACTCTTTAGTAAGCAAAATCTAATAAGATCAGGAGGCGGAAAGTGAGAGATCCATGGCCCGTTATTCGAGCGAGCGTAAGCAATCAATTTTAAAGAAATTATTGCCACCAGTTAACCTGACAGTAGCAGAGGTTGCCAGGCAAGAAGGCATGTCAGTACAAACCCTATATACTTGGCGCGATAAAGCCAAAAGATTGGGGAAGCCCGTGCCAGGAAAGAAGTTATCCACAGAAGACTGGTCGGCAGAGGCGAAATTAGCCACTGTCGTCGAAACCGTAGCGCTGTCTGAGTCTGAACTGAGTCAGTACTGCCGAGAGAAAGGCTTGTACCCTGAACAGGTACAACGATGGAAGCAAGCGTGTTTGCAAGGCTTCCAGAACAGCGAAGCAATAAGTAAAGCGAGTCAGCGGCAATCCAAATCGGATAAAGCCGAGATCAAAATACTGAAGAAAGACCTGAGGCGAAAAGAAAAGGCCTTGGCTGAAACGGCAGCGTTATTGGTGCTGCGAAAAAAGCTCGGAGCGCTCTGGGAAGACAACGAGGAGAGTTAACCTCGCTTACAGAGCGCGAAGAAATTGTAAGTTTAATCCGCGAGGCAAGAGCCAGTGGTGCACGGTTAGGCGTTGCCTGTGAGGAGGCTGAGTTGAGTTTGAGAACATATCGTCGTTGGACTCGTGACGGGAAAGTTCAGGCCGATAAGCGCCCTGATGCCCTACGGCCCGAACCCTCGAATAAGTTGAGTAAGCAGGAACGGCAAGCAATTTTGGATGCCGCCAATGAGCCAAGCTACGCAAACTTGCCACCTTCTCAGATAGTCCCGACACTGCTCGATGGAGGTGTTTACCTTGGATCGGAATCGAGCTTTTACCGTATTTTAAAGGAGCACGAGCAGCTAAATCACCGAGGTCGTAGTCAAGCTCCGAAACGAAGCAATAAGCCTACGACTCATATGGCGTGTGGCCCCAACCAAGTGTGGTCATGGGACATAACGTATTTAGCTTCGACGGTACGAGGCCAGACACCTACCGGACTTGACTTTGTTGTTTGAGTATTATAGTTTTACAAAGTATAAATTCAATGTGATTTAACATGCGTACAATGAACGTAGGTATAACTATAGGCTTTGCTTTGGCCTCAGCAATAATTTTAAGTCCGCCGTCGCTACAGGCATAGGTGCTGGAGGACAACGTAAATCATCTTAAAACTAATCTGACCCTCAATAATATGTTGCACTATTTGTGATTATAAGAAGAGAGTAAAAAAGAGAGTAAAACGTAAAACAAGAGAGTAAAACGTAAAACAAGAGAGTAAAACGTAAAACAAGAGAGTAAAACGTAAAACAACAGCGTAAAACAACAGCGTAAAATCAAGAGAGGAATTACTAATGCTAACCACCACCCCACCCACCCCACGCAAAAAACTTAGTCTACTTATACATGTAATTATTGCATCTTCGCTCACATTCCCGCTAGGTGCCTATGCCCAGCAAAGCGGCGACGGCGATCAAGCTATTGAGGAAGTCGTCGTCACAGGCTCTCGTATCCGCAGGGACGGCTACGATGCACCGACTCCACTTACAGTCGTTACTGGAGATGTTCTGAGGGACTCCGGGGATACAAGTATCGTCTCCTACCTCCTTACTCTTCCCGCGGTAGCGGGAGCGTGGTCATCGAGCGCGAAGTCAGGCGTCATAGGTCAAGGGATGGCCGGTCTCGAGACCCTGAGTTTGCGCTCTCTGGGTGAGTCCCGTACTCTCGTCCTTCTTGACGGCGAGCGTATGACGGCTTCACACTATCTCGGTTATACCGACGTCGGCACCGTTCCGTCAAACCTAATTTCTCGCGTCGACATCGTTACTGGCGGCGCTTCTGCGGTCTATGGTTCCGATGCTGTCGCGGGTGTCGTGAACTTCGTCCTTAACAAGGAATATACTGGCTTCGAAGTCGAAGTCTCGAGCGGATTCAACTCCTATGGTGATGACAATAACGAAAAAGTGACTGTGACCGCTGGCTTCCCATTTGCGAACGGGCGTGGTCATGTACTCTTATCAGGCGAAACCTATGGCAGCGACGGTATTGACAAGGACGGTGGACGCAATTGGAATAAGACTGGCTGGATTCGGTCTTCAAATCCGGGACATACACCTACGAACGGATTGCCGCAACTCCGCTTCGCCCCAGAGACAGCACTCGCAACTGCCACAGCTGGCGGGCTGATTGTCGCGGGCCCGTTGAAGGGGACCGACTTTGGCGATGGTGGCGTACCGCAGACGTTTGTTTATGGGAACCAGAGAGGATCATTCATGACAGGCGGCGACTGGGAGAAGAACAATCTTCGACTCCAGAACGATATGAAGCCAGCACAGTCCTCTCAGAATGTTTATACGCGCGTGAGCTACGATCTAGCTGACAACTTCAACGTCTACGGACAAGTGCGCTGGAATTCTAATAAGGTGGACAGCTTCAGTTTTCCGATGGTGTTTGCTGGAACCGCCTCAAGGTTTAAGATTCAGCGCGACAATGCATTTCTGCCGTCACAGACTGCAGCTGCGATGGATGCTAACAACCTCACAAGTTTTCCGATTGGGAGCTGGAACTCTGACATGGGCAGAGTTGACAATATCGGCCGCCGTGTCACTACTGAAGCCAGGGTGGGCGCAGAAGGCA
>CAVOFA010000002.1:0-64000 GCA_963694865.1 Gammaproteobacteria bacterium | reverse complement strand
CAGCTTCATGCTCATCGGCAAAAGCTGTATTGACTTCCAGTGTGTCTACACTGGCCATGAAGTAAGCAACGTCGAAACTTTGAATTTCTTTGGCACTGTCACGCAGCGCTTTGCATTGCATAGTTCAACCGCCGGTAAAGGCTTTGGGAAAGAAGGCAATCACTACAGGCTTGTTGTCCACGAACTGGGACATGCTGTAGGTCATGCCATCTGATGCCTGCAAAGAAAAATCAGGCGCTTTATCGCCGACTTCCAATGCTGCAGCAAATTGACCACCCAGGGCGACAGCAGCAAATAACGCTGACAGCAACACCCGAGTTAGTCGGCTAGCAAAATGAGACATAATCTCCTCCGGTTTTTATAAAAGGTGTTGCAGTCATAACCGCGACACTTCAATCTGGTCTCGTAAGCAGGTGCTTCATCGACCTAGGGTTTTGTACCCCTTGTGGTGGCAATTTTCCAGTTAAATTGGATAAAACCGGCAATTTTTACCATAGACTGCCTGCAATCGGGCGATTCGCGGATTGATACAGGTCTTACAACAGACGCCGAGGCCCGGCGCGGAGTAACTGCTGTGATTCGTTCTGAAGCTGCACAATTTGACTATCCAGATCCCTAATTTGCTGCGGGCTCAAATCCGTGCTCGTCCCCCGGATAGACTCCAGGCGCTCGATGGAACGGGTAATATTCCGCGTGTGCCGGTTTATCGCATACTGCTTCGCATCCCGCTGTGATTGTCGATAGCGAGGGTTCTCGACTTGCACGCTGTAGCACTGCCTCACTACGCCATTCGCTGTCCTGACATTCTGACACCGGGTTTGAGTAATATAGGGGCTGGCCGTAGCTTCGAAGGCAGTATAAGGCGTGCTGGCGACAGTGCGTGCCAATGCCAGATCGGCCTGCGCCTTGTCGGAAATCAGTTGCAATAGATTCTTAAAAGCAACGTCTGGTTGATTCTCGACACTAACGATAATGCGCTCGTAGAAATCACTCAGATCGATGGCGCGGTTTGAGAGGCCTCTGAAATTCTGCTGCAGCAGGTTGCCTCGAAGCAACTCCAATTTCCAACTACCATAGATTTTCGCATTGGCCAGGAAGCGGGCGTCAATAAGCGCGTACAGGCGAGTATTTATGTGCAGGGAGAGTTCATACAGGTCGTCAACTTCCTGCCATAGTTCCAGTTTGCGGTTTGCTGCGATCAGATTGCGTAGCACCGGCAGCTGCAGTTCACTGTTAAGGCCGGCGCTAATACGAGCAACCTGCAAGGCATCGGAGAAAAGTTTCACCGCATTCTCATAGTCTTCAATCTCATCGTAGAAGGCAGCAAGGTCAGAATAGGCTTCCAGCAACGCTGGATCATAGATACCCAGGTCACTTTGCATGTCCTCCAGGGCTTGTTGTCGAAGTGACAACTGCCGGCTTAACTCCAGTGTGCGAGCGCGAGAACGCGCTTCTTGCTGCGCCTCCGCTTGTGCTTGAGCCTCCCGCTCGGCTTCGGCCAGGGCCTTCACTTCGAGTAATAAATTGATGCCAGGCGCCCCATCAATTTCATCGGCATCAACTTGCTGAGCCCGTAGCAAAGTTGTCAATCCGGCCAACAGCAACAACAAACAGAACCGAGCCACCGCCGCAGTAAGCAGCGGCAGTTTTTGCGAGTTCATTATGCGATCAAGGTTGGGTGACACGTATTTCTACCGACTCTCTTTGAGCTTTTGCGCTTAACAGCTAATTATCAGGAATTCGCCCTTTCTCATAATAGTTAAGCTTATACTGTTATAGAGCTGAATCAATGCTTAATCACTTGGGCCGCTGGAGTAATTTAAGCAAGCCATAGCCAATAGCTGTTCAGACTGGCTCATGCCGCCCAATGCAGCATGACAAAAGGCTTTAGCTGCGATACTCTCAGACTCAGTTTTAGTTGCAGTCAAGCCCCTCACGCTGGCGACAATATAGAGTACACAACTGCTAGCGGCTCTATCAGATACGAGGTACCCGGAATGACAACAACACTGACAATTCTCAGTCGAATATTCAACCCCCCCCTGTCGTCAATTCAGCATCCTCGGGCTAGCCAGCGTCAGCGGTCTTATGCTGGTCGCGTCCGTTGCCAGTCATGCTCAGGATAGCGTCGAATGGACCACCCTGGGCAATGATTTCGCCCACACCCGCTATTCCCCGGCACAGCAGATAAGCGCCGACAACTTCGATCAGTTGGAGGTGGCCTGGACCTGGGACAGTTCCAGCTTTCAGGCCCAGAGCGGTCGCTCCACTCCCAGCTACATCAATGGACGTATGTACACCGTGGCCGGGGCCCGCAGGCATGTTATCGCCATCGATCCCAAGACCGGCGAGACGATCTGGTCGTACCGGGAACCGAACACCGAGCGCTGGCAGTATTCCATGCGAGCCGACTACGGCAAGGGTGTTGGTTACGGCGTGGTTGATGGTAAAGACATCATTTACATCATATCTCCCGCTTTCTTCCTGACCGCACTCGACGGCGAAACTGGCGCACCGCTTGAAGGCTTCGGCACCCCGGTGCCTATCGAAGGCTTCCCCGATACCGGTGTAGTCGACATGCTGGCCGACCTGGGACATCCCTATGATCCCTACGAGGGCCTGCCGCTGGAGCGCGGTTATATTACTTCTTCCTCACCACCCATCGTCGTCAACGGTGTAGTCGTGGTTGGGAATTCCGCCGAGCAGGGCTATAACCAGTCCCGCATCGAAAACGTCCCGGGTGACATCCTCGGTTACGATGCTAAAACCGGTGCATTCCTGTGGAAATTCAACGTCATCCCACAGCCCGGTGAATACGGTCACGAGACCTGGGAAAATGATGCCTGGCAGTACACCGGCGATATCTCGTCCTGGGCGCCGATCTCTGCCGATCTGGATTTGGGCCTGGTTTACATTCCCACCAACGGCGTCACCATCGACTACTATGGCGGCCACCATCCCGGTGACAACCTCTACGGTACCAGCCTGATCGCCCTCAATGCCCGCACCGGCGAGCGTGCCTGGCACTATCAACTGGTACATCACGACATCTGGAATTTCGACACGCCGACGGCGCCAATTCTACTGGACGTGATGACCGAGCAAGGTCTCACCCCGATTGTCGCCCAACCTACCAAGCAGGGTCTGGTATACACCTTTAATCGCGAAACCGGTCAGCCGATCTGGCCGATTGAAGAGTTGCCGGTACCTGCGTCAATCGTTCCCGGCGAGAAACTATCACAGACCCAGCCATTCCCGACCAAGCCGGCACCCTTCGATATGCAGGGTTTGAGTGAGGATACGCTGGTTGATTTCACGCCGGAGATTCGAGCACAGGCAATCGCCGCCGTAGCCCGTTTCCAACTGGGTCCGGTATTTAACCCCCCGCTGCACCGGGATAACCCTCTGTTTAAGATTTCGGCAATGATTTGCCCTTCCGGTGCCGTGAACATCACCCACCCTTCCAGTGGCTGATCCTGTCACCGGCATCCTCTATGTGACCTCACGTTCCGGTTGCAGCGCCAGACCACTGGTTAGCGGTGCCGAAGCTGACACCTATTATGAAGCACCCACCGGCGTCACCCTGTCGCAGTATGCCGCCGGCAGAGGTGGTCCAACACCACGGCAATCCACTGGGGATTCCACTGTGGAAGCCCCCCTACAGCCGTATTACCGCGATAGATATGAACACCGGCGAGCATTTATGGATGATTCCTACCGGCGAGACTCCGGCGCGAATCGCTAATCTGCCAGAGCTGCAAGGCGTTGATATAGGCAACACTGGCACCGGCAACGCAGTAGCGATGGTTGCTACTGCCAATCTGCTGCTGTATTCAGATGTGAGCAGCGACGGCACCCCGCAGTTATTTGCCGTGGACAAGGCTACTGGCGCCGAAGTCGGCCGGGTTGAAGTCCCGGCCGCCAGCCGTTATGGCATGAGTTCGTGGGTGCACGAAGGTCATCAATATGTAATTTTACAAACCGGCAGTTCGTTGACAGCGATGGCATTGCCGAGGGAAAATACGGATGCTGGTGGTGCCGCCCATTAGCGCGCAACCACAGGAGTCGAAATGTTTGGCGTAGTATATGCACCATTTATAACCGCAATTTTTAACCTCAACTTTCACAACAACAGAACCACTATAAATCGAGGAGAAAATCGATGAAAAAAACCACCCTGCTAGCTTCCGCTGCTTTAATTGCCGCCGCGGCGACACTTACTACGATCAATTCACAAGAGAACGCAATGAGCTTCTTCATCACCAGTGCCGGTTCCGGTGACGGTGCCAACCTCGGCGGACTGGAAGGCGCTGATGCCCGTTGCCAGAGCCTCGCTGCGGTAGCGGGTTCCAGAGGCAAGACCTGGCACGCGTATCTGAGTGTTGCCACCGTGAACGCGAGGGACAGAATTGGCTCCGGGCCCTGGTATAACGCCAGCGGTGTTGAAGTCGCATCGAGTGTAGCCAATCTACATTCTGAAGACATGCAACTGGGCAAGGAAAACTCTCTTACCGAGAACGGTGACAGCGTAAACGGTCGCAGTGATTCACCCAACCAGCATGACATACTAACCGGGTCTGGGTTGGATGGTCGCATTATCGACGACGGCAGCGACCATACTTGTAACAACTGGTCCAGCAACAGTGATGGTACCGCCCAGGTAGGTCACTTTGACAGAACCGGCGGTGGCGCCAACCCCAATTCCTGGAACAGCGCGCACAGTTCCCGCAGCTGTAGTCAGGAAGATTTAATCGCCACTGGTGGTAACGGCTATTTCTACTGCTTTGCTATCGACTAGAGATCACGGCTTACTTCACCACAAGCAATTCACTAACAAGTAATCCAACAAATGGTGCTGCTGACAAGGCAGCGCCATTTGTTTTTAGAACAGGACTCACAGATGAAACTCTATGGTATGGCGCAGTCGCGTTCGTTCCGCGCACTTTGGGCGCTGGAAGAGAGCGGACTGGACTACGAGTACGAAGCGATCAAACTCTTCGGCGACCCCGCGGCTGTCGATAGCGCGCAAAATACTGACTATCTGGCCTTGAACAGCCAGGGCAAGGTACCCACACTGGTGCATCAGAACATGGTGCTCACCGAAAGCATCGCCATCCTCAACTACATTGCCCGCAAAGCGCCGGGCCAAGAACTGTTGCCAGGGGTAGACACCATCACCTACGCCCACTATGACGAATTGGTTTGCTTTATCCTGGCCGAGCTGGAGCAAGCGCTGTGGAGCAGCGGCAAGCATCGCTTTGCACTACCGCCAGAGCACCGCATCCCGCAGATGCTGGAGACGGCAAAATTTGAATTCGCTAAAGCCGTGAGCACCCTGGACAAGCTGCTAGGCGATGATTTTTTCGCCAGCGAAGGTTTTGTCTTCGGCAACAAATTCTCGCTGGCAGACCTGTTGCTGGCCCACACTTTTAACTGGGCAATACGTTTTAAATTTGAGGTGCCAGTAAAATACGTCGAGCTACGTGACAGGCTTTATCAAAGACCTGCTGCTATACGCGCTATGGCTGTTATCGAAGAATGAGCAGGCTGACTTTTCCAGTGCAAACTTTCGGGTCCTGGTGCTTACTCTCCCTGTGGCTCGCTCCGCTCGCGTTTTGCCAGGCCCAGGATTCGGCCAGGCTAGCAGCCGATCAGTTACCGTACTACCAGATGCAGGCGTTTCATGCGGATTCAGCCACTGACCGGATCCCGTTAAATCATATTGGCGTCGAAATTCAGGCAACAGCAGCGGGCTATCTCGTCACGGCGGTGCTCGAGGGCTATCCAGCCCATCTTGCTGGTCTCAATCGGGGCGATATCATTCAGACGGTTGATGGTATGGCCTATCAACCGATTTATTCTTTTAATGGAGCATCTATCGGGTCCGGCGATTTTATCGAGAATCGTGCAAGTCATGAGATCAAATGGCAGAGAGATGACACCAACTTCACCGCAACATTGCGGCCAGTTTTTGAGAATCTCTACGACAGCTATCGCTCAGCTACCCTCAATAGCATTCAGGAGTTTCCATCCGGTAACAAGCTAATTGGCTATGTTCGCCTTTGGGGTTTTTCCAGGTCCAGCAACGACTTGATATCGTTCCAGCGATTAATGCAGGAGTTTGAAGATTGTGACGGGCTCATCCTTGACTTGAGAAACAGCTACGGCTTTCTGACAACTCAGCATCTCGACCGCTTTTTTCGCACGCGCAGCCGTTTTTTTGAGAGCACCGGCCAACTGGGTGAACAGGTGAATTTGTCACCCATGGCGATACCGAAAAGCGCTGATTATTACCAACATCCTGTGGCCGTATTAGTGAATTCAGAAACCCGCGGTGGCGCCGAACTTTTTGCGTACCAGCTTGCCAAACTTGACCGGGTAGTAACTCTCGGGCAGGTCAGCGCCGGCATGCTCGGTGACTACATCAACGTGCCAGATTCTACGCCGAGGGCGCTGCAGTATATGCCGGCGGCTGAGACACTGATCGATGGCGAAGTATTTGAGGCCGTCGGCGTAGAGCCCAGCCAGATTGTCGAGTATCCCTACACACAGAGCGGTCGAGGTGACCTCCAATATGAGACGGCCGTGTTGGTATTGCTGGGATTGATATAGGCCTCTGCCACTAATCCCGGTAGCTTTTTAAGAATTATTATACTTCACTATCACTTGTCTGCTGCCAGCTAAGCTGTCGATAATCGAAGCCTTTTTCTATTGTCGGCTTAATCACTTTAAAATAGGGCGACAGATCGAAATCTCTAGGTGTAAAAAGGGTGAAGTGACGCTTCTTGTAGGGCTGCAGTTTTACCTCAAGGGGCTTAACACTATCACCCAACCCTCCTCCCCTGGGTAATATCGGGTAGTCGATCGACTGAAAGGATTCGGCGATCAAAGTTGAGCAGATCGCCTTAGTCGGGTCTCCACTACCCAGGCCGATCATGGCGCGGCGATAACGGTTGGGAACTAAAGGTTTTTGAACTAGGTAACGAATCAGGTCAAATACATTTTTCAGATCGTAGCGATGACCGAGCTTGGATGTAGCAAAATCAATAAGCTTTTCGGTGTCTTCGATGCTTAAATTTACCGGCCTACAGATGCGTAAATTTAAATTGGCATAATGCTGCAAGCTCACCAGGCGCACACCTTCCTTCAAGTCGGCTTCCAGCAAGTTTGCCAAATCGCTACTCTGTCCACCGGCTCCCACATAGAGACAAGCATGGGACCAGGATGACTGAGTGAGGTACTTGATAGCCGTGCTAATGCGGGTATTCCCTTCAACCAGCAGAATGTCGCCAGGTCGGAGAATGGCGGCGACATCGGCTGCGGACAAGGTGTCGATGCGCTGATATCCCGGCAGCGTCTTGGTCAGGTAGGAAGCGAGGTGCTTGCCTATGGCTCGATTGATTGCATTCACATTTAGTTACTTGTTGTTGCTGCAGGTGACAGCAACCGCTGAATCCTGCATCGCTTCCTTTGGGACTGGAAAAAATCGGGTATACTGGCAAGCCATTTTTTTAAGATCGAACTTTATGCGCAACTTACACACACAACTTAATACATAACTTAATACATAACTTAATACATAACTACAGTGTAATCGAATCGACGGGAGTAACAAAATGACTGCGGCCTACATTCAGGTAGTATCGAGGAACTAATAGCATGTACGAAGAAATAATTTCACTGGTTATCCATCAACAATCACTATACCCCGATCTCAGTAAAGAATTTCGCACAGCTAATTTAATACCCTCCCCATACTCGCAATGGCAAGATCGTAATCCAACCTTTCCCCTCGCCATGCAGTGATTGTTCAGCTGTAAACACCAACGCATCAGCACGTTTTTTGGTGTAAGTCGCTTGCCTGTCCAATCGGCCATCAGCCGTAACTATTTTGGCCGAGTTCACTTCTCCGCTTTCTCCATATTCTTCAACTCCTTCCCCAGCTTCTTCAGCCTCCTCTTCAGCAAAAGACGTTCCCGCGGGAACGTCTCTCTCATCAAGCTGGCTGAAAGCCACTTCCAGCGCTTTCATAAAGACAGCCCCCTCCTCGGGAGCTAATTTACCCTTGAAAACCAACATGCCATCATCATCGTAGTAGGAAGAGAATTCCCTGGCTTGATGCTGATTCTCGCACTTGCCATCTTCGCCCTTATCCCCCGTATCTTTCGCCACGACATCTAATGATTGCAGCCGCTCAACTCGCTGATACTTTCTGATCAGGTTCTCAATGTGCTCAGCCGTGCCGTGCTTGGCGATCCCCAACAAAAATTCTTCATTCTCAGCTGTCGCAGAACGAGTCATTGCTCTGACTTTGGAATAGGAAATTTCGCCAGTTTGAAATGCCTGATCGATCAGTGACAAGGAATTCAGGCACTGAGCGACTCGTACTTTTTCTCTGGCAGCACCCAGGGCTATGCCGCAATAATAATTGAGCCAGTGCGCGGGCGATTTAATGCCACTGTCTCCGCCCCAGGCATTGCGCTCGATCAGTGCCGCCAATAATTTGAGGAAACGGTACTGGGCGGTGTTGATATGTCCGGCAAGACGGGTGATCTCATTGTTAAGATCTTGATTATTCGCGGGGATTTTGAGCTGCGATATCGAGTTAGGAATCAGCTTCAGGGAGAGGTTTTGTACCGGTGGTTCTGAGGGGAGGAGCAGGCATGTCATGGGGGATATCCTTGCAATTTACATGCTCATCAATGAGCTTTTTCGAAGAGGCCATTATACCTCTAAGTCATTGTAAATTATATATATACCACTCATTAATGTGGATTTATCCCGCGCTATCATGCTGAAATATAAGCGATTTTTCTGGCGCTATTAATTCGATGTTTGGGTATCTTTTGCTGCTAAAACATTCGTGACTCGGAGTCCAGATTCGGGTGCATTCAGATTCGCTAACTACCTAAGAAAAAGGGCCAGAGTAAAAAAGTAGTAGCTTTTCTCCGGCCCCATTTGCTATTTCTTGCACAGGTATTTTTGCTAGCAACGCATAGGCAAAACCTTCGAATTTCCGCGATGAAAACTACTTCCAAATACTGCGTGCACTCAGACTGATATCAAACACCTGACCTGAGTCCTGCCCAACGTGAATGATAAAGGTCTTCGCGTCCGGGTGACTGTAGCCCAGGGACGCCATCCCACCTTCTGCAACCGCTTTGAACTTCACGCTGTTCTCGCCAATTTCTTCCAGCACCATTTCCTGCGCGCCTTCGGTGCGCGGGCTCATACCCGGATCCCACTGTTGTATGTGTAGCACCAGCGAGCCTTCTAGCTCTTCGATGGTAATCATCTCAAACATGCTGGTAGCACCGTCGCCGGTCATTCGGACCATGGCGGCAATGGAACTGCCTTCTCCACCAATCCAGTTCTCTTCCAGTTGATTAGGGCCTAATGCTCCCGCCCAGTTACCTGTCATCCAACTCAGATCCTCGATAGTTGCCGGCGGGCCGGCAAAGACCGAGTTGGCCGCAGCAACGAGCAAAGTCATGGCAAGAGTAGTAGCTAATTTTTTCATTATCGTGTGTCACTCCTTGGTTTTAAAAATCGTGTTAGTTCGCAAGCTGTTCTAACTAGAGCTGCGGTCAGAATATTACTACTCCGGCAATTTGCTTATTTAACTTTTTCCAGCCAGGGACCCAGTGTGCTCCAATCCATTCTGAACATATGAGGAGCACCATCTAGAATGCCGGCATCCAGTTCCGCACCGACATCGTTGAATGTTGCAACCGTTTCCTCGAAACGATCCGCCCAACCCAATTGGTCGGCACCACCGATGCGCAGATACACTGGAAAATCCTTCAAAGCTGCATTGGCCTTGTTCTCGCTTAGCAGCGCCGGAATCGCAGCGACGCCAAAATATCTCGAGGGGTCTCTGCGGGCTATTTCCAGTGCCGACATACCGCCGTTGGAAATACCTGCCAGTAAAACCTTGCCTGCAGCGACATCGTCGCGCTGCTGCAGCTCATCGATAAGCAGCCCGATCAATTCGTTGTTATTAGCACCGCGAAATGCGCGATTATTGGGAGAGATCGGCACCGCGACTATCCAACCGAGCTGGGCAAAGCCGGAACCAAGCCAGCGGGATGTGTCCTGGGAAATCGATGCATTGCCAGCACCGCCTCCCATCAGTATCACCAGCGGTCGCGGTGAAGCGCTTGTTTCAGGCTCGACCATGAAAACATTCAGCACGGTGTCGTTGGCCAGTGTAATCCGCTCCTGTGCTTGCAGGTTCACCGATAACAAACTCAGTGGCAACACGCAAATTAACAGCTGCAAATATTGGGTCAGTTTCATCATATTCTGCCTCCATGGGGTTTTAAGGGGGGAGATAGGGGGTTCCTGTTTCACTCTCTTTTTTTGTAAATGTCTTCAAATTGCGCATGCAAACGACGCATACCCCGCAACCAGCGATCATAGTCGGTTGTCTTGCGACGCATGTAAGTTAACACTTCCGGGTGTGGCAGCACCAGAAAGCGTTCTTCGGCCAGAGTTTCTATTACCGTGTCTGCCAACTTGTCTGGCTCCAGCATGCCGTCCAAACCAGCCACGCCACCATCACCGCCAGCTGTCATCGCCGTACGCACAGCCTGTGGGCATAACACCGAAACCCTGATGCCCTTCTTGCCGTAGCTAATGGACAGCCATTCAGCAAAGCCAATGGCCGCGTGTTTCGTCACCGAGTACGGCGCCGAACCTACCTGGCTTAACAGACCAGCGGCGGATGAAGTATTCAGCAGATAGCCCTCGCCCTGGGCCAACATGCCCGGCAGTACCGCACGTGCGGCAAAGATATGAGACATGACGTTAATGTCCCAGATTGTTTGCCAGGCCTCGGTGGGGACATTCTCGCCGCCAGCAGTAAATATACCGGCGTTAGAACAAAACAGGTCGATGTGGTCAAATCGATCCAGTGCTGTTGCTACCAGCGCAGTAACTTCGTCTTCATTGCCGACATCGGTCTTTACTCCCAATGCCTGGGTGCTCGTTGCTATGGCCGCGACAGTCAGGTCGATACCTTGCTGATTAATATCGGACACCACCACGGCGCTGGCGCCCTCTGCCGCAAAGCGCTCACAGAGAGATTTACCGATGCCACTGGCGGCACCAGTGACTACAACAACTTTGTCTTTAATCTGCATAGTTCCCGTTCTCTGTTTGGGGGGTCAGAGTGGGGGGGATCAGAGTAAAAATTCGTTAACCCGCAAAGGTGCTGGCAGTCAGCTGAACGAATTTTTACTCTGACCCCCGGTTTCTCGCCTCACGCGCTGCTTATCTGCGCCAGGCGCTGACTAATAATCTCTTCGGCTTCGGCGACTATGCGTGAGACAAGTTCTTCACAGTCAGGAATGTCGTCGATCAAGCCAACAATCATGCCCGCAGACCAGATGCCCTTATCAAGGTCGCCATCATCGAAAAGCTCTTTGCCTTTGATACCCTGCACCAGCGGCCTGATGTCCTCGAATTCAGTCACTCCTTCCCGGGCTTCTATTTCCAACACCTGCTCTGCCACGCTGTTCTTGAAAACCCGCGCCGTGTTACGCAGTGTTCGATAAATTAATGTGGTATCCAGCTCTGTGGCTTTCACCATCTGTTGTTTAATCTTGTCGTGAATTGGCGCTTCCTGCGTAGCCATGAATCGAGTCCCCATGTTAATGCCATCAGCCCCCAGCGCCAGCGCTGCAGCGAGGCCTCGGCCGTCACCCAGACCGCCTGAAGCCAGGAAAGGAATCTGCAAACGCCGGGCAGCGAGTGGCAGCAAAATCAGATTGGTCACGTCATCTTCACCGGGATGTCCCGCACACTCAAAGCCGTCGACGCTGACCATGTCGCAGCCAATGCTCTGTGCTTTCAGGGAGTGGCGAATGGACGTGCATTTGTGAATCACCTTGATGTCGGCTGACTTGAACAACGGCAGGAAGGGCTCCGGATTGCGGCCAGCGGTTTCCACTATCTTAATCCCCGAAGCGACGATGGCCTGGGCATACTCTTCGTAGGGAACCGGCTTGAGGGTGGGGAGAATCGTCAAATTCACCGCGAAGGGTTTGTCGGTCATTTCGCGGCAGCGTGCTATTTCTTTTACTAAATCTTCGGGTGTAGGCTGGGTAAGGCCGGTAATGGTACCCAGCCCACCGGCATTGGAAACCGCGGAAGCCAGCTCCGCCAATCCAACCCACTGCATGCCGCCCTGCACTATCGGATGCTCGATGCCGAGCAATTCAGTTACTCTCGTTCGCATGTTCTGCCTTTCACCACTGGTTGCGCTGTCTACAGTCTGATTCTGGCAGTCTGCCCGGAAAATCGAAGGCTAGTTTACGTGGTATGGCGTCTGAGTGTAAAGCGAGCGGAAACCAACTCCTATTTGTGCTATATTCGCATCCTTTTGGAGCGCCAGTGCGCAAGTATTGCGCTCGGAAGGGCAATGAAATCAATGCCTTCAGCGCGTTGTTCAGGCTCAGTACATATTGAGGCACGTATACAATACACCCAACTGTCGGAGAGCAGAAACAACCATCACACGACCCCTTGGAGAGAAATATGATACGCAAGCTACTGCTGGGCAGCATTGCAGCGATTACCACCATGCCTGCTTTGGCACAGAGCGGTCAACAATCAATCGAAGAAATACTGGTCACTTCCAATAGTAGAAGAGCTCAGGGCCTGGGTGATATTAATGCAGCCGTTGCGGTTATAGGTCAGCAGGAATTAGACCTGATCGACCTGACCCACTATCAAGAGGCACTTAGTCGCCTGCCCGGCTACAGCGGTCACCGTAATAATGGACAGGAGAGTCTCAATGCAATTCGCTCGCCAGTGCTAACCGGCGCCGGCGCCTGCGGTGCATTTCTGATTGCAGAAAATAATATTCCAGTGCGCTCCAGCGGCTTTTGCAATATCAATGAGATGTTTGATACTCACACCGAAAATGCGGCAAGCATAGAGTTGGTGCGGGGTCCTGCCAGTGCTTTCTACGGCTCCAACGCAGTGCACGGCATGATCAACGTGGTGCTGCCCGAGCCAGGCGATGCCGGTGAAATATCCCTGGAAGCCGGTCCCAGGGGCTCTTCCCGAATAAGAGGGAAATACGGTCGTGATTACGGCAATTTCAAGCAATTGCTGCTATTTAGTGGTGTTAATGAAGAAGGCTACCGCGATGACAGTGGCGTCGACGGACAAAAGGTCTCGTGGTTGTATAGTTATAACGCCGAAGGCGGTACTCAACTCGATGGTGGCTTCAGCATCGTCAACCTGAACCAGGAAACGGCGAGTTACGTCATCGGCCTCGACGCCTACAAAGGCAACACCAGAGACGGCAATCCTAATCCCGAGGCCCATCGGGATAGTGTTAACAGTCGGGTCTGGACCACAATCTCGCGCACAGTCAATGACTGGGATTTGGTCTTTACACCCTATTACCGCGAGGTCAATATGAACTTCGTGCAGCACTTTCTGCAGTGGCAACCGATAGAAGACAACGAGCATCGTAGCCTTGGGGCGCAACTAGCCGGCTATCGAGGATTATCCAACGGTGCGAATCTCGCCATTGGTTTCGATATTGAAGAAACTGAAGGTAGACTGTTGGAGGTCCAACCGAACCCGACTCCCGGCTCATTTTTCCTGCGCAACAGTATCCCTCAGGGCAAACATTATGACTATGAAGTCGATGCTTCCCTACTTGCCGCGTTCATAAATTATGAACAGAGCTATGACAGTGGCTGGAATGTCTCCTTCGGTCTGCGTTTGGAAAATATGGACTACTCGTACGACAATCAAATGATCGATGGCCGTACCGATGAATTCGGCGTGCCTTGCCGCTTAGGCTGCCGTTACAACCGACCAGGAGACAGAGACGACAGCTTCACCAATATATCGCCGAAGCTGGGGCTCAGCTACGCTCTCAATGACAACAGTAACTTACAGATACGGGTGCAGAGAGGCTTCCGTGCCCCACAGTCTACTGAGTTGTACCGACTTCAGAATGCCCAGAACGTTGCCGATTTGGATTCCGTAGAACTGGACAGTTACGAAGTTTCCATAAATAGCGCCGGCGATAACTGGAATTATTCTGCCAGCGTCTATTTCATGGACAAGGACAATGAAATCCTCACCGACAGTTCCCGAATTAATCTGAATGGTAATCACACCAAGCACCGGGGCATCGAGCTCGCGGTTGGCATCGATATAAGCGATAGCCTGAATTTCCGTGGTGTGTTCAATCTTGCCAGTCACACCTACGAGAACAGCCAGCTTTCCGGTGGCATTGACATCAAAGACAATGACGTAGATTCGGCTCCAAATACTTTCGGCAATATTGGCCTGCAGTGGCGTCCCAGCTCTGCCTGGGTAAGCGAACTGGAAATGCTCCACATGGGTGATTATTACACCAACCCGGAGAACACAGCTTCCTATGACGGTCACGAGGTATTCAACCTGAGAACTCAGTATACTTATAGCGAGAGCCTCCGCTTCTCCCTGAATATTATGAATCTGCTGGACAAAGAATACGCTGAGCGGGCTGACTGGACCTCATTTGTCGCAGACCGTTATTTCCCGGGCGAACCGGCACGAGTCTTCTTAGCTGTTAACTGGAAATACCGCTAGTGTGACAAGCAGCCTCCAAGGCTATATAGTTAAAAGAAAATGCCGACTTAGAGTCGGCATTTTTTATTCTCAGGGCTCAGGCTCAGCAGCCAGCACAGACTTGAGTCACATACCCGGACTACTAACAATCGACATCTCCGAAACAGAATTCAGCCCCTATCGCAGTCTCATCGACTATTTTTCCCAGGAGACGAGTGCAGAGCCTGAACCCATTGCGCACCCGGACAGTTCTGTAAACAGGATGGTAGATGGTCGTGAAACTGTCTTAAGAAAGGCCGCTGTATTAATTCCCATCACGCGACAGGATGCTGGTAATGAGAGCCACATCGTACTGACAGTTCGCTCTGAAAACCTGCGCAGCCATGCCGGTCAAATCAGTCTGCCCGGTGGCACCCGCGACGCAGACGACGCAGACGATATCGCCACAGCCCTGAGAGAGAGCGAAGAGGAAATAGGCCTGCCAGCTTCACAGGTTGAAGTTATTGGAAAATTGGGTGACATGGCACTTCCTTCCGGCTTCCACATTACTCCCATCGTAGGATTGATTGAGCCGGGACTGAACTTCACCGCTGCCCCGGAGGAAGTCGCCGATATATTTCAGGCACCATTGGATTTAGTTCTTGATCTTAGTGCCTACAAGGCAGCGTTCATGACCTACAACAATGTTGAACGTAAGATCCTGGAGCTACATTATGAAGATTATCGAATCTGGGGTGCTACGGCAGCAATTCTTTATCATCTCGCCAAACAAGTGGCACTGATACGAGGTGTTGACTCAGACTTTTGAGAGGACTCCGCTGCGCTTCTCCAGATTCTCATGGCGAACCTGGTTACGACCTTCCTGTTTAGCGAGATAAAGCAAGGCATCAACTTTCTCCACAAATTCCTTTTCGGTAATCTGATCACCACGGTTGTATACATCTACGCCAAAACTTGCTTCGATTCCTAATTGCATATCAGAAGTATCGACCGTACTATTTTCGATAATAACTCGAAGACGGTTTGCAAACCTGACTCCTTGCTTCAGAGTGGTATCGGGCAGAATAAGAGTAAATTCTTCGCCACCGTAGCGACATGGAATATCGAGACGACGAATGGTCACGCGGATAATTTCGGCTATATGTTCGAGTACGACATTGCCAACTTCATGGCCGTGTACATCGTTGATAGTTTTAAAGTGGTCCAGGTCCAGCATAATAAGGCAAGTCGGTTGACCAGAACGACGAGTACGTTCCATTTCCAGGCTCAGAGCCAGGTTAAAGTAGCGAAAGTTGAATAACTTCGTCAGCTCATCAGTACGCACCAGCGCCGCCAGACGCTTGATTTCTTCCTGCAGCCTCTTTACTTCAGGAAGATTCGTGCAATCCTCGTCTCCCGCCGGGCATGGGCTAAGGGGCTTGTCTTCTGTGGAATGAAACTCATTCATAGGGCGTCAATTTGTGTTTTACTGCTACTTTCCGACTAATTTAATGTCACTCAAGAAATCCGAATTAGCGCACAGTTTCAAAATAAATTACGGTAAATCAACTAGCTACGGAATAGCCCAGGCCGGGAAGTCACCCAAGACACCAAACGTTAAATGGCCCAATGTATACACGAAAAATGTCACAAAGAGCACCGAGAGCACATCCAGCCAAACGCCTGCAATCACCATTTTCATGATTGGCACCCTGCCCGAGCCGTAGACAATGGCGTTGGGTGGCGTCGACACCGGTAGCATAAAGGCGCAGGATGCCGCCAGTGTCGTGGGTATCAATAACAGTAATGGATGAATCTCAAGGGCCTGGGCCATGCTCGCCATAATGGGTACAGCCAGGGAAATGGTAGCTGTGTTCGACATTACCTCAGTCAAACCGGTGATAACGCCTACCGTGCTCATGACAATAACCAGGGGGTTAGCGTCGCCAAGTACGACCTGTAACTGTGCAGCGATATAACTTGAGAGCCCTGATGTGCCAATGCCCTTGGCCAGTGCCAGGCCACCGCCAAACAACAGCAAAATACCCCAGGGCACGCGCTTGGCATCATCCCAGTCCATCAGACGGCCACCTATGTTTTTGCCCGCAGGAATAATGAACAGGGTAAGTGCCATAGCAATTGATACGGTGCCATCGTCGATCATATAACCCACCGGTGAAGTACCTATCCAGACCAGGAAGGAATCGAGATAGTGACTCCAGCCGAAGATATCCACTTCCGGGCCGAACAACCTCTCCTTGCGGGTCATCCACAGCAATGCAGCGGTTGCAAATACTACCCCGACCCGTTTCTCTTCTGTCGCCATAGGTCCCAGTTTAACGATTTCGCCGGCAATGAAATCACGGCCGCTAAAAGGCGTGGTGGGAGGTAAGGGAAACACGAAACGCGTTAAAATGAACCAGGCTGTGATCATGTAGACTGCGCTTATTGGCAAGGCAAAAAGCATCCAGGACGAAAAAGTGATATCTGGCGCCTCCGGAAAGAGCTGAGACATCTGCGTTACCAGCACACCATTGGGTGGAGTGCCGATCAATGTCGCAAAGCCACCAATGGACGCAGAATAAGCAATTCCTAACAATAGCGTTAGGGAAAAATTTTCCGCCCGAGGATCTATAACTCCACCTTTCGCGACTATCTCCTTGTTCAAATCTTCATACAGCAGTATCAAAGACAGACCCATGGGCAACATCATTAATGCGGTCGCCGTGTTGGACAGCCACATAGACAGAAAGCCGGTAGCAAGCATAAACCCCAGCACCAACCGATGTGGCTGCCCCCCGATAATTTTTAGTATATGCAGGGCGATACGTTTATGCAGATTCCATTTCTCGACAGCGATGGCGATCATGAAACCACCCATGAACAGGAGAATAATCCAGTCCATGTACTGTCCGGCCACATTGGGGAAAATGATATCGAAGTCGGCCGGAGTCAGGCCGTCCCGAATACTAACGCTGTCAAAATCGATGCGGTTTGCGGCGGGCAATTCCCGCCCTCGCATAATCCCCATCACCGGAAACAGGACTATCGGTAACAGCGCGGTGGCAGCGAGCGGGATGGCTTCCGTTATCCACCAGATGGCCATGAGTGCAACTATGGCAACCATTCTCGTGACTTGGGGATTACCGGGGTCCAGATCGACAAAGAACAACACCAGCAGAAATACGGCGGGACCAAGCCAGAGTCCTATTCGATTTCGTAGCGGAACTTCGATAATTTCATCAGGATTTACTTCTACGCTGGATGCCATACTCGCCTTTATTATTTTTTTAATTACTCAGCTTTGCTGCTTCGATTTATCTGCCGGCAAGGTTACAGGCAAACCCCGGACTAGGCGCTTACCACGCGCGACTCCCTAGAATATTTCCGTAAGGAAATTTGCCAGCGTCTGATAGGCTCGCCGCTCCGCGACCTCACTGTAAAGCGTGCCGAGGTCTGGGTTATTGACCCCAGGATTCGTGAACGCGTGCAGAGTTCCGCCATAAGCATGCACTTGCCAGTCTACATTAGCCGCGGTCATTTCCGTCTCAAAAGCCAGAACCTGATCCGGTGGCACCATGGGGTCGTCATGGCCATGCAGACACAGGACCTTGGCATTAACGGCTTCAATTGCTGTGTCTCCCGGCGCCAGAATACCGTGAATGCTGATCACTCCCAGCACATCAGCTCCGGAGCGCGCGAGTTCGAGCACACACATGCCGCCGAAACAATAACCCATAGCAGCTACTCGGGTAGCATCAACTTGTGGAATATTGCGACCCGCCACCAGTGCGGCCCTAATGCGCTGGCGTAAAACTGCCCGATCCTGCGCCAATGGATTCATCAATTCCGCGTTGACATCAGCATCGGTATCGCTGCCAAACACCCCTTTACCGTACATATCCACCGCGAAACCCACATAGCCCAACGCTGCAATTCGCTCGGCCGCATCGCAGGCAAACTGGCGTCGGCCACTCCAGTCATGAGCCACCAGCACCAGCGGTTTCTGGGTGTCGGTTTGCTGATAGGCAAGATAGCCTTCCAATACGGTGGCACCGTCATGGTATTCAATTTGATCAGTTATCATTTATAAGTACCCGTCGTTGACCGTGATCGCATAGTAAAAATAAATGATCTAAAGCAGTTCAAGCATAGCCTCGGCGGAACTGACTTTGATTTCACCCGGTGCCTCCACGGCTACATGAGTAACCGTGCCAGCTTCTACAATCATGCCGAAGCGCTGGGCCCGACCGCCCATGCCGAAGCCGCTGGCATCCAGCTCCATGCCGAGGGCAGCGGTAAATTCACCGTTACCATCGGCCAGCATGAGAATCTCTTCGGCGTTCTGGGCCTGGCCCCAGGCACCCATCACGAAGGCATCGTTTACCGACATGCAGGCGATGGTATCAACGCCCTTGGCCTTGATCGCATCTGCACTCACGACAAAACCAGGCAGGTGAGTCAGGGAGCAACCTGGCGTAAAGGCTCCGGGAACGGCAAAGAATACAACTTTCTTGCCGCCGAACACCTCTTCTGAACTCATGTCTTTTGGCCCTTCTGCGGTCATCACCTTGAAATTAACCGTTGGTATCTTGTCCCCTACTTGGATTGACATACTTTGTACTCCTGTTTGACTTTTAGTGTGTAGATCGCAAGATAGTAGCAAATTCGATGACACATTCTAAGCACTGGAGGCTATAAATATTGCCCATGTCATAATCAGGAATATAGGGTAGCATTCCCGGAACTAGCTGCGGCCAGAACCGCACAACACGAGGCCATCACGCTGCAATGGACACGATTTTCTTTATCGTCTCAAAAGTCGTCTGGACACTGATCTCGCCTGCGAGCTTAATCGTACTACTGGGCATCTCCGCGTGGATTGCCCTGGTAGTGAGTTGGCACAAACTCTCGCGGGGGCTATTGGCGTTATGTGCTCTGCTGCTACTCCTTATTGGCTTTCTACCGATTGGCGAGTGGGCCATCTCACCCCTGGAAAATCGCTTCGTTGCCAATGCTGCCCTGCCACCGCGGGTAGATGGCATAATTGTTCTGGGCGGTGCCCTGTCACCCTATCATTCTCAAGCCTGGAATCAGGTACAACTCGGAAGTGCTGCCGATCGTCTCACTAACTTTCTCTATTTGGCCAATCTCTACCCTTCGGCGCAACTTGTGTTTACTGGTGGCAGCGGCGCGGTAAGCGAACAAGATTTCAAGGAGGCAGAATTCGCCCGTATTCTATTCGATCAATTGGGCTTGTCGGAGCGGGCGATAATCTATGAGAGCGAGTCCCGCAACACCTTCGAAAATGCCGTAAACACCAGGGCGCTGCTCTCACCAGGTCCCGCTGAGCAGTGGCTCCTGATAACCTCAGCCTTCCATATGCCGAGATCGATCGGGGTATTTTGCCAGCAAAATTGGCCTATTCAGCCGTATCCAGTGGACTACTACTCGAAGAAAGGCAACTTGATCCGAGTAGATTTTAATTTTATTGCTAATCTCGGAATTCTGGACAGTGCAGTAAGGGAATGGGTAGGACTATTCGCCTATCGAATCACTGGCAGAACCGACCGCCTGCTGCCAGGCGATCAAAACTATTGCGCTAGTGCTTAACCAGGTTCATAAGTGATTTAGGGAACGCTGCTGCCGACTACGGTTTCGATCCAGTTTATGTGATTTGAGATTCGTTCATAGACAGCTACAGACCCATATTTACCCTGGGTCTCCTCAGAAAAAGCAGCACACTCGACCTCACCAACGACCACACCCGCAAGTCGATACCCAGTGTCGGTGGAGATAAAAGCAGGCCCTCCACTATCGCCGAGACTCGGCATCCCCTCAAGCGCCAGAGTGTCTGAAGATCTGTCACGGGGGTCATCGAATACGATCTGCAAACGCCTCTGGGCGAAACTAATTCGATTGCTGGCGCGCCTGAATACGCCATTGTCGTACTGCCGCCCGCTGGTACCGAGACCAAAATACCCCCAACCCATGATAGTCACCACCGCGTTGAGTTCTGAAGGCTCTGTTTGCAAAGGTATTGGATTCGGTGTATCAGCCTCTTCACTAAAACGCAACAGAGCCAGATCCACATCGTTTGCAGATGACTCATCATATTGTGGATGGATTATCAGTCGATCAATAAGCCTGGTCTTATTGCCAACCCGTACAGCGAACTGGCGGCCGTTTTCGGTGGCGTTAGCAAGGGTAGTCTCCCGCGCACAATGGGCAGCGGTAATCGCCCAACGCCGGTGAATCACGGTGGCAGCACAAACTCTTCTATTGCCCTGTTGCTCCAGGAAAAACACAGCCGGGTAATCGCTGGATCTGACCTCGTGACGCGAGGGTCCCACGTCGTGCCGAATAATAATACCGTGACTGTTCTGCACTAGCAGGCACAGGAAGATTGGTAACAGGGTCTTTGCAGTATTCATACTATTTACGCCTGCTGCGCCTTAACGGGCGTAAATTTGGGGTATAGGGTGGCTTTTTGGCCATTCCAAACAGTACATAAATCCGATAGATAAATACCAACGCAGCCAACACCATGAACACCATAATACTAACCATCAGCCATTGTTCGTGGGTCCAGTTTGATGCGTTGATCAGATCTGTCAGCATAAAAAGATAAAAACTCGTGGTACTTCTTGTCTCAAGTTGATTGCAAATACAATGTCGCAGCCTATTATGCGCTCAATGCCTCAGTAACCACCAGCGTTAGCTGGAGCAGAAGCACAACCAAGCAGATAGCTGCTTTGGGCCCCCGCGTTATTCAGAGCTGCCCCAGATCAGCAACCAGTTGCTTGATGCTCTCGATACGCTCCCAGGGATCGTCGAGCTCCAGCAGTTCCTGTTTTTTCTCAAGCTCCACGGGAATTAGCTCGCTAAGCCGCCATCCCAGGTGCCACAGATTATTGTAGTTAATAGTGAGTTGTTTCTTTTCCACCAGGGGATGATCTCCGAGCTTATGCAACAACTCGACGAGTTCGCTAAATTGCTTGGCCAGCGGAATGAGTTGCACATCGACACTGTCAGTAGTGCTGAAGTGTACGAGGGCCTTCAACACGCCGCTGTCGTCCTGCCAGCATTTTTCGATCTTGAATTTTCCTGAGCCTTCTATGGTTATACCGAGCAGGCCATTGGGCAGCTGATCCCAGTCGGCAATTGATGCATAGGTGCCAGTGCTATGGACCGTCTGCTTACGTCCCAGCTGCATTGTTTCCTCGCCGCGTTGCAGCAGGCAAACCCCAAAACCGCTGTTGTTCTTCAGGCAATGACTTACCAGGTCAATATACCTGCGTTCGAATATCTGTAAATCCATCCTACCACCTGGAAACATCACCTCGTGCAGAGGAAAAAGATGGATTTCGCGAAGCTCAGTCATAGCTGAGAATTCTAATCTGGATGCCATGCATTTGTCAGCATCGAAAATATCAATTATTTGATGCCTCTCACTACGGCGGCGAGAGCGAATCAATGCTAAAACCGGGCTTTGGTTTTACTCCTACTGCGAGTAAGCGGAGGTGAAAACGAATCAGATAAGCAGGCGCTAAATACAGAGAATCATACTCGACGAGATCCGGAAGGAGCGGAGTCCAATGCCTGTAACAGTATATCGTGAATACCACCAAATCCACCGTTGCTCATGACCACGATATGATCACCGGGACAGCAATTCTCTTCGAGAAAGGCGACAATCTCATCAATATTGTCGAACACATAAGCCGGCGTCTTGCTGGCGGCCAGTAGTGCATTAAAATCAATTCTTGACTGCTCCGGTTGCTGCCACACCACCATGTCTGCAGCCTGACAGGCTTCCACCAATCGCTCCTGATGCAGTCCCAGCTTCATGGTGTTCGAACGTGGCTCGATCACCGCAATCACTCGCGTCTGATTTGAATCTGCCGCCAGCTTGGCCACCAGGCCCTCCAGAGTGCAAGCAATCGCAGTAGGGTGATGGGCAAAGTCATCGTAGACCCGGATACCTTCAACTTGCCCCCGCAGTTCCATCCGCCGTTTCACACCTTTAAACTGCGACAGTGCCTCCCGCCCCATGTTGACGTCTACGCCGACATGATGAGCTGCGGCAATAGCCGCCAAGCCATTTCGCACATTGTGCAGACCGGACATATTCCAATTCACAAGCGCTCTATTCATCACCTCACCGGTGGCGCCCTGACCGTACTTCACCAACTCAAATTCAGCGCCAGCCGCATCGGAAATTTCTGCGTTCCAAAACACACCCCCGTTCATCGCCAGTTTCTTACAATTTTCTTCCGCCACGGCGACACCGAATTGCTGACGCCTGGTCCAGCAACCCATGCGCAGAACCTTAGCAATTGAGGCGTCATCGAAGGGATAGATAATAAGGCCATTCCCGGGAATGGTTCGCACTAAATGATGAAACTGTTTCTCGATCGCTGCCAGGTCGTCGAAAATGTCAGCGTGATCGAATTCGAGATTGTTGAGAATAGCTGTGCGTGGAGCGTAGTGAATAAACTTTGAGCGCTTGTCGAAGAAGGCACTGTCGTATTCGTCCGCTTCCACCACAAAGAACGGCGACTCCCCCAGGTTGGCCGAGCTTGGCAGGTCATTAGTCACGCCACCGATAAGATAACCAGGTTTCAAACCCGCGTACTCGAGTATCCAGGCCAGCATGGCGCTGGTGGTGGTCTTGCCGTGAGTTCCGGCGACACCCAATACCCATTTGTCATGCAGGACAAACTGAGACAACCACTGGGGTCCGGAGGTGTAGTTCAGGCCTTCGTTTAGCACGTATTCAACGGCTGGATTGCCACGGGATAAGGCGTTACCAATAATAACCAGGTCAGGAAGCGGTTGCAGGTGTTCCGGCCTGAAGCCTTCCTGCAGTTCGATTCCCTGCTCCCGTAGCTGTGTGCTCATCGGCGGGTAGACATTGGCGTCGCTGCCGCTGACCCGGTAACCGAGTTGTTTAGCCAGAATCGCCAGGCTACCCATAAAGCTGCCACAGATCCCTAATATGTGTACGTGCATGGAGCCTTTCCCTAATCCTTCACGATTTCAAATACTTATGTGTTTATGGCACAATATTTCGGTAGCATTGGCGTAATCCTGAGCATAAGGTGTAAAGAATGCCAAACCGTCTACAGAAATTCTGGGGTTTTTCGATCGAGCTCTACCGCCAGCCAGGGGTAGCGCAAGCCTGCCTGCAATTACAAGACTGCTGTGACATGGATGTGAACCTGCTACTTTATTGTTACTGGTATGGGGTGTCGTTTGGTCGCTTTGATCCCGCGCTGTTGCAAGAAGTGTACGAATTTTCCTGCAACTGGAAACAGGGCATGGTGCAGCCATTGCGTTCGGTCAGGCAGTGGATGAAAACTCAAACGCAATTAGTTTCAGAAAATCAGCAACAAAATTTTCTAAAGCTAAGAGACAGGATCAAGTCAGACGAACTGGGCGCCGAGAAAATACAGCAGGAAATGCTTGAGATGATTAGCTTGCGGGCAATCCCGGCAGATACCGATACCGGTTCTACAGCTATCGAGGCGAATCTCGTGCAACTACTGCAGGCTTGCAATATACCTGTAACTAACGACATTCAGTCGAAACTGAATGTCATACTACAAGCACTGGAAACCTCGAGCGCGACTCGCTCCTGGACGGATCCGCTATCCCCTTCTTGAAAACCTACTCGCTGCTACTAACGTTTTCCTCGGCAGCAGGAGTTCTGGAGAGAAAAATAGCCGAAATAGCGAAGGCAAATGCACCTGCCAACCAGAGAAAACCAACAAACATTCCGTTGCTTGCTTCACCTGTGAATGACATCAAGGAGAGTAATAACAAAATAAAAGAAACGGTCCAGCACAGCACTTTTGAGTATCTGGCGAAAACTGTATCTAGGGTCAGCATGACATCCCTCGCAGTAGGGTATCGATTTTAGTTAAGTAAGGCCAACGATCTCACCGGAGCGGCGAGCAGTCAAGCCTCTTGCGCGGGTTTCGCGGCCCAGTTCGCAGTAATTCCCCGCTTATTTACTATTGATCGGCGGCTAGATCAATTACTACATCCCAATTGAATCGAACGAAGCGATGCAGCTCACTGATCAGGATCCGTTCCTGGTCGCTGTGGGCGCCGTAGCCCAGCGCTGCATCTTCCCGATCGATAGCCGGACCGATGCCGTAGCACTGAATCCCCCGGTTGCGCAGATAAGCCATATCGGTAGCGCCGGTACTCATAGTCGGCAGGGTAATCACGCCATAGTGGTCATTAATATTCGCCTCGATAGCGGCGAAGGCAACCGTGTCGAGACTGGATTGCCCACGAGGGCGCGTGTTGCGTTGCCCCAGCGATACCTCGACAGCGGGATCATTCACTATGCGCCGGAGTTCTTCGAGAAATTCTGGAATGCTTTCGTCGGGAAGTGCGCGAAAATCCACACTGGCTTTAGCTTCAGAGGGAATCACATTAATGCGATAACCGGCGTCAAAAATATTGGGAGAAAGAGACGAACGCAACATCGACGCATGGCGCGGTTCATTGCTCAAAAAGTACTCGTCGGCTGCGCTTACGCGACCAGGGTCCAGCACATCCAGGTAACGCTGTGCCGCATCGGCGGGAGAGATGGAGGCCAGCCGCTCGAAATAGGCCGCCGTAGTTTCGTTAAGGCGGGTCGGGGTACGCCAATCGGCGATGGCTGCAACCGCTTTAGCCAGGCGGGTAACGGAATTCGTCTGTAGTGGCACCGAACCATGGCCGGCGATACCAGTGGCAACCAGTTCCACCCGGTAGGGAATTTTTTCGACGGTCTGGATACCGGCGTACTGCACCTCACGATTTACCCGTGCCACGGAACCCCCTTCCGCGAGACAAAATTCGGCGTCGATTTTGTCGAAATGCTCGTTCACCATGAATTCAATACCAAATTCAGTTGCACCCTCCTCACCGGACTCTGCAAGAAAAATCACATCTCTATCCAGGGGGATATTCAGGCGCTTGAGCTCCAGCATGACCATCAGGGCAGAGGCGAGATTGTCCTTATCGTCTACGGCACCACGACCGTAAACATAACCTCCATCAATAGTGGCGCTAAAAGGAGGGAACTGCCATTTATCTGGATCCACATTGACAACGTCGGTGTGGGCCATTATTAACAAAGGCTGCTTGTCGCCATTGCCTTCAATCCGCGCCAGCACATTGGGTCGATCAGGATCCGTCGCCAGCATCTGGACGCTGATGCCCTCGGCTTCCAGCACATTGTATATGTACTCGGCGGCAGGCAATTCCCGCCCGGGAGGATCGCTGGTATCAAATCGCAGCAGCGCCCGATAGTGCCTGAGGGTCTCTTCTTCAAGCGCAGACCAGTCGGGGCTCGCGACCTGGGCGAGCAGATTAGAGCTAAAGCAGATAACTAATAAACACAGTGTAGTACGCATGACATTCTCTCCACGCTCTACTTGGATTAACCAGAGTTGCGAGCATACCAGAGATTTGAATGCTTGCTAGCAAATAGGCAGTGCGGAAAGCAGATGTCTCTGCTTTCCGCGTGATAGTACCTGCTGTGTCCTAGGCGGCAGCCCGGGAGCGGTAAGTTTTTCCCTTGTTGCCTGCAGAGGAACTCCGACCAGACTGGGATCGGGCCTTGCCGCGGTTGGCATGAGGACGTCGCGATTGATTATTCTTGTTATTGGCAAAGCGTCCATTGGTGTCAGTCGGGGAAGACTCCTGGGTCGCTGGCGCAAGATCAAACTCGGTAATATCGCCAACAGGTATCGGACGCTTTATCAATCTTTCAATATCCCGCAATTGCTTACGCTCGTCCTGGCCAACCAGTGAAATTGCCACGCCCGTAGCGCCGGCTCTACCGGTGCGACCGATGCGATGCACGTAGTCTTCAGGAACATGGGGAAGATCGAAGTTAATTACCGTGGCCAATTGCTCAATATCGATTCCACGGGCAGCAATATCCGTTGCTACCAGGACTTGTACCTCACCACGTTTGAACTCTGCAAGCGCCCGGGTTCTTTGTGCCTGGGACTTGTTGCCGTGAATAGCCGCGGCGTTAATATTGTCTCGGTTGAGACGCTTCGCCAGATTATTAGCGCCATGCTTGGTGCGACTAAAGACCAGGGTCTGATCCCCGTTCTTGCGGCACAGCTGACTCAACAATTCTACTTTCTGGCTTTTACCAAGCTGATAAACCTTCTGCGAAATTGCATCCACGGTGGAGTTTCGAGGTGCCACGTCTATTTCTACAGGGTTGTGACAAATGGTTTTCGCCAGCTTGCGGATGTCGTTGGAAAAGGTTGCCGAAAACATCAGGTTCTGCCTGCGCTTCGGTAACAGCGCCATGATTTTTCTGATGTCTCGAATAAATCCCATATCCAGCATGCGATCGGCTTCATCCAGAATCAGAACTTCGATATCGTCAAATTTGACAGATTTCTGTTGATACAGGTCCAGTAGCCGACCCGGTGTCGCCACCAATATGTCCAGCCCACGACGCAGGAATCGTTTCTGCGGATTAATGTTCACGCCACCAAAAACCACGTTGCTACGCAAATTCTCGTTAGTGCCATAAGTGTCGATACTTGCCTGTATCTGTGCGGCTAACTCTCGGGTAGGAGTAAGCACCAGGGCTCTGACACTCAAATCCTTGGTGTTGCGTTCGCCAGCTAGCAACTGCAGCAAAGGCAGGGTAAAACCGGCAGTCTTGCCGGTGCCAGTTTGCGCGGCCGCCATAACGTCTCTGCCGCTTAAAATGACAGGAATCGCTTTTTCCTGAATCAGTGTTGGTTTTGTATAGCCTGTTTTTTGCACAGCGTGCAACAGGGAGTCGGATAAACCGAGTGTGTTAAAAGTCATTTAATTCTCAATCTTAATGCTAATGCATTGTTTAATTTTGCAGGGATCATCCCTGGTTCATTTTACAAACCTGACCGGCGCGACCCCGGTCTGAAGATCTTGATCAACAGCAGGCTCGCGAGCAAGCAACAGCGTTCAGCGCTATTGCAGACACAGAAATGTTTGTCGTTATGTGGTTCCCGAGAATTAATTCCCGGTTGCACGGCTGTGCATTCGATTAGTGGCTATTGGCTGTTGCTGTATTCAGCAGCGGTCAGCTCAAGCGTGAAGGGAAAGTGTTGGAGACTGCAAGGTGCTTGCAGAAAGATGTCCCTGATTACCTAGTGATGCACCGTCAGTCATTATTGCCGCTTGCTATAAGTGAGGCATGGGTCTGACGAGGCGGCACTCTAGCACAAATAGTTGAAAAGTATTGATTTATTTTCCCCAGCAGCAAAGTCAGAACAAAAAGAAACCACCGTCGATGAGGAAGCTGTCGCCAGTATGGTAGTTACTGGCGTCACTCATCAGGTAAGCCGCGATACCTTCAAAGTCTGACTTGTCACCCCAACGCCTTGCAGGAATTCTGGGCAGGATGGCATTGGCAAATTTCTCATTCTTGTAGTTGTTCTCAGTCATCGCCGTTTCAATATGACCTGGCAGGATGGAATTGGCGGTAACACCGTGACGGGCGTACTCAATCGCCAGCGCCTGCATCATTGCAATAACAGCGCCCTTGCTGGCGGCATAGGCTTCGACTTTGGCCATGCCCATCAACGCACCCAGTGAAGAGGTGCCGATCAGACGACCACCGGCGTCACCCGCCTGGGCACGCTTCTTCATATGCTTCGCCGCACAGCGCAGGGTGTAAAAAAGTCCATTCAGGTTTACATCCATCACCGCGTGCCAATCGCCACTGGAGAATTCTTCGAAGCGACCCGATCTGGCCACACCGGCATTAGCGAAGCAGCTATCAACCCGGCCAAATATTTCCAGGGTTTCTGCAAAACTTTTTGCTACGGCGTCTTCATCGGCGACATCACATTGAATGCAATGCAACAGGGTGCCGTACTCGCTCAATTCAGCGATGGCCTCCGCGTTTTTCTGAGGATTCGTTCCCCATATACAGACATCGGCACCCTGCTTCGCCACGCCGGCGGCGAAGCCCAGGCCAATACCACTATTGCCACCCGTGATAAGTGCCACTTTTCCGGTGAGATCAAATAATTCGCTAATCACTGACCCACTGCCTCAAATACATAGCTTTCATCAATTAAGGAACTTCTGATTAATCCTCTCCGCTCTGAATTCCCTGCCAGCGTTGCACCAGACCAGAATCGACGTCGAACAAATCCAGCACTCGACCGACGTGATGATTCACCAGGTCGTCTATAGTTTGTGGCTTGATATAGTGAGCCGGCATGGGGGGAGCGATGATCGCACCGATCTGACTGGCCTTGTAAAGCAATTCACAATGTCCGGTGTGCAACGGCGTTTCTCGCGGCAATAAAACCAGGCGTCGACGTTCCTTCAAGATGACATCGGCGGCTCTGACAATGAGTGACTCGGCATAGGAATTGGCGATTGCAGACAGCGTTTTTATGGAGCAAGGCGCCACGATCATGCCGCTGGTCTGGAAAGATCCACTGGCGATAGAGGCAGCTATGTCTTTATTCGAATGCACATGGTCCGCCAGCGCCTTCACAGCTTTTGCAGACCACTGGGTTTCGATGCCGATATTCAGTTTCGCAGAGTCCGACATCACCAGATGGGTCTCAATCTCCGGGTCTTGCTGCAGCACTTCCAGCAGACGAATACCGTATATAACACCGGTGGCCCCGGACATACCGATAATCAACCGCATCGCATTTTTCCCTTTAAGCTCACCTGTAAAATTGGCTAATGATTGTTGCATCAATATCCGCTGACTGGCAAGCGATTGCGGACCCCGACGGCAGCTAGTAACATGGCGCTTCACGCGCTTTTCATTAGTTTTTCAACAACTCTCCAACCCAACGAAACCATTTTATGAGCAAGGCCAATCTTTTCTACGCCCAATCTGGCGGAGTCACCTCCGTTATTAATGCCAGCGCCTGCGGTGTCATCGAAACCGCAAGACTTCACAAGGACAGAATTGGCAAAGTCTATGCCGGCAGAAATGGCATCGTTGGCGCCTTGAAGGAAGAACTGATAGACACCGGCAAGGAGTCGAGCAAGGCCATCGCCGCATTGCGCTCCACCCCTGCCGGCGCATTTGGGTCCTGCCGCTATAAACTCAGGTCTTACTCGGAAAACCAACGCGAGTACGAACGTCTGATGGATGTATTCCGGGCACACAATATTCGCTACTTTCTTTACAACGGTGGAGGTGACTCCCAGGATACCGCGAACAAGATTTCGCAACTCAGTCTGGAAAAGGATTATCCGATAACCTGCATCGGCATTCCCAAAACCGTGGACAACGATCTGCCAATTACCGACAACTGCCCGGGTTTTGGCTCAGTTGCCAAGTATGTTGCTGTCTCCATTCGCGAGGCTGGACTCGACGTCGCCTCCATGTGTGAGAGCTCGACCAAGGTCTTCGTCATGGAAGTGATGGGCCGCCATGCCGGCTGGATAGCCGGCGCCGCTGGTTTGTCCAGCGAACTGGACGGCGATGCGCCCCATATCATCTTGTTCCCCGAGATCGCGTTCAATAAAGACAAGTTTCTAAGAAAAGTAAAATCCTGCGTAAGGAAATACGGTTATTGTGCGATCGTCGTCTCTGAGGGCGCGCAATATGCAGATGGCACCTTCCTCGCCGATGCCGGTGGCAACGATGCCTTCGGTCATGTGCAATTGGGCGGAGTAGCCCCATTCGTGGCCAAGCTGATCAAAGATGAACTGGGCTATAAATACCACTGGGCGGTAGCCGACTACCTGCAGCGGGCAGCACGTCACATCGCTGCCGGCACCGACGTCGAGCAAGCCTATGCTGTGGGTAAGGCGGCGGTAGAATTTGCGCTCGCAGGCAAGAATGCCGTGATGCCCATTATTGTCCGGGGCAAGGGAAAGAAATACACCTGGCGTATCGGTGAAGCAAAATTGTCAGACGTCGCCAATGTAGAAAAAATCCTGCCTCGACAATATATTAGCCGGGATGGATTTCATATTACCGACGCGGCACGAGCTTACTTTTCACCGCTAATTCAGGGTGAAGACTATCCACAATACCGCAATGGCTTACCGCAATACGCGCGCCTAAAACAACAGCTGGCAAAAAAGAAACTAAAAAAATGGAAGGCGAACTAAACAGGCTCCTTGCCCGCAGATTTACACCAAAGTATCCTATGGTGCCAGGCGGTCTATCTTCCAGCTTCCGTTTGCTTGCAACAAGTACCTGAAACGGTCATGGAGACGATCGGCGCCGCCCTGCCAAAATTCCATTTCTGTAGCCTCGACACGGTAACCTCCCCAGGCATCCGGGAACGGCACTGTACCGGCCTTAAATTTTTGTTTGAGGGATTCAAATTGATTTAGCAGCAGCGTTCTCGAAGACAGGATCCTGCTCTGCGCCGAGGCGACTGTGGCAATCTGGCTATCCCTCGGTCGACTCAGGAAATATTTCAGCGACTGTGCTGTCGGTATTTTCTTCGCCGCACCGCCAACCTTCACCTGGCGATCAATGGCGTGCCAGGGAAAATGCAGACTGATTCTGGCATTCGCTTCCAGTTCTTCCGCCTTGCGACTGCCGTAGTTGGTGTAGAAGACGAAGCCATTGCTGTCGAATTGTTTTAACAGGACGATGCGCTGACTGGGCTGTCCATTCGCGGCTACAGTGGCTATGGTCATGGCAGTTGGATCACCAATCTTTAGATCTATTGCCTGTTGCAGCCACTGGCTAAACTGCTCAAAGGGACTGTCAGTCAGATCTTCGCGACTCAAGCCGCCCTGCAGGTATTCGCGGCGCAACGATTCCAAATCCATAACAGTGTTCCACTTTCAGAGCTCAGGGAGCCTTCTACTCTACAAAATCACCGTAGTTCCACAATTGATTTCTTCTGGTGCCAGTGACGTAGAAGTAAGTGCCGCGCCCATGTTTCTGGTTAGCAAAAAATCCGCCGATGTACTTCTGCCCCCCAGGCCAGCGATACGTACCCTGGCCCTGATAAAAATCGTCGACGAAATCACCGAAATAATTCTCGGTGTTTTCGCTTAACCAAAACTCCGAGTGCTCATTTTCCCGCCATTGGGGCAAGTGGAAAAAATAAGCCCCTCTGCCATTTCTTTTGTCATCCTTCCATTCACCGATGTAAAGGTTGCCCTTGCCGTTCCAGTACGTGCCGCGACCACTGCGAATCCCCTCTACCCAGTTGCCGACATAGATAGCACTCTGCAGAAATGAAATGGGGACTTGCAGGCGACCATGACCGTCAAAAATGCCCTTGCGGAAATTGCCCAAATACTCGCCCTTGCCATAGGGTGTGGTGAGTTCCAGCGTCCCCCGACCGTTTTCGCAATTGCCATAGACGCATTTTCTTGCGCTTACTTCTTGCAGGGATTGGGACAATGCAGGCGCACTAAAGCCCAGTGTCAGCAAGCAAACTAGTGCCAGGTAGCGCCATACTGTGGTTCGATCAATGTTCATGTAGCTCACTCTAAGGTTAATTGCCGCTCAGACGGGCATGGGGGCGATTATAACCCTAAGGAGCCTATGATCAACGCTGACCTTCAAACCCAATTTAAATTCATTGGTGGAATAACTCGCCATTTTTCGCTCTCTTCCTTTGCTGATATGATTCAGATTCAGAATATGTGTGTTTTACATTGCCTTGGATCTACTTTGCTTGTCAGTTAATTTTTACCCAATCAGGAAAATTATGCCAACCTCTGCACTGTCCATCATTAAATCCGACGCGCCTGAAAAATGGCAAGAGATCTTATCCGATCTGATAACAGATCCAGAGGAATTACTGCAAATTCTCGAGCTCGATTTGCCCACACATACTGTAAATGAAGCAACTCTCAGGTCATTTCCCCTGCGGGCACCACGACCGTTTGTGGCGCGCATTGAGAAAGGCAATTGGCAAGACCCTTTATTGAAGCAACTCTGGCCTAGCCATCTCGAAGATCAAATTCACGCCGGCTTCAGTGCTGATCCACTATTGGAACAATCTAGCAACCCTGTGCCTGGCCTGCTTCACAAATACCCTGGCAGGGCCTTGCTCACACCCGTACCACAATGTGCAATCCATTGCCGATATTGCTTTCGGCGCCACTTTGACTATCAGGCAAACACCCCCAGCCGGGCACAATGGCGTAATAGCCTTGATTACATTCGGCGCCATCAAAGCATAGAAGAGGTGATTTACAGCGGCGGTGATCCCTTGGCCGCAGCCGACCGACACCTGGCCTGGCTTACACAGCAGATAGATCAGATTCCCCACGTTAACACCCTGCGTATCCATACGCGCCTGCCGGTGGTGATTCCACAGCGGGTAAATCAGGAACTGCTTAACTGGTTAGGCCAATCACGCCTTAAAATAGTGGTAGTGCTGCATGTGAATCACCCCCAGGAACTGGATAAATCAGTGGCTGCAGCAATTAATTCGTTAAGGACAATTGGCGTCACGCTATTAAATCAAAGTGTTCTTTTAAAAGATGTTAACGACAATGCTCGAGTTTTAACCTTGCTGAGCAAGCAGCTGTTTTCCATGCATGTCCTACCCTATTACCTGCATACGCTAGATAAGGTTCACGCTACAGCCCACTTCGATATCAGCGAATCCAAAGCGCTGGGGATTATCGATGAGATGCGAAAAATGCTGCCAGGTTATTTATTGCCCAGACTGGTAAGGGAAGTTCCAGGGGAGGATTCAAAAATAAGACTCGCCTGAGTTAGGTCACCACTGACAAGGAAAGTCGATGCAAACTCATCACAATAGCGGGGTAGCAGCGGCCAACTCACCAATACCTGCGTCTTTGCGACAGCCCGCTAGACCCGCCGCAAAACATTCAAAGGACTGATACTCACCACCTTGCGAGTCGAGTTCACACCGAGTCCGGCAACCACTAACATGCCGACTACAGGCCCCGACACCCACACCCAGTAATGGAAGTGAAAATCCTGCTCGAACACCCGCTCTTGCAAGTAGTACAGGCTTGCCTCTGCCCCCAGCGTGGCGATCACGCCGGCGACAATACCGATGAAGGCAAACTCGATCAGCAAACTGCTAAGTATTAGTTTCTTGCCGGCGCCCAGGGTTCTGAGGATGGCATTCTCGTGGAAGCGTTCGTCGAGAGTCGCATTCACACAGGCCAGCAGCACCAGACCACCAGATATCAGCACCAATGCCGAAATCAATTCGATTGCCGAGGTTACCTGGGCAATAATGGTTTGAATCTGCTCGATCAGCGCATCGATCTCTATCACCACGATGGTCGGAAATAGTCGCACCAGATCGTTGAGTAAAATTTTCTGATCCCGCTCCATCAAGGCGGTGGAAAGAAATGTCGCACCCAGATGATCGATGGTGCCCGGTGAGAAAATGATGAAGAAGTTGGGCTGCATATTATCCCAGCGCACGCTGCGAAAACTGCTGACTTCGGCACTCACTACCTGTTGATTGACCTCAAATTCCAGTCTGTCACCGATTTCGAGGTCGAGCCAGCCGGCGTATTCCTCTCCTATGGAAACATAGCCTGGTGTTGCGTTCTCTCCCCACCACTGGCCAGCAGTGATGCGATTGCCGGATGGCACCTCGTCGGTCCAGGTTACCTGGCGCCGACCAAGCCGACCCCGGGCCCGATTCTGAGCTCCGCCTTCGGCTTGCGACCCGCTTTGCACGGCATCTTGCTCAAGCTGCTCTTCCTCCTCCTGCGCGGATTCAGCCAGCGTGCTGCCCTGTGCATCTTCATTCAGCTGATCCTGGGGATCGGGAATATCGCCATTGATAGTCGTCACCCGCGCACTGATCAGTGGGTAGAACGCATTCCCGGCCACACCATTGTCCGCAAAGAACTGCTGTATGCCAGCGATCTGCGGTTGGGTAATATTCATCATGAAATGATTGGGCGTGTCTTCCGGCAGTTGGGCTTGCCAGTCATCGATAAGATCGGTGCGCAGCAAAGTCAGGATCAACAGTGACATAATGGTGATGGAAAACACCATCACCTGCAGCACACTCTGCTTGCGGCGTCTGCGGACGGCGGTCATAGCCAACTTCCAGGCGCTGCCCGCCTTCATGCCCATGGGGCCACTGGTTCGCAACAACAGGTAAGAAATAATTGAAAGAAAGATGGCGATCGCAGCCACCGAAATCACTAATACCGAAGTAAGAATGAAATCCTGGCTATACCAGAACACCAGGGACACGGTGCCTATGGTGCCGAATATATAGGGCAGGTTGGCACCAAATTTCTGCTGGCTGATATCCTTGCGCAAGACTCGAAGCGGAGGCGTTTCTCGCAGCGCCAACAAGGGCGGCAAGGCGAACGAGAGCAGGCAGATTAGCGCGGTCAACGAGCCAATAACATAGGGTTGCAAGCCGGCTGGCGGCAGGGTCACCAGGATTACTGTCTGCAACATCTGCAAAATACCCTGATGCACTAACCAGCCAAGTACACAACCGACAACGATGGCGATTGCTGCCAGCACCGCTTGAATTGACAGGTAGATAGTCATGATTTGAGAGGAGGTGCAGCCAAAGGTCTTCAATATGGCGACGTAGTCATAGTGTCGCTCGCTATAGCGTTTGGCAGTCAGGGCAATCGCCACTCCCGCCAGCAATACCGAAAACAGCGACCCTAACAACAAAAAACTCTCTGCCTTGTTCAGCGCGTCACTAATCTCTTCGCTCTCATCTCGAACGTCGCGGATACGATACTGGCCCGCGTATGCTTCTCCCACCCACTGCTCGAAGGAATCCATCTGGTCGAGGTCGTCGTTGGCGAACAGATAACGATAGCGTACCCGACTGCCAATCTGCACCACGTTGGTAGCCGCTACATCCGCCAGATTCATCATCAGGCGCGGGCCGGCATTATCCACCATGCCACCGGCCTGCCGGTCGGGCTCGGCAATGATGATCTTAGCCACCGTGAATTCTTCTTCACCGACGTACACCGTCTCGCCCACGTTCAGACCCAGGGCAGGTAATGCCCGCGACTCCAGCCACACTTCTCCACGGGCGGGTCCGCTCTGAATCGGCACGCCTCGAATGAAGGGGGCGTCGGCAATAATGACCTCTCCCCGCAGTGGATAGCTGTCGTTCACTGCTTTCGCGGCGACCAGCATATTGCCAGTGTCGGAAAATGCCATGGAGGTAAACGACAGGGTCTGCGCAGTTTGCAGACCGCGGGACTCGGCTTCCTGCAAAATACTTTGCGGGGGTTGACTTCTACTTCCCAGCACTCTGTCTGCCGCCAGCATATTAGCCGACTCCAGCAACAGGGCTTGCTCCAGTCGATCGGTGAACAGCGCGATACCGGTAACCGAGGTTACCGCCATCACCAGCGCTAAAAACAACAAACGCAGCTCGCCACCACGCCAGTCTCGCCATAATAATCGCAATGCCAGTCCAAACAGGGTCCGCAAGGATTTGTGGCCATTCAATTCTGTTACGGGGGTATCAGGCACTGAGGGCTTCCACATTCTTCTCATCGCTGACAATTTTACCAGCAACCAACTTGATTATACGGCCACACTTTTGCGCCAGGGGCTCATCGTGAGTCACCAGTACCAGTGTGGTAGCGAATTCTTCATTCAGATCAAACAACAGATCGATTACCTTGCTGCCAGTAACTGTGTCCAAATTGCCGGTTGGCTCATCCGCAAATAGAATCTGAGCCTCGGTGGCAAAGGCGCGAGCTATGGCAACACGTTGCTGCTCGCCGCCGGAAAGTTGGTTCGGATAGTGATGCCAGCGCTCTGTCAGCCCGACCCGCTCCAACAGTTGCCGCGCTTTCGAATTGGCCTCGGGATCTCCTTTCAATTCGATGGGCAACATGACATTTTCCAACGCGGTGAGACTGGGCAGAAGTTGAAATGACTGGAATACGAAGCCAACCAGTTGCCCCCGCAGAACCGCACGCTGCTCCTCGTCCATTGCCGCCAGGCTGTGGCCGTTAAGTTCAACATCGCCGGAAGTTGCACTATCCAGCCCGGCCATCAATCCCAACAGGGTTGATTTACCCGACCCGGACGCCCCTACTATCGCTACCGCCTCAGCTTTATCAACCTGCAGGCTGACATTATCTAATATGGTCAGTACACCTTCGCTAGTGTCGACACTCTTAAGCAAATTTGTAACTCGAATCATGTCCCGCTTATCTCACCCCATCGTTACCGGCAAACTGCACGCATTATAGTCCAATTAAAGAGCTAACTAGATCAACGGCAGTTGCCAAGATATAAATCCTCAATGTAAAACCCCTATTGTACTATTCAGGGCACAAACCACCGGGTATAAAGCCAGAGACCAACAGATTAGCAATTTCCATAGCTGCTAGCTGTTTAAGCAGCCATGGCCGATTGCATATCCAGACCGTCTCCATTAGCGTAGGCTTCGATTCAGATACGGTTTACCATATTCTTCGGCGAGAGTTATAGCGGAAACGATGAAACACCTGACAATTCGATCATTAGTTGGATTCCTGGCCTGCCTGAGCTTTTTTCTCAGTTCGGCGGCATTCGCGGAGTATACCCTAATGGTGTTTGGTGACAGCCTGAGCGCGGCTTATGGCATCGACGAAGAAGCCGGTTGGGTGAACCTGCTCGATATCCAGATCACCGCAGAGCAATTACCGTTTCAGGTAATCAATGGCAGCGTCAGCGGTGAGACTACCACCGGCGGACTGAGCCGACTGCCCTCGATGCTCGATAGCTATAGTCCCGAACTTGTGATCCTGGAACTGGGTGGGAACGATGGCCTTAGAGGCCTGCCGCTGGATCAGATGCGACGAAACCTGGCGACGATGATAGACCTCATCGAGGCTGCGGGAGCCACTGTATTATTGGCGGGCATTCAGATTCCTCCGAACTATGGGCCCCGTTATACTGTTCCCTTCTTTGAGATTTACGCCGAGTTGGCCGAGGAAAATAATCTGGCCCTGATTCCGTTTTTGATAGATGGTATTCCGCAACAGCCCGAGCTAATACAAAATGATGGCATTCATCCTGTAGCGGAGGCGCAACCGATGATTCTGGAAAATGTATGGCTCTGGCTGGAGCCGATGCTACGGGAAATTGCAGACTGAACTGTTTTAGGTAAGCGACAGCTGGATATTATCGCCGTTATCCAATTCGAAGCCCTGATCCTGATACCAGCGACGCAGCATATCAATCTCGCCCTTGGCTTCACCGTAAATTGACGAAACCCGTTCATCACGACAAAAATCGATGATTTCATTCAACAGGGCGGAGCCAACACCTTTGTTGCGGTAATTCTGGGATACTTCGATGATTTTGAGACAATAACTTACACTCGGCGCCTTGTCATCATCGCTAGTGTTACGCCTGGCTGAGCGTCGAAGTTGACTGCCAGCGCGGGAACTCAACTGTGCGATTGCTATAGCGTTGGGACCACTATAGGCCTTAAAGAACATGCTTCGCGACAAACCTCTGGGTTTGGTCACGGTTACATCAGGCATGTCACATTGAATCTGATTGCTCATTCCAATTATCCTGCGCTTAGCATTACTTACATCGGGGACTACAGCCAGCATGAGGGGACAAGTCTAACTACTCACCTGTCCCGAACAATAACAGCGTTATACTAGTTCGAGTAGGGCGGAATTTTTGTGACAGAGTTCACATAAAAGGGGTCGTGACCCCAAATCCGCAGAGTCACGCTTAAATCAGGAAGCTTCTAGCCCCCGGTTATAGCCAGATATTGCCCAATGACTGCAACAAGGCCCTGCTGTAACGACTCTACCACCAACGCATGACCAATGGAGACCTCGGCGATGTGTGGAATTTGCAGAAATACAGCCAGATTCTGCAGGTCCAGATCATGCCCGGCATTAATACCCAGACCCAGTGCATGGGCCCGGGCAGCGGCGGCCTTGTACTGATTGAAAAGCTGGTCTTGTGTCGCACCACCAAAATTGCTGGCGTACTCTTCTGTGTACAACTCGATTCTGTCGGCAGCAACCGCAGGTACCTGCTCAACAGCTGCAACCGAGGCATCCAGGAACAGGCTGCTGCGAATGTCTGCATTCCGCAAGCGAGCCAGCACAGCCTGCAACTGGGTCGCATTGGCGCTAATGTCCCAGCCATGATCGGAGGTAAGTTGGTCCGGCTTATCCGGCACTAGCGTGCATTGCGCGGGCGCTACATCCAAGACCAGTTTGAGGAAATCTTCGGAGGGGTAACCTTCTATATTAAATTCGACATCGCTGCGCGATTGCAGTAGCTGGCTTATTGCGTAGACATCCTGGCGCGTTACATGGCGTTCATCTGGTCGCGGATGCACAGTAATACCCTTGACTCCCAGCGCCAGTAGTTGTTCGACAAATTTCAACACGTCCGGATAATTTCGTCCTCGTGAATTTCTTAGTAGGGCAATTTTATTTACATTTACACTCAACACCGCCATAGCTTAATTCTCATCCCGTAATAGAAAATCGACAGCAATCTTCTGAAAATCCTGGGGCCGGTCTGCATGTAGCCAATGCCCGGCTTGCATTATTATTTTTACCGATGCTGCCGGAAACAGATCCAAAATTTCTCTCTCGTTCTGCGTCCGTATATAGTTAGATAAGGCACCCTTTACAAACAGAGTCGGCTTGTTGAAAGCTTTGTCTGCCATCGGTTTCACTCGCAATATGTCATAGTTATCCCTTATCGACGCGAGATTCAGCCGCCAACGATAACCGCCGTCCTTGTTTCTTACCAGATTAGTGAGTACAAACTTTCGAGTGGCGTCGTCTTCGATGTGCTCTGACAATTGCCGTTCCGCCTGCTTTCGGCTACTGAGCTGCTGCAGGTCCAGCAGCGCCATCCCTTCCAGCACATTGGAATGCCCCGCCGCGGTCTGCGGGTAGTCTACTGGCGCAATATCCACCACGATCAGTTTGCTGACCAGGTCGGGATAGCTCAGCGCTAACTGCATAGCCACTTTGCCACCCATAGAGTGTCCTATGAGAGCACTTGCATCGATGTTCAGTCGCTGCATAAGTTCCCGCACATCTTCAGCCATGACTTGAAAGTTGAGTTCCTCGGCATGGGGCGAGTCACCATGATTACGCAGATCAATGCCATAGACGGCGAATGATTTGGAAAATTGCTTACTGTGCCAGCCCCAGTTTGCAAGGTTACCAAATAATCCATGCAGAATAATCAGTGGCTCACCCTGATCGGAATATTGTCTGTAATTTAACTGCATTGCGTAATCGCCTACGCCAAAGACTTTAAAATTTCCAGCACATCATCATGATGAGACCGGGTTCTTACCTTAGCCATTAGGTGCGCGACTTTGCCCTTTTTATCGATGATAAAAGTGGTTCTGATCAAGCCCATGTATTCCCGGCCCATAAACTTCTTCAGCCCCCACACTCCGTATTTGTCGGCAATAGCATGATCCTCATCGGCGAGCAGAGTAAAATTCAGGCCTTCCTTATCCTTGAATTTTTGCAGGCGTTTGACCGAGTCCGGACTTATGCCCAGCGTCACGGCATTCAGTTTTGTCAGCTGTCGCTTGCTGTCCCGCAGGCCACAGGCTTGCACGGTACAGCCTGGTGTCATCGCTTTCGGATAGAAGTACAACACTACATTAGACTTGCCCCGGTAATCTTTCAGACTTACCGCTGTTCCAGCCTGATCCTGCAGGGTAAATGCAGGCGCCATCTTGCCAGCTTCAATCGCGGCCATTTTGCTTCTCTCCTAAAGCGTCATTCAATTGAAGCCGCATTATACCGATTGCGGGAGGGAAGCTCTAAATAATGAATGAATATCTCTGCCAGACGCCATGCTATGCTTTGCCGATGAACTGTCCCTACCGCTCTATTGTAGTTCTCACCGGTGCCGGCATTTCAGCGGAGTCCGGGATCAAAACATTTCGTGCAGCCGATGGTCTATGGGAAGACCATCCAGTAGAAGAAGTGGCCACACCGGAAGGCTTCGAGCGTAATCCGCAATTGGTCTATGAATTCTATAATCAGCGCAGGCGACAACTACTGGGCGATGATATCAAGCCCAATCCGGCGCACTCCGCTCTGGCAAAATTCGAGCATGACTTCGATGGAGCTTTCCTGTTAGTTACCCAGAACATAGACAATCTACACGAGAGAGCGGGAAGTCAAAAGCTGGTACACATGCACGGCGAAATCCTCAAGATGCGCTGCCAAAATTCGCAACTGGTGTTCGACATTCGTGAAGACCTGGGGTTTGATACCAACTGCCGCTGTTGTCGCTCGGCGGGAAATTTACGCCCACATATCGTCTGGTTCGGCGAAATGCCCATGCACATGAATCAGATCAATAAGGCGCTGGAGAACTGTGACCTGTTCGTGTCTATAGGAACCAGTGGCAACGTCTATCCGGCCTCGGGCTTTTATCAAACCGCCAAGATTCGCAGAGCCAACACCGTCGAGCTCAATCTGGACGCGACCGGCTCCAATTTCGACGAACACAGATACGGCCCGGCATCGGCAGTGGTACCGAAATTCTTCGAGGAAATATTGACCACCGCTTAGAACAGGTATTGCATGCCCACGCCGTCACCATATTCTGAGTCGGTATTTACTGTGAATGCCCAGCGCTTGCTTATGTTGTATTTCAGTCTATAGCGATATTCATTTTCTGTATTCCAGCGCCAGTCGAAACCAATACGTCGGCTAAATTGCAGCTCGGACTCCAGCTCCACACGAAACTCACCTTCATCATCCACTCGCCACTCGCTGTTAATCAACAGTGGCAGCGTGTAATTGAAACCGGCGATGGCAAAACTTTCACTGCCTTCATCCTCGTGCTTGCGCGTCTCTACTCCCGCAAATGTCGAGAAGAAGCGATTGTAGTAGTAGGTGTAGCTGGCTTCGATTTCGTAGCGGTCATCGAAATCAGCATCCGCCTCCAGGCCGAAGCCATGGCGCTCATCGGAGAGGGAATAATCGAGATCGAGGAAGTTACTCTGTGCACCTATTTCGGTGCGACTGAACCAGCGCAGGTAGGGTTGGATGGCATTGCCCATGTCGGCGTCGAAGGTCGTGGTCTGCTGATAGCTGATGACTCTACTCATGCCAGTTTTCATGTGGTATTGATTGTGACAATGAAACAACCAATCCTTTTCCTCATTAGCGTCAAACTCAATCACTACCCTGCCCATAGGTGGCACGTCGACCGTGTGTTTTAGGGGGCTGCGATCGCCGTGCTCATTCAGCACGCGGAAGAAATGACCATGAAGGTGCAGGGGATGATGCATCATGGTGCTATTGTTTAGAGTGATGCGGACGTTTTCACCCTTACCAATAAGTATCTGGTCCTCCTCACGCAGAGTGGCTCCATTAAAACTCCAGACGTAGCGCTCCATATTGCCTGTCAGCGTCAGATCAATTTCACGCCAATCGCGGTTTGCAGGGAGTGCGGTAGACTTGCTGGCGAGCAAGTGCCGGTAGTCGGTCATGTGCTGTATGACCTCAGCACCTCCCGACTGCCCCTCGGTCGAACCCGCGGGAGCGTCCATCTTCATGGTCGATTTCATGGGCATATCCATGGACATATCCATAGGCATATCCATCGCCATATCCATTACCATCCCGTCATGGCCCATCAGGAACAGATTCGGCGCTGGCACGTCGGGCGCATAGACCCTGTCTCCCGTGCCGACAAAGACGCTGGCAAATCCGCTGCCATCGAATGAGGTCGCACGTAATTCAAACGACTCTGCCGCTGCCACCGGAACCAGTACATCATAGGTTTCGGCAGTAGACATACGCAGACGCTTGACCCTGATCGGTGCAACCTCCTGACCGTCGGCGGCAATGATAGTCATCGCTCCACCGGCATATTCGACATCGAAGTAACTGGAAGTTGAGCCATTAATCAGCCGCAACAGAATTTTCTCTGCGTCGGCATTAGCAATTATCAGTTGGCTCTCGCGCTCACCGTTGGCCAGGAAGGCATCATAGGCGATGTCCGCCAGGTCCATGGGGCCCATGCGCGTCAGAGCTGCGGAGAATCTATTGCTGATCGCCTGCCGGCCATTCGCCAGCACCTTATCCCAGGATTGCACCGCTTTTTTCTTGTAAGCGTAATAGTCTTTGTCCTTCTTCAAGTTGGTTAATACCGTGCCGGGATCCTCATCGGTCCAATCAGAAAACAGGACTATTTCTTCCTGCACGGAAGCCGACGGCTGATCTTGCTCTCGCAGCACGATCGCCCCATACACACCGCGCTGGATCTGCAGGTCCGAGTGCGAGTGATACCAGTAGGTGCCACTCTGGATTATCGGAAACTCAAAGGTAAAGCTTTGGCCTGGCCCAATCGGCTGGGTGTTCAGAAAAGGCACGCCATCCTGATCATCGGGCAACAGCACACCATGCCAATGCACGGAGGCGTATACATCGAGTCGATTGTGAAATGTTGTGCGCAGGACATCACCAACGCTGGCCTCCAGGGTTGGCGCTGGAATCTGATCGCCGATCGCAAGCGCTTGGACGGTAGCTCCAGTAAAATTTACCAGCCTGGTATCGATATCAAATTCATAGGAAACCGTTTCCCCATAGGTAAACCAGGAATAAGAAAACAGTAATAATGCAAAGGTAACTCTAGCAAACACGACTCAACTCCACGAACGATTTAGGAAGGGTTGATAAAACAGGAGTGAGTTAAGCTGAGGGTGGCTGCAGTAACAGATCCAGGGAAACGGATTGGTACAGGTTAGTTCGAACCAGTGCATTGTCATTGGGACCCGGCAATGCAGTCGCGGCGTAGCTTATTGAAAAGCCTACTGTGCTGGCACAGCAGATGTCATCGCAGATGCAATCTTCACCCGCATGAACCTGTTGGGATTGGTCCATCGAACTTTCGGTTTGATGAGTCTGATGCAAGACCTGGGTCTCGGTTGGTCCATTGCGCGCAAAATCCAGGTCCTGAGCACTCACCACTTCCCCGTGGACGTGGTTATCATGAATGATTGCCTCCAAAGCCAGAGTGCTATTAGAAAGCATCAGCAATATGAAGAAGCCAATCAATGTCTTGTTTTTGTGCAATCCCATAAACCTTCGTGACCTGAAGACAAGCGCGACCTAAAGACAATCCTCTGCCCAAGCTATTACATGACTTGAGAGGCGGGAAATATAGGCTTTTTCCGCTGTTATAACAAGTTAAAGCCAGCGTTAAGCTTAGAGCTACTCTAAGGTTCAGAGCTTGATTAATAGCAGGTCATCACCGTAATGCCAGTGGCAATAGCTCTGATCGATTGCTTTCTCTATCTGCCCTAGATTCTGAATTTCACTGCCTGGGGCAGCAGACAATTTTCTTTATTGCACAATTGTAATTTCAGTACCATCTCTGAGGATGCAGACAGTGAGTCGGCGGGCAATTCTGTGCGCGACAATTCGGCGCTCAGTGTGAATTCTTTTTCATAGATTGGGGTAGTAGCACCACCAGCAATTAATAGTGTCGAATGCGCCGACGGGTAATCAGTTTTGACAATACGCCAGTGACTTTCAGTTTCCGCAAGCGCCAATGCAATCGCCGCAAATTCATTTTCAGAATCTTCAGCGGCGGTGATGTGCCACCCGGGTTCTAATTTAACGCTGACTTCAATTTGCTTCACATCGTCAGAGCAAGATGCTATTTCTGACATCGAAATTTTAGCTCTGCCGCCGTCAACATATTGAACCGCCTCGGCAACTCCCTGCTCGTGCCCGGCAATGACTCTGAGCAGGCCGGAATGGCTCATTGGACTGTCGTTGATATGCGCGAGCACTGCAGCGATGCAAGTATCGATTTTCCCTCGATAGTCGAGTTCTGTATCGCCATGATTTTGTGCAAGCAACACCCTGCGTTGCTGCAGCATCAGCAAGCACTGCAGAGCAGTGGCCACCGCCGAGACGGTAGCGCCATCACTGGCATTGCGGGAACGGGTCAATTGCGGCCCAGTTTGTTGCGCCGGGCTAAGATAGAAGCTGCCCCGCTGCTGATCCCAGAATTCAAGCAAGGCCGTATCCATTAGTTGCGCAGCCTGCTGCAGATATTCCCTGTTGTCGCTAGCATCGAATAAAGTAATCAGAGCCTGGCAAAAATTAACATAATCTTCCAGCTGTCCAGCGATGGACACCGCCGCGTTCAAATAGATACGTTGGAGTTGCCCCGCAGCATCGACGTTGTATCGCCAGACCCGTCTAGCCGCCCGTTCCCCGGCCTGCAGCCAGTCCTGTCGATCCAGCACCACTGCCGCTCTGACCAGGGTAGTAATCATCGCTCCTGTCCAGGCTACGATCAGCTTGTCATCTCTCAGCGGGTGTAAGCGTTGCTCCCGGGCGAGGTAGAGTTTGTGTAAAATTCGATCCAGATGACTGCTAAACTCGTCCAGGCTCGACCCCTGCTCGCCGAAATCACTGGCAGAATCCTGCAAAGGTTTTGACAGGTTCAGAATATTCGAGCCTTCGAAATTTCCAGTTGTACTGACTCCGTACAGATTGATCACAAAATTTGCCTCGTCGTCTTGCAGAGCTTGCTGCAATTCTTCAATCGTCCAGGTAAAGAACGTCCCCTCCTCGCCTTCACTGTCGGCGTCGGTGGCGGAATAGAATCCCCCCTCCGGTAATTGCATGTCGCGTAACACGTAATCCAGTGTCTGTTCCAGTACGCGCTTGAAGAAACTATCAGCGCTGAGCTGGTAGGCCTCGAGTAGCACTGCTCCCAACTGAGATTGGTTATAGAGCATTTTCTCGAAATGCGGCACCAACCACTGTGCATCCACGCTGTAGCGATGGAAACCGCCAGCCACCTGGTCATAGATGCCGCCACTTGCCATGGCCGTGAGCGCACGCTCAACAAAAGCAAAAACGTCGAGATCTCGTGATCTCCTGACCCCATCGAGCGCAAGTAACAACAGTGGTTCCTGGGGAAATTTGGGCTCTCCGGCAAGGCCTCCATAGCTCAGGTCTTGTGTTTGCAAGAGCTCTTGCAGAGTAGTGTTATGCAGATCCGCATCCAGCGTTTGAGCCGCTTTGTTGGCATTTAGTATGCGATCTATCGCTGCACTTATTTGCGTGGCACTAGCCTCCAATTCCTGCCGCTTGTAATTCCAGGCATCGGCGATTTTTTGCAGCAGATTAATAAAAGCAGCCGCGGGGAAATAGGTGGCACCGAAGAATGGCTTGGCAGTGGGCAACAGGAAATTCGACATAGGCCAACCGCCTCTGCCGGACATAAGCTGTACCCCTGTCATGTATATCTCATCAATATCGGGGTACTGCTCTCTATCCATTTTTATACAGATAAAATCCTTGTTCAGCACCCTGGCCACTTCTATATTGTCAAAGCTCTCAACCTCCATGACATGACACCAATGGCAGGTGGAGTAACCAATCGACAGGAACACGGGTTTGTCTGCGGCCACAGCTGCTGCAAATGCCTCCTCGCCCCAGGCGTACCAATTCACGGGGTTATGGGCGTGTTGCAGCAGATAGGGTGAATCTTCCCGAATCAGGCGATTGATAAACAGGCCGATGCCGTGGGCGTCCAGATGCTCGGTGCGCTTGTCATAGCCCCCAGTCTTTTCGACTTCAATTTTACGCAGTTCCGATTCGAGAGTGTTGTTCATAAATTATTTTACATTGCCTGAAATAAAACATAGCAGCCGCGGTCTAGTTCATTGAGCCGCTTGTATTATGCAACGAGCCAAGCTTGATTTGCCCTCATATCGCCGCCGTCCCCTCGGGGGCGGTTTTTTTTGTGACCTGGACTCGATTAGCACTGATTGACAGCGTGCCGATGGGATTGTCGATCGGTAAAAATCCAAAGCAGCTCATTCCCATGGTATTCATATCTTCCCTGCGGCCAGGCAGAGTAGACCGCAACGTATACTGTTCTCAGCCTAACTCAATTCCAAGCAACTAGCATTAGCCCCATTGTAGGATAAATGCTAGAGTCCCTAACAGCGAGATCATCCACCTGGATAAATACACGGCCCCGACTCTGGAAGTCATTGATTTTCCCAATCTGGACGTAGACCAGACCTGCAATGATAAAGACAGCGGTGTCTCAGATGTGGGTACTTATACCGGCGAGCTTTACCGCCAGGACCCGAACTGCGGCCGAGAATGTGCGGGCAGCAGAATCCGTAATGACCAGCGGCTCCACGCGTTGCCGCTGCTGTGTTAGCGGCTAACAAAAAACCACAGGAAGAAATCTATGAAAGTTGTTAAAACCCTGCTCTTCGCAACCACGATGGCGCTGGCTGTGAGCGCTTGGCAGTTCGCCAATGCCGATAGCCACGCTGGCGCCACAGCGCCCGAGTTGGAGCAGTTAATCGTGGCAGATCACCGTAGCGATACCAATATCGCTCGCAATGCCTTCCGCCATCCCCTCCAGACCCTGGAATTTTTCGGACTACGACCCGACTTAACCGTTATTGAAATATTGCCCTCCACCGGTTGGTATACCGAAATTGTCGCGCCCTACCTGCGAGATAATGGCAAATACTATGCTGCCCATTTTTCACCGAATGCGTCCGCGTCTTACATGGCGCCGAATTTAAGAAACTTCGAAGCGAAGATAACGGCAGCGCCCGAGCTTTACGGCAAGATCACGGTCCGGCACCTGAACCCTCCACACGAAGTTGCGATCGCTCCACCAGCGAGTGCCGACCTGGCAATGACGTTTCGCAATGTGCACAACTGGATCATGGCTGGTCAGGAATATGAATACTTTGCCACCTTCTATGCCGCCCTCAAGCCCGGTGGCATCCTCGGTGTGGTCGAACATCGCGCCCGTCCGGATGCCGGCATGGACGTTATGCGCACTTCTGGATATGTAACGGAAGCCTATGTGATTGAAGTAGCGGCCGCCGCCGGTTTCGAATTGGTCGCCAGCTCGGAAATCAATGCCAACGCCAATGACCCTACCGGGCACCCGGAAGGAGTCTGGACGCTGGCGCCAAACTATAGACTAGGTGATATCGATCGGGCCAGGTACACCGCGATGGGTGAGAGTGATCGCATGACTTTAAAATTTATAAAACCCTTGTAGGCCGATCGCTTCGTTGTTAGAAATAGTAAAAGGGGACAGATTTATTTAGCAAATATGCTAGTTATATCTGTCCCCTTTTACTCCTCAATTTACCCGATCGTAAATTCTGGTAAGAATAATTGTCGCACCGAATGAGTTGGGCTGGATCTGCATTTCAACTACGAGCTGGTCACCATCGGCCTGCAAGCTGTAAGTTTCCAGTGTGAAGCCGTCGTCTCGCGGTCGGGCTTCAACCAGCAATGAATTTTCCTCCCAGTTACCAAAGGAAAAATCCTGGCTTCCGCTGCTGTAAAAATCGTTAGCAGCCGAAGTGCGGCGGCGACCGTCAGTATGAAAAACCCGGATATAGTTGTCGGCGTACTCGAAGCGAAGCTCCGGCTCATCATAGTCAATGCGCAATACATCGTCATACGAGATACGGTCGTAGAGCTCCTGCTCTGCTGGCCCGCCACGGTAAAAATCTTCCGCGCGCTTGCTGAACCAGCGCCTTTTTACCTTGCCGCCCGCTGCCTTGATGGCCGTTTCTACACTGTCGTCGGTGTTGTCACTTAGCTCTTCGTTAATCACCCAACTGCCAACGATGAGGCTACGGATCGCCGCCGCGGATGTCTCCTGTGCCACCACGGGTGAAAGCAGCGAGCCCCACAGCAATAGCGCAAGAATTCGTATTGAAAGCCGAGTAATCGATTTTTGAGTCATAAGTCTATCCAACCTCTGTAAAATAAGATCTTATCGCCGACAAAAACTTTCACACTATCAGTGTTGCATTTACTTTTGCTACAGCAGTTCTTTACGCCATCGCGCTACTGCCTGACCAATTTCGTGCGGTGAATCTTCCTGCAGAAAATGATTACCGGCCACCGTGATTTCTTGTTGATGCGGCCAGGATCGACAAAATTCCCGCTGTTGTCCAATCAATATGGCGCCGGGCTCGGCATTGATGAATAGCTTCGGCACTTCAGATTCTGGCAGCCAGTCGGCATATGCCTGCACCAGTTCGACTACGTCAGCAGGCTCTCCCGCAAGCGGAATCTGTCGAGGCCAGGTCAGTGTCGGTCTGCGGTCTTCCCCCGAATTTCTAAATGGTCGCCTATAGACCTCCATTTCTTCTGCACTCAGTTCCCGCAATACTGAGCCCGGTAACACTGTTGCCACAAAGATATTCTTCTCCAGAATCATTCCTTCACCGGCAGGCGATCTGAAGCCTTCGAACAATGCGCGCGCTGCTTCCGGCCAGGTATCCCATGTCATCGGCTTAACAATGGCTTCCATGTAGGCAATACCCATTACCGCATCACGATGACGATTAGCCCAGTCAAAACCTAATGCCGAACCCCAGTCATGGATGACAAAGGTTACGTTAGCCTTCACATCCAGTGCCTCCAGAGCAGCGTCAAAATATTCTCGATGCTGCATCAAGGTGTAGCTATCAGGACCCGAATCATCCAGCTTGTCGGAATCACCCATGCCAATAAGATCGATGGCAATACACCTGCCCTGATCCTGCAGATGCGGCATGACGTTACGCCACAAATACGACGAAGTAGGATTGCCGTGCTGAAACACAATAGGATCACCTTCCCCCATCTCCACATAACTCATGGTCTTGCCTTTCACGCTGATGGTTTTCTTTGGGTGTTCCCTGGCGCTGATCATTTTGTTCACCGATTGTTAGAAACTTTGCGAGCTCCAGAGCATAAACCTCGGGGGGTCGCTTTTCAATTCCGCTTGGTGGGTTGAGTCGGGGCGGCGCATCTTAACGACTGCTTGGGTTGGGTTGGGGTGGGGTGGTGCATCTATGCGGGCGCTTGGGTGAGGGTGTTACTTTTGCGTTCCATGGGCCCTCCCTGGCTTTCCCGCGTTCCCGTCCCTGGACGCTAGTCACGAAAAAGTAACACCCTCACCCAATCGCCCTCAAATCGAGAGAGCCATTGAGCTTAGTGCCTCTGTTAATAGCACTCTATTGATGCCCCAAGACAACCCTATAATTCAGAAACGTCTACTGTAAACACGGGGTTTTACATGACACTTTCTCCACGCTTACTATTGCTACATATTTATAAAAACCCACCTCCCTATGATCCGATTGATGCGATTATTCCTTCGGCTAAATAGAAGCAGGGGCTGTAGCTAATTCTCCGTGACTAGCGTCCAGGGACGGGAACGCGGGAGGGCCAGGGAGGGCCCATGGAACGGAGAATTAGCTACAGCCCCTGCTTCGCTCAATCCCAAAAAAAGCATCAGCAGATATTAATCCAAATATAAAACTCGACATAATCCGCCTTATGGTTCCCCATTGCTGCTACCGACTTTAAGCACATTCAACGAAACCAAATTCTGGCGGCGCCAATTGAACAACCCCCCTGTTATCAGCTATCCTGCCTGTCCTTGAACTAACATCACAATAAAAGCAGTAATAGGGGAACGTCGGAATGACAATGCAAAATACACCTCTACTCATGTCTCGAATCCTGGGCAGAGGTGCGCAACTGGATCCGGAAGTTGAGGTCGTCACCCTGCAGGCAGACGGCACGCATCGGCAGACAGTCAAGCAAACCTGGGACCGAGCGAATCAAGTTGCTCATGCGCTGAAAGCCCATGGTATTGAGGTTGGGGACCGCGTCGGCAGTTTCATGTGGAGTAACTATCGACACCTGGAGCTGTATCAGGGCGTGCCCTCCATGGGAGCGGTATTGCACACCTTGAACCTGCGGCTGTCGCCCACGGATCTGGAATATATAATTAACCACGCGTCTGACCGCGTCCTGTTCGCCGACGAAGACTTGCTGCCATTGCTGGAACCGCTGTGGGGCAAGATTCCCTGCGTTGAGTTGCTGGTCATTTGCCGGCACGGTGAAGGCGGTGAAAGCTCCTTCGAACATCAGATTGATTATGAAGATTTTATTGCCGATCAACCCACCAAGTTCGAATGGCCTGAGATCGATGAAACTTCACCGATGGGCCTGTGTTACACCTCCGGTACTACCGGTAGGCCCAAGGGTGTGATGTATACCAACAGGTCTACCTATCTGCACACCCTGACCGAATGCCTGACGGACTCTATTGGTCTGTCTGCCCTGGACTCGCTGTTGGGCATCGTGCCTATGTTTCATGCCATGGGCTGGGGCCTGCCATTCTGTGCCTCCATGCTTGGATGCAAGCAGGTTATGCCGCATCGTTTCATGACACCGGATGCCTTCCTAAAGCTAATTCACGAAGAACAAGTCACTATCTCTGCGGGTGTGCCCACCATCTGGCAGGGTGTGAAGGCGGCACTGGAAGCGGAACCTGAGCGCTATGACCTGAGCCAATTGAGTCGTCTGACTTGTGGTGGCTCCTCACCGCCAGTATCTATGGCGCGCTGGTACTGGGAAACCCATAAGATTGAAATGGTCCAGGGTTGGGGTATGACCGAAACCAATCCACTGGGAACGCTTTCCGGAAAAGTTGCGAAGCGCTCCCACCTGAATATCTCTGAAGAGCAGCAGTTCAAAAATATCGCCAAGGCCGGTTTACCCATGCCCGGGCTGGAGATCGAGATTTTTGATGAACAGTGGAAGCGACTGCCACATGACGGCGAAGCAGTCGGGGAACTGTGTATTCGCGGGCCCTGGATTGCAGCCGAGTACTATAACGATCCTCAGCCGGACAAGTTTCGCGACGGTTGGCTGGTAACCGGGGACGTCGCCAAGATCGATGCCGAAGAGTATTTGATAATTTCTGATCGCTCTAAGGATTTGATCAAGTCTGGCGGCGAATGGATTTCTTCCGTCGACCTGGAGAATCACATCGTGGGGATGGCAGAAATTGCCCAGGCCGCCGTCGTCGCCCAACCGCACCCGCGCTGGGATGAGCGTCCGGTGGTGCTGGTGACCATGGTAGCAGGACAGCCACTTGACCGCGACGCAGTGCTTGCCCACTGCAGCGAGATCTTTGCGAAGTGGCAGTTGCCCGACGATGTAATCGAAGTTGAGGCCATTCCTCTGACCTCCACCGGCAAGATCGACAAGAAGGAAATTCGTGCCAGGCTGGACGACGAAGGCTATAAACTACCAGAGCTGCGAGACTAGGCTTTAGCTGAGCCCTGCCATCAACCCACGGTATTCAAGAAGAACATGGAAAACTGTACTAACAGGCTGTAGCCGTGGTAAAACAGACTGCAAGTCTTCGATGAAGAATTTATGATTCCGGAATCAAGATCAACATTTTCGCGACCTAGTCAGCGCACACTTCCCGATAATAATAATTAAAAACAAGCCAGAGCATGCTGAAGATGGCTAGTGGTGGTGCTTGCACGCATTTTACCGGCTTAGCGGCCCTTAACTGGCAACAGAGAAATCATGAACCATAAATTTGACCTTGCCCTAGCCTTGTTGGTTATAACCGCTATCGGTCTGATCGACAACTTCCTGATCAAGGAATCGCGAGCAGACCCCGAGCCCATGGTCTGGATTGAAGTCGGTTCCCGCCCCGTGGCCTTCGTTGAAGGCAGGCCCAATAGAAATCTTGCCAACTCTGTCGAATCGCATGGCTTCTGGATAGATAGAAATGACGTAACCCAGGAGGATTATGAGCAATTTGTGGCTGACACTGGCCACATCATTCTCCCTGAGTCGGACAGTGCTGCGACGAGTGCCCGTACCAATGAAGAACTGGGTGTGAACAGACTGATCCGTGCCGAGCAGTGGAACCACTCACCGGCTGCAGCTGTGAGCCGAGATCCAATATCCCTATATTCATGTTACTTATGAAGATGCTCAGGCTTACTGCAACTGGTTGCAAAAAGACTTACCAACCCTGGAACAAATTGGCTTTGCTGCGGACGAAGCCAGACAAGGTGCGGAATACAATTGGAACGATGAGCCTTTGCACCGCACCGTCTTTCGCTGTGTGACGAACCAGACCCTCTTGCAACGGCTCTTCAAGTAGTTTAAGAGCCGAGCGGCTTTCGCTAGATTGCCCTGGCTATTAGCAACTTCATAATTTCATTGCTACCGCCGTAGATTTTCTGAATGCGGCTGTCTGCATACATTTTGGCTATAGGGTATTCCATCATATAGCCATAACCCCCGAAAAACTGCAGACACTCGTCGACTATTTCGCATTGCTTTTGTGTAGTCCACCATTTTGCCATGGCGGCGGTGGTGTCATCGAGTTTGCCCTCGGCAAGCTTCATGGCGCAGTCATCGACGAAGGTTCTCGCCAATTTCGCCTCGGTGTATCTCTCGGCTAATCGAAACTGTGTATTTTGAAAATCCAGGATACGTTTACCGAATGCTTTGCGCTCTTTCACGTATTCCGAAGTAATGCGCAAAGCCGTCTCGATGGCGGCGCAGGCGCCTGCCGCAATGATCAAGCGCTCCTGTGGAAGTTGCTCCATTAACTGGATGAAGCCCTTGCCTTCCGTGCTACCCAGCAGGTTCTCTATGGGCACCAGAACATCGTCGAAAAATATCTCTGAGGTATCCTGTGCCTTCAAGCCGAGTTTCTCCAGATTTCTGCCACGACTAAACCCACCCTCACCTTCCACGGTTTCTGTCTCCACCATGACCAGTGAGATACCCTTTGCCGACTCCGAAGGGTCGGTCTTTACCACCACGCAGATCAAGTTTGCTGTTTTCCCATTGGTCAGGAATGATTTTTGGCCGTTAAGCACATAATTATCGCCTTTGCGGATCGCGTTGGTAGCTACCGCCTGCAAGTCGGATCCGGTGCCAGGCTCGGTCATGGCGATCGCTGAAACTATTTCTCCGGCTGCCATCTTCGGTAACCATTGCTGTTTCTGTTCTTCGCTACCATAGGAATTAATATAGTGCGCCACGATTCCGGAATGGACGCCGTTGCCGAAGCCAGAGATGTGGGCATAGCCCATCTCTTCCACCAACACCATCTCGTGTTTGAAGTTGCCACCACCACCACCATATTGCGCCGGAATGGAGACACACAACAGTCCGGCTGCCCCGGCTTTAAACCAGGCTTCGCGATCGATATAGCCCTGCTGTTCCCATTTGGACATATGGGGTACAAATTCCCGGGCAAGAAATTTACGCACCGCATCTCTCATGATGTGTAATTCTTCATCCATCCAGGGGCTAATGTGGTTTTCAAACATCATCAGTTTCGCTTCGATTAACAGAATAAATCAACGATTCTCAGGCGCTACCAGCGCCAGTGTTGTAACTAATAGAGCCTAGTCAGCGGTGGAATCCATGCGTTCTATGATCATCGCATTCGCGGTACCGCCGCCTTCACAGATAGCAACCAGGCCGTAACGGACTTTACGCCTTTCTAATTCGTGCACCAGCGTGGTCATCAATTTGGCTCCGGTACCACCAAGTGGATGACCCAGTGCCTGGGCGCCGCCATTAACATTCAACTTATCGATGTCGGCACCCACGGCCTTGGCCCAGGCCAGTGGCACCGACCCAAAGGCCTCATTGACTTCATAAAGGTCTATGTCATCAATAGTCAATCCGGCTTTTTCCAGCACTTTTTCGGTAGCAGGAATAGGTCCTTCCAACATGATAACCGGATCGGAGCCAACCACAGCAAGGGCTTTGATTTTCGCGCGTACTGGCAAATTGTATTTATCGATGGCGTCTTCGTTGGCAATCATCACCGCGGCGGCGCCGTCACTGATCTGACTGGCTGTTCCTGCGGTGATAACACCGCCTTCGCGCAGGGCATTGAGTGACTGCATTGCTTGCAGGGAAGCTTCGGCTCTTATGCCTTCATCTGCGTCGTGCACGCCCACACTACCGTCTTCCAGCTTAATAGTAAGCGGAACAATTTCTGCCTTGAAATATCCCTTCTCGGTGGCTGCCGCCGCCCGTTGATGACTCAGAAGACCAAACGCATCCAAATCCTCGCGCGTGATTTGATATTTTTTCGCCAGCAATTCAGCGCCGTCGAACTGACTAAATTGCACCCCCGGATACTGCATTTCCAGGCGCTCACCCTTGGGTGTACCGCGGCCATGCTCAAGGCCATCACGGATGTTGGAACCGATTTCCACGGTGCTCATGGCTTCGACGCCGCCGCTGATGATCACATCCTGGGTTCCAGACATCACCGCCTGCGCGCCGAATTGAATCGCCTGTAGAGACGAGCCACACTGGCGATCGACTGTAGTGCCGGGCACGTCAGGATCGAGCTTGGATGACAGGGCAACCATGACACCCAGATTGCCAGCCTGTGAACCAATCTGACTGACGACGCCGAATATCACATCGTCGACACCACCGGTAGGCACACCGGTTCTGTCCACCAGTTCATCGACCACGATAGCGCCCATGTCGACCGGGTGAAGCTGACTAAGTCGGCCGTTCCTCTTGCCCGTCGCAGTTCTAACTGCCCCTACAATGTATGCATCGGCCATCTGTTTTCTCTCCTTTTCTATAAGCCCAAATTCAATGGCGTGCTGTCTCGCAACAGCCGTTGCTAAATTGCCGGCATGCGAATTCCCGCATCCAGCCGTATGGTTTCCCCGTTCAGATAAGCGCAGCTGACGATGTGCGCAACTTGTTCTGCGAACTCTAGCGGATTTCCCAGGCGCTTGGGGAATTGGGTAATGGCAATCAGGGGATCGCGTACTTCGGCGGGGGCAGAGGCCAGCAACGGCGTTTCAAACACTCCCGGCGCGATGGTCATCACTCTAATCCCTCTCTTTGCCAGATCCCGGGCGATCGGCAAGGTCATTGCCACAATGCCGCCCTTGGATGCCGCGTAGCCCGCCTGCCCAGTCTGGCCATCGAAGGCAGCCACCGAGGCGACGTTGACAATCACGCCTCTCTCATTGTCTGCGCTGGTCGATTCGTTTGCCTGCATGACTTCGGCACAAAGCCGTAGCACATTAAAGGTGCCGATCAAGTTCACACGAATGATGTGTTCAAATTTTTCCAGTGGCATGGGCCCATTCTTCCCCACTGTGCGGGCGGCTCCGCCGATGCCAGCCGAATTCACATTGATGTGAAGCGTGCCAAATTTCGCTTTGGCGACGGCGATGGCGACGGCTACTGCGCGCTCGTCGACAACATCTCCGGCGTGCCAGGCTGCCCGCTTTCCCAAGCCCGCGGCAGCCTTTTCCAGCGCCTGTGCATTCAAATCAAAAAGCATGACATTGGCACCGGCGGCGACGAAATTTTCTGCTGTCGCCAACCCCAGCCCGGATGCGCCTCCGGTGATGAACGCGGTCTTGTTTTTGAGTTCCATGGGCAGGCCTGTATCTTCTCAATTTAGGCGCGAAAGCATAAAACATCCGCCTAAAAAGTGATACTGCAAATCAGCGCGCGAGCTTAATCAAAAGCTGCCGTGCCGGTGCATTGCTGCTGCGGCAATCTTTTGCGATGTCTTTATTGTCGGGGGACTATCCCCTATCATTCATGGTCAAACTCTGGGAGCTTCTGATTAATCGGAGGCTTCTTAGCTTCGACACACAGAGGTAGATGCCAGCATGGGACCACTTAAGGGAATTCGAGTCATCGAAATGGCAGGTATCGGGCCTGGACCATTTTGCGCGATGATGTTGTCCGACATGGGCGCCGAAGTTGTACGTATTGATCGACTCAATCAGAAGGGCAAGGGTAGCCGTGCCAATGTATTGAACCGCGGTCGACGCTCGTTGGCATTGGATTTGAAAAATCCACAAGGTGTAGAAACCGCACTGACACTTATCGAACAGGCGGATGTGCTCATCGAGGGTTTTAGACCAGGGGTAATGGAACGCTTGGGGCTGGGACCAGAAATCTGCCTGCAGCGTAATCCCAAACTTGTATTCGGGCGCATGACCGGTTGGGGACAAAGCGGACCGCTGGCACAGGCTGCTGGACACGACATCAATTATATTTCCATTGCCGGCGCCCTTGGTGCCATGGGTTATTCTGACCGACCGCCGGCGCCGCCCCTCAATCTGGTTGGCGATTTCGGCGGCGGCGCGATGTATCTATTGAGTGGCGTATTGGCCGCATTGGTGGAGCGAGGCAACTCGGGTCAGGGGCAGGTCATCGACGCGGCGATGACCGACGGCACCGCCAGCCTGCTTAGTCCGTTTTTCGGCTTAATGGCTATGAATATGTGGACCACCGACAGATTCAGGAACAAGCTTGACGGGGGCGCGCACTATTACGGCAGTTACGAATGTGGCGATGGCAGGCACATATCCATAGGTTCTATCGAGCCGCAGTTTTATGCACTACTGCTGGAAAAATGCGAAATAACTGACGAGGCTTTTTTAGCACAGCAGGACCAGGCCGCCTGGCCCGAGCTCCGGGTAAAACTGGAGGCGCTGTTTAAAACCAGGTCGCGAGACCAATGGTGTAAACTGCTGGAAGGCACGGATGTGTGTTTTGCCCCGGTTCTCGATCTCAAAGAAGCCAGCCAGCACCCGCACAACAAAGCACGAGGCACCTATGTCGATTTCGAAGGGGTGATACAACCGGCCCCAGCCCCGCGATTCAGCCGCACCCCCAGCGCCATACCTTCGGCGGCCGCACTGGCCGGCGAACACTCCGAGCAAATACTGCAAGACTGGGGCTTCGATACCGCACAGATTGCAGAGCTAAAAACACTGGCGGCAATTTAAAAATGCTGCGTTCTCGCGCGGACCTGGCCTCGGCATTATCTCGAAAATCCAGAAATCCGCCTTCGATCTTAGCTTGATACAGCCTGCAGACCGCCCTGCCGGGGGCATCCACCTCTCAAATGTGTCAATTTGTAGTATTGATTGGGAAGATTGTAGTTCAGGTGGTAGATTTGTAGACACACAGGCAGTGCCTATAGCAACTTCAGACTCCAGCATGCCAGCGGTCGACGTACCGCGTATCCGGACTTGAAAATCGCTAAAAAGGCACAATATAGGACTGTGTAGCCGCTTTTGGATACTGGCTTCAGGCAATTTGCGGCTTGGAGCCGGAACCAAAAAACTACAGCGATCTGAAAATTAACGGAACTCTCTATGATAATGGTTCAAAGTACATTCCATCTGCGCGCAGAGTCGAAGCCAAAAGTCATCGCTTTAATGACAAATATGGTGCGCCTGTGCAGACAGGAACATGGCTGCATTAGCTATGAGTATTTTGCAGGTGTAACTGACTGCAATCAGATTATTCTGCTACAGGAATGGGAAAACGCCGACTGCCTGCAAGGGCACTATCAAGCCGAGCACATGGACGATTTTATGAGTCGTCTGGTTCCCTATCTCGATAAACCAATCAGCACTCGAAGTTATTTCTCGCAGGAAGAAGGTGGCAAGATTGCGCCCGCCATGAGCAATAAAAAACCGAAGCCGGAACAAACCGTCCATTAAATCCCCTTATTTTAGTCACACTAAGCCGCTTTAGTAAACTTTGACGATTTACCGGGCATCGGCACTGAAGTAAATCCCCCAACGCTTTTAAAACTGCAACTCTCTTTCAGCATGCCAGGACACCTCTGAACAATGCAGTAATGCCTCAACGGATCCTGAAGCGTTCAGTTGCAAGACACGCTTCGCAGGAAAAGCTTCCACTCCCGGCTCACGTTCCTCACCTACATCCCTGTAGGCGATGACCGTAGCCCTTGCCAAGCAGCGTAACGCCGCAGATGAATGCTTCAGGATCCGCCCTTTGGGGCTTTCAGGCGGGCTCGCACTCTGCGTTAGGCTTGCTTGAAAGGTGGCCTACATTCCCGCACAATCCTGCCTTGATTGTAAACCCGCATGAAAGCCTGAGGCATTACTGCATTGTTCAGAGGTGCCCTAAAATCCGCCGCTTAAGCAGATTGGATCCGTGTCATGTTTTACAGCCTCCAAGGTGATCGCAAAACCCTGTTGTCTCCAAGTGATAGTCAACGCTTGCTGCGATGGCGGACTTCTACATTCTGGGTCATGCTAATCGGCTATGTCGGTTACTATCTTTGTCGCGGAAATCTGGCGGCAGCATTCCCGTTGTTGGAGCAGGAATTTGGCTTTTCCAATACACAATTGGGTCTGATCGCCTCGCTGTCCGAGATGGCTTATGCCACCGGAAAATTTATCAATGGCCCGCTCGCAGATCGAATTGGTGGCCGCCGGATATTTCTTGTAGGTATGGCCGGTGCAATTTTCTGGAACATTATTTTTGCCCTCTCGGCAAGTCTCTCCGTTTTTATCGTGGTTTGGTGTTGCTGTCGCTATTTCCTTTCCATGGGCTGGGGCGGCTTAACCAAGACCATTGGCAACTGGTATCCGAGTGAGCGCAACGGCACCGTCATGGGCTTGATCAGTGTGAACTTTCAGTTTGGCGGCGTGGCTGCAACTCTATTTGCAGGCTTCCTGGTCACCCAGGGAGTCCCCTGGCAGGGAATCTTTATCTACCCGGCCCTGGTTCTCACCCTGATACTGATCTGGTCCTATTTTGCTTCCCGTTCCAGCCCCTCGGAAGTGATCACTGGCGCCAGGGTAAGCGAAACCCTGAGCGCAAAAAAACCACTGGCGGACTATGGCAGTGATGAGCAGCCCGCCGTGTTTACGATCCTCAAAACCTTGCTGAGCCTGCCAATCTACCGGCAACTGGTAGCCTTCAGCTTCCTGACAACCCTGCTACGCTCGGTCTTCCTGTTCTGGACACCCAAGTTTCTCTTCGATATTGGACTGGGGGCGAGTACAGCAATACTGCAATCGGCTATTTTCCCTCTGTTTGGAGTATTGGGTACGGTATTTATTGGCTGGTATACGGATCACTACGCAAAAGATGGCGACCGGGCACGGATGATGTGGATTATGTTGGCGGTACTGATTGGCTGCCTCTGGGCTATCTCCGTACTCAGTGCCGCCGAGTCTCCGAACTTCAACCTGATCATGTTCTTCCTCGGTGCCTGCGGCTTCTTTTTGCTAGGCCCTTATTCCATGAGCAGCGGCTGTCTCACCCTGGATATCGCTGGCGCCAAAGGGGCGGGTTCCTGTACTGGAATTCTGGATGGCATTGGCTACATTGGCGGCGCCATCGCTGCCTTCGCGGCGGGGGTTATGTCTGACTATCTGGGCTGGTCACAGGTATTCCTGGTGCTCAGTGGATTCGCCGCTGTTTCCTGTTTCAGCGCCTGGGTCATGAGCCAGGGATTTCAGAAGATGGCGACGCAGAAATTAATCGAGCAACAATAAATTGTTGCAGCGCTTTGAGTCTGAGATATCCTCACAAAATGTTGCCTCCAGAAAAGCGATATAGTCTGGCGTTGCCACCATCTTTTCCAACATGGTGGTTTCATCGACGTCCAGTTCGCCGGCGTAGCTTTCGGGTCGCTCCAGAGCAGTACGGGTATTGAAATTCCAGCACCCTGCACATCCGGCACACCGAAATCGGTGGTGGGGGACCAGTAACCTTCCGCTGCGAAGCCCCGATGCAGGCTCCCCACGGCTAACAAAAGACCCACAAATTTAACTATTCGGCTGGTTCCGCTTGTAACTTATCCCCCGCCTGCTGCAGGCGATCTAAATACTGTGTCCCTGTGAGCCAGCTTAATCCAGCCGTCCATGCCCTTACAGGCCAGTCCCTGACACTTTGCAGCGGAAATAAATTCGACTGAGTGTTCTATTTAATATTATCGGCGAAGCTGAACGCCGATGGCGGTTTCACACCTTGCAGATGCTCGACAAAAAAATCCCAACGCCGCTTCATAAAGTAGCGACGATTGCCAAACCCGTGACTGGAATTGGGCAATACCACCAGATCGAAATCCTTGTCTGCTGCGATCAGCGCCTCCACGACTAACAGCGTGCTGGATGGATGCACATTCGTGTCCATCATACCGTGGGCGAGAAGCAATTTACCCTGTAGGTTGCCTGCAAGCAGCTGGTTGGCCTGGCTGTCGTAGTTGCTAACTACAACTGCAGCGTCGCCATCAGCATTCAAGGGATTGCTCTCGGGATTGGTTTCCAGCAAGCCTTGCCACTTTTCACCCCAGTCGTCTTCATAGTTGCGGTTGTCGTGATTACCGGCACCAGACACCGCTACCTTGTAAAATTCCGGGTAACGCAGGATGCCTGCCGTGGAGGCAAAGCCCCCACCGGAGTGTCCCCAGATACCGACACGCTCCAGGTCCATCCATGAGTTCTGTGCTGCCAACTGCTGAATAACCGCTATCTGATCCGGCAGTCCGTTATCGCCCATGTCACCGTAGTAGGCATCGTGAAAGGCTTTGGAGCGACCCGGTGTACCCATCGCGTCCACTTCCACGACGATGAAGCCCAACTCGGCAAGCGCCTGTTTGTCGCCACGGGAGGCGCGGAAGGAGCGCGTGCCAACGCTACCGGTTTGGGGTCCAGGGTAGAGGTAATTCAATATCGGATAGGATTTACTGGCGTCGAAATTCGATGGCTTGTACAGCAAGCCATACAAGTCGGATACACGATCCCTGGCTTTCGCAGTGAAAGCTATGGGCGGCTGCCAGCCTGACACGAGCAAAGCGCTGACGTCCGCTTGCTCCAGTTCGAGAACGATTTCACCCGTCTGGTTTCGGACTACCGCACGGGGAGCGGTAGTGGGGGTGGAGTAGATGTCAGTAAAGTATTGCCGGGATTCAGACCATCTAATCTCATGATTGGCCAACTCCGGCGTCAGCTTTTCCAGTGCGGTTCCATTCATGTTGATGCGATAAAGATAGTGGTAGTAAGGATCACCCGCTTCACGATTCGAGGCCAGGAAATAAATTTTTTCATGCTCCAGATCCACCTGTTGCACCTGCAACACACTCCAGTCACCCGCAGTCAGCTGTCGCTTGAGCGCGCCTGTCTGCAGGTCCCACAGATAGAGGTGGCCCCAATTGTCCTGCTCCGAAAACCAGATGAACTCTCCCCGTTCGGGAAATACTCGCCAGTTAACAACGTCGAAGCCGGATTCGTAGTAGGTGTCCACTTCCTCTTTAAAAACATCTCTGACCGCGCCAGTGTAGGGGTCGGCTATTCGCAACTGCGCAATCTTGTGATCCCGCGATGAGGAGACAGAGGCGAGAAGCTCACTGTCTGCACTCCACTCCAGGTCAAGGAACACACCGTTACTACCAGCGATGTGATCGCTGACGGTAGACCTGTGGGGGTCAGGTGGCATATTTAGCGGCATTATTAGTGGTAGCGGTACTGGGCTTGACTGCTCTTCAGACTCATCTCCCAGAAGAATCACCAGACGCTCGATCATGAAGATATGGTCATCGCCGGGCAATGGATACTTCCACGCATCCAATTCCACATGCCCAACCCGGGTGTTGCACAGATACATTTCTCCCACGTTGCGGCTATCGTGGCGAAACGTGGCGATCTTGCGGGAATCGGGAGACCACAGCAGCACCGGCCCGTCATCTCTGAGCCAGCCGGCATTGTTGGTGGCATAGCCGTAATTTTCTTCACCGTCGAAAGTAAGCTGGCGCAGCTCGTTGCTGGCGGTATCTCGCAGCCAGAGATTGTAGGAATCGATATAGGCTGCCTTGCTGCCATCGGGCGATAAAGTTTCATTCGAAGAGAACTCGCCCAGTCGAGTGCTTTCACTGCTCGCCAGCTGCAGGGAAAATTGATCTCCTTGGAAATTAAACCGTAAATCGGCGCCAGCCGCGTCAAGTTCCAGCGCCGACAGCGATAAATCACTGACATCGACCTCTGCTTCGGTGACATCGGCCAGGGCCGCAGCCACGGCTTCGATGTCAAATAGGGCTGACTTCTCACCACTAATTAGGTCGGCGATCACATGTCGGAACCTGCCAGAGTAGACCTCCGATAAATCAGTCTGCCATTGCTCTGCCAGTATTGGGCAAGGATATTGTTCTGCAGTAATTTAGAGGTGTTAACAGCGAGAAACCCTTCGGCACGCTGGTAGTCTGCCACGGACACTGCTTGCAGCGGAGTTGCTTCCAGCAGGGAGGTTTCTGGTGCACATGCGACTAACGATAACCCGGTGCTGAGGATGACAGTGGCGGTCTTGAAACAGAGAGAGGACATTGCTGGCTCCAGTAAACTTGAGTAGCTTGATCGAGGTTCTGCTGTGGCTACTTAATTCTCATTCACGACACGAGTTCTCGTTACAGCAAGGTATCGAGAATCAGATTGCTTGAAGCAATTATGCGTGCATCCCGGGAGCGCAGATCGGGTGCAAAGGCCTCTCCCGTCAAGTGCTGCAATCCCTGAATGTAACGAACTGCGATTTCGCCAGCTTGCTGTTCGGTAAATTGCTGATCTTTCTCCCGCACCATATCGCGGGCGAATTGCTTGGAGAAGGAAACGGGCTTGCCGTTCTGTGTCATTAATTCGCCCGCATCATCTAATCGCCAGAAGCGGGACGAGTCCATAGTGTAAAGCTCATCGGCGGCGACAATCTCGCCGTCGCTGTTAATCCCATGTTCGGTCTTGGTATCGACCAACACCATGCCCCGGCCCGACAAATACTGGGAGATCATGCCGAACGCCATCAGGGACGCGTTGCGAATCTGATTATACTGAGCCGCCGTGCACACTCCTGCTCCGATCAGATTTTGGGCGTCCATAGTTCGATCTACCTTGTCCTTGGTGCTCGGTGTATCCATCAGATACGGCAACAATCCGTTAGGCTTCAAGCTCGCCACGGTCAGCTCGTGCCCGGCATAATTGAAATCGTCTAGTCCGTCGGCTTTGGCCTGCAACCAGTGCTGATAGAGCGATGTCGAGGTGGAGCTCTCCGCCATATACAATCGTAGTACATTTTCGAGCTGTACCAACTGCAGGTTCTCAGCCGGAATTACGGTTGAGCTGGGTTTAAGTCCCGGCACCACAAACTGCGAAGATCCAAGCACTTCCTGCACCAGCTTCAACATGTGATCGTGGTTAAAAGCCAACACCTGATCCTTGAAGGGAATAGCGCCCCGATTCACGTCATGAGTGGAGATGCGATTATTGCGAAACATCAGTCGTATGCGCTTGCCGTCAGAACTAATCAGCTTGTCTCCAAAAACTGAATCCGACACCTTGCCTTCGAGCACGGTGGCACCCTCCAGGCGAGGAATTTCCCCGTCCCGGATTAACTGCTGAACCGTACGCCCCTGATTAACCGTAGCGCCATGCTCGGCCACCAGACTACGAATTTCCTTTTCATCTAACATGAGATATTTGCTGCTTTATGAGTAAAATTGAGAAAAAACAAAGAATAGTAGAATCGGGGAATGACTACAAGAATTCGGGGGTCGAGGGAAAAATGGTGCCGCCACCAAGAGTCGATAATGGCACCTAACCTATTGTTTTATATGGATATGACATTTAGCGTATGTTTCTAGTGGTGCTCACAGTGTTCCATTGGATCAAAGTCATACAACGAAGACCCTAATATTCATAATGCTGGGGTCGGTGGTTCAAGTCCACCCATTGCTACCATATAAATCAATGGGTTAGAGTTAAACTAACTCATTGATCACGTCATCTTTTATTCATATCCAGCATATGCACAGCAAAAAATACGATTTCGGTTT
>CAVOFA010000001.1:0-78988 GCA_963694865.1 Gammaproteobacteria bacterium | reverse complement strand
ACGGGCACTCAGAGCATTCACGAGCGCATCCATTCTGGCACCCCGTGAGCCCTTCACTAAAAATGTCACATCTGCTGATGCGATGCTTCGACAGGCGTTCACTAGCTCACTCATCTGCGGGAAATGCCTGCCGCGGGAACCGAACGCATTAACTGTTAACCGACTCTGTTCACCGACTGCCCACAATTCGTCGATGCCAGCAGCGGCGGCGTACGCGCCCACTGCGCTATGGGCTGACCCCGACTCACTGCCCAATTCTTTCATATCCCCGGCAAGCAGAAATCTGGTCCCAGGACAGGAACTGAGAACATCGATGGCAGCCTTGAACGAACTTGGGCTCGCGTTATAGCTGTCATCCAGCAGGCAGCTGTCATTTATCCCCACCATCGGATTCAACCGTCCCTTTACTGGACGCAAACTACTGAGCCCGGATTCGACGTCATCCAGAGTTGCTCCTGCCTCAATTGCGGCAGCTGCTGCTGCGATTGCATTGACTACGTTATGCATGCCAAGCAGATTGATGCTTAGACATCGGTGTCCGATCGGCGTGAACAGTTCAAAAGACACACGCCCTCCTGTACCCAGGCTCACCTTAGAACAACTATAGTCGGCACTGTTATGCTCACTGTCCGCAGAGAACAACACTGTGCGCGTGTCCCCGGCTCTTTCAATCCAATCACCGACATGATCGTCATCGGCGTTCAGTACTAACAAACCGCTGGCACCGAGTGCATCGATAATTTCCCCCTTAGCGGAGACGATTCCCTGGAGACTGCCAAAGCCTTCGATATGGGCGGCGCTGGCATTGGTGATTATCGCTATATCCGCCTGCGTTATCTGCGCGCTAAAATCGATTTCACCTGCGCTGTTTGCTCCCAATTCAATAACCGCGAAGTCATGTTTTTCTTCCAGTCTTAGCAGCGTTAAAGGCACGCCAATAGTGTTATTCAGGTTGGCATCGGTGATAAGCGTTGCCCCTGTATTACACAGGATTGCGCCTAGCATTTCTTTGACCGTGGTCTTGCCCTGACTGCCGGTGAGAGCGATCACCTTGGCCTTGCAACGCTTACGATTAATTGCTGAAATTTTACCCAAGGCAACGTGAGTATCGGCAACCTTTAACAGTGGTATTGTTGAACTGGTACTTGCACTAACAACCGCAGCGCAAGCTCCTTTTTCAGCAGCCTCATCGACAAAATTATTGCCATCGAAATTCTCACCTACCAGCGCAAGATACAGTGCACCCTGAACAATTTTCCGGGTGTCCGTCGACACACTAGTGAACTCAAGGTCAGCGCCAATGAGCTCACCGTCCAGTTCTTTAGCAAGCAAAGATAAGGTCATTGTTCCTATCAAAACCTTTCAAGTTCTCCACTAATTGTTGCTGCGTTTTTGCAATGCCAACCGAACCTGGTTCGCATCACTAAAGATAAGTTTGTTACCTCCAATATCCTGGTAGGTTTCGTGGCCTTTACCGGCGACGAGAACAACGTCACCGGGCCGCGCACTCTCAATAGCGAAGTTAATGGCTTCCGCGCGATCTCTTAAAATGGTCACGGCAGAGCGCTTGCTTATACCGCTGAGAATATGCTGAACTATTTCATCGCCTTCTTCATTCCTTGGATTGTCATCGGCAATAATTAATCTGTCCGCATATTTTTCGGCGATCTCGCCCATCATTGGCCGCTTGCCCTTATCCCTGTTTCCCCCACAGCCAAAGACGCACCAAATGTTTCCGGAAAAATGATCTCGCAGGCCACTCAGTGCACTGCGAAGCCCATCCGGCGTATGTGCATAATCAACCACCGCCGTAATTTCTTGGCTGTCGCCGATAATTTCCATGCGACCGTTTACAGGCTTCAGATTGGATATGCAACGGCACAGCTCATCAATATTTACCGTGCCGCGATCTGACAAATAGCTAATTAGTGTGGCGGTTACGGCCAGTAGATTACTAAAATTGAAATAACCTATTAGTTTCCCTTTCACTACTCCAGATCCAATCGGAGTACACAGACGTGCCTCAAAACCCTGACGAGTTAACTTCAGTTCCTCAGCATGAACCGTAGCAATCGATTTCTCGATACTGTAGGTGGAAACGTCAACATCTTTCGCGATGCTATTGATGACCGACAATGCATAGGGATCATCGAGGTTGACTATTGCATGCCTCAGACCCTTCGCTGAAAACAATTTCTTCTTGTTCTCGGCATAGGCTTCCATGCTGCCGTGATAGTCGAGATGATCGCGCGTGAGGTTGGTAAATATGGCGGTTTCAAACTGTACTGTCTTCACTCTTTTCTGATGCAGACCTACTGACGAAACCTCCATCACCACAGGATCGACCCCGCCATGCACCATTTCTGCCAGCGCCATTTGTGTAAAAATGGCATCTGGTGTAGTCAGCTGAGTTTCCTTCAAATCACCATAAATGCCGTAGCCCAGGGTGCCTATTACGCCACAACTATATTTCAACTCAGTTAGGGCCTGTGCGATAAATTGACTGCAACTGGTTTTACCATTGGTTCCAGTGATTCCAATTACAGCTAACTTTTCACTGGGACGGGAATAAAAGCGTGCAGCCACTTCACTGATCTTCGCTGACAAGTCATCTATTGCTACCACAGGCACATTGTGTATTAGCTGCAGCCCTTGCCATTTACCACCAGATTCTGCCAATACCGCAGCAACACCGGCATCTATTGCGGCATCGATATAGTCACGCGCATCGTGATTACCACCAAAGCACGCGAGAAACAGGTCGCCCTTTCGGAGCAGACGGCTGTCTAATTGAATACCGGTAACCAGGGTGCCGGCAAGGTCAGCAGTGGCGTCAGTACACTCAAGCAAACCCGTAATGAGATCGAGCAAACTTGCATCGGGGTGTAATTTCTCTGCGGTATTCATCGTTAGAGTGACGTTAGCTCCCGTGGTTTTTCCGCTGGGACTTTATCCGGCGAAATATTAAGCAATCGCATAGCGCCGGAAGCTATTCTCGAAAAAACCGGAGCCGCCACCTGGCCACCATAGTGTTCATCGCCTTTCGGCTCATTGACTACCACTACTATTACGAGCCTGGGATCGGAAGCAGGTACCAACCCCACAAACAGAGAATTGTGAAGATTTTCCTCATAACCGAATTCGCCAACAACATGCGCGGTACCTGATTTTCCGGCCACTGAATAAAAAGGAATATTTGCCCCTGTTACGGCGCCACCTCGACTCTTGTCGACAACACTCTTCAATGCGTCTAATACTTGCGCGCTAATTACCGCATCCAACACTCGTTCCCGGGGCATGGCTTGTTCCCCATCCGCGTCCATCTTTAATAGCGTAACTGGCTTTTTAATGCCGCCATCGGCGATGACCGAATAGGCTTGTGCAAGTTGCAGTGCCGACACAGACAATCCATAACCGTAAGACAATGTTGCCGTTCCAATGCGATTCCAGCGACGTGGGTTAGGCAGCACTCCGCTACGCTCTCCCGGAAAACCGGTGCCAGTAATCTGACCAAAGCCAACTCTTTCCAACACATCACGAATTGCTTCCGCACCAATTTCAAGCGCTATTTTACTAGCACCAACATTACTGGATTTCGTTATTACTTTTTCAACAGTCAAAGTGCCGTAGTTGAAAATATCTTGAATAGTGGCGCCACTGACCATCATCCAACCGGGACTGGTCTCAATCACAGTAGCGGGAGTGTAGATTCCGGATTCCAGCGCCGCCGCTATAGTGAAAGCTTTAACTGTTGAACCCGGCTCGAAGACATCGGTGATTGCCCTGTTACGCAACACACTGAAATCAGTCATATTGGCTTTATTGTGTGGGTTATAGGAAGGCTGATTGACCATGGCCAGCACCTCGCCGGTGGCGACATCAAGCACTACAGCAGTTGCAGCTTTGGCACGTCTGGTGATGAATTCTGTTTTCAGTTCTCGATAAGCCAGATTCTGCAGACGAAAATCGATACTAAGCTGCAGACTTTTTCCAGCTTGAGCTGTCTGAATAGTATTGAGCTCCTCAATGATATGGCCACGCCGGTCTTTCATCACCTGGCGCCGCCCTGGTACGCCACGTAACCAGCCATCGAATGCCAGTTCCAGGCCTTCCTGACCCACATCGTCTATATTGCTGAAACCGAGCAGGTGAGCTGCCACTTCGCCCTGAGGGTAGAACCTCTGATATCCCTGCTGCGCATAAAGGCCCTCTATATCCAGTGCAAGAATTCGATCAGCATCGGCCGGCGCCAGGCGCCTCTTCACGTAGAGGAACTCCCTGCTGGCGTTTTTCAGGATGTTGCCAGCCAGCACCTCGGGGCTCAATTCAAGCTCCAATGCGAGCTGACGAATAGCAGCAGCATTGTCGACAATTTCTCCTGGGTTAACCCACAGCGACTTAACCGGTGTGCTAACCGCCAGTGGCTCACCATTTCTATCCGTAATCAGACCCCGATTAGCCACCAGGGGTACTGTCCGAATGGTTCTGGCATCGCCCTGCCCTTGCAAAAACTCCCGCTCCAGAATATGTAGCGCTCCAATTTTCCAGCCAATAGCTAATACACAGACAGACAGGCCGAGAAGCACAAAATACAGGCGCCATAATTGGAATACTGTGTTGGTTTCAGTGCTACTCACGGCTCACCATGACAATGCGTGATATTTCAGGCACATGCATTTGCAGTTGATCCAAAGCCTTTTGTTCGACTCTACCTTCAACGCCAAAAGTGCTTTGTTCTATAAGCAGTTGGCCCCATTCGACTTCGAGTGCATTCGCTTGCTCGCGAAGTTCTTGCAATTCATTAAAGGAAAAACGATTCTTATGTGTCGTATTGACAACAGACAAGCCAGAAACAAGCGCCACTCCCAGCAGCACAAATAGCCCGATTGAATGGGGTCGAAAAACCCCGGCCCACTGCAATATGGAACGCGGCTTATTATGCACAACATTTTCGCTATTTTTTACGTTGCTGCCAGTACTCATTGGGAGCCTCTGAACAAGCTGGATAATTCTTATAAGGACGTCTAGGCAATTTTTTCTGCAACTCGCATAACCGCGCTTCTTGCCCGCACATTTCTGCCTATCTCGCCTGCGCTGGCTTTGATTGCTTTGCCGACGGGCTTCAGACGCGGGTTTAACATATCCTCGGATACTGGAAGGTCCCTCGGATAGCTATCACCCTTAGTCTGCAAAGCTATAAATTTCTTGACCATCCGATCTTCCAGCGAATGAAAACTTATAACCACTAAGCGTCCACCTTTGCTTAATAACTCCAGCGCCTGCTTCAGACCCATTTCCAACTCATCAAATTCAGCATTGATAAAAATGCGAATTCCTTGAAAAGCCCGTGTCGCTGGATGCTTGGATCTTTCCCAAGCCGGGTTTGCCTCTTTAATAATCTCTGCCAGTCGACCCGTCGTCGTAATTTCTTGCTCTGCGCGTTCCAGCACTATTCTTTTTGCCATGCGACGAGAGTGCCGTTCTTCGCCAAATCGATAAATTACATCGGCGATCTCCTTCTCTGCCGCTGAATTTATCCATTGCGCTGCACTCATTCCCTGATCCGGATCCATGCGCATATCCAGCGGACCATCGCGCATGAAACTAAAACCTCTGGCCGCGTCATCCAATTGTGGCGAAGAAACTCCAAGGTCAAACAATATTCCATCTACTTTGCCAAACACGCCGCGAGCTTTTACTATTTCACCAATCTCGCTGAATGGTGCTCGCTCCACATCCAGCCTGTTGTCTTGCTCCCCCAACTTGTTTGCTGCTGTAATCGCATCCGGATCTCGGTCCAACACCAGTAATCGGCCTTGCGCGTTCAAATTCTTGAGTATTAGCCGACTGTGTCCTCCGCGCCCGAAGGTCGCATCAATAAAATACCCGCCGTCATTTACTCGAAGTGCTGCGACTGCCTCCTGCATCAATACTGTTTGGTGCGATGATTTCGCTGTCATCACGCAACCACCCCTATAACGCCAGCGAGCGCAATTTATCCGGTAATTCTTCTGCCATCGCGGTCTCCGACAACCATTGATCGCGTTGCAGGTTCCACGTTTCCTGATCCCAGATCTCGAGTTTTTTGCCCTGGCCTATCAGACAAACATGTTTTTCCAATTGCGCATATTGTCGTAGTTCCTGTGGCAGCAAAATCCTGCCACTACCATCAAGTTCCAAATCGTTAGCGTGGCCGATCAACAAATGCTTGACTCGCTGCGACATTGGATCGAAGCTGGAAAGAGATTCTATTTGGCGTTCAATTTGTTCCCACTCGGAAACTGGATACAGCAGCAGGCAGCGGTGATTGGTGTCGATGGTAACCACAAGATGTCCGGAGCAATGGCTCAGCAATTGCTCTCGGTAGCGCGCAGGCATGGCCATGCGCCCTTTCGCATCCAGATTGATGGTATTTATGCCGCGAAACACCTGTTGTCCCCATTCTGATTGGATGAAGTATTGAATTAAGTCTTTGAATTGAGAGAGCCAATCCCACGAACACCCACAATTCAACAATTAATTCCACTTTTCGCCACAATGAAACACTATAGGGACAGTAAAGCCCTAGTGCAAGTACTTATTTGATTGATTTACTTCAAGAAAAGCCGCGAACGTGCCGCTAAAAGTAGGGAACTGGCGCCCAACTGGCTGTCTTCAAAACATACAAATTTAGCAATAACAATTCAGTAGCAGCAATTATTAATGTGCTTTATTAAGAGCGTGTAGCTTCTATGGAGAAAACTCGAGCAATACTCGAGTCTTGCAGAGCGGGAAGAAAAAAGAGTCAGCCTGTAAGCCGGGTTCTGTCGAGGACAATTATTCATCTGCAACCTGCGTCGCCACAGGCTTGTAGCGGCCTACCCGAATCCAATGCGAGCAGCACTAAAGGATTCCTATTTGGCCTTGCTCCGAGTGGGGTTTACCTTGCCACGAACTGTTACCAGTCGCGCGGTGCGCTCTTACCACACCATTTCACCCTTACCCGAACACTCAAGAGTTCTCGGGCGGTATACTTTCTGTTGCACTAGCCGTGGGTTCGCACCCCCCAGGCGTTACCTGGCACTCTGCTCTATGGAGCCCGGACTTTCCTCCACCTGATTCCTCTGATAACGGTACTCGATAAGAGAAGAGAGAAAGGTAGCAATTGCCCAGCTGACTCGCGCCCAGACTAATTCAGTGATACCTCGATTACAAGTACTAGAGCCAAGTGCGTTATTCAGAGCTGCCCTTGTCTTCCAGAATCGCGCTATAGAGTTGGTTTTTGCTCGCGCCCGTAAGCTCGCTGGCAATGACTACCGCACGCTTCATCGAGACATCACGACGTAATGTTGTCACCAGCTCGATTGCTCGCTGCAGCTTGTGTGCCTGCAATTCAAGCGCGCTACAGCCTGCTACGATGACTACAAATTCTCCCTTGCACTGATTGCTGTCTTGTTGCAGCCAGTTCAGACAATCCTTAGCGCTACCCAGAAAATGAGTTTCAAACTTTTTAGTAATTTCCCGAGCGACAAACAGCAGTCTGCCCGACCCAAACGACTCCTGCATATCCTTAACGCTCGCCACTATGCGATGGGTCGATTCATAAAACACCAACGACCGCGGCTCATCTGCCAATGCCCTCATCCGTGCCTGCCTGGCGGCAGTTTTACTTGGCAAGAAGCCTTCGAAAACAAATCGGTCAGTGGGCAGACCAGCAACGCTCAAGGCTGCCGTGACAGCACTTGCTCCCGGAATCGGCAGTACGCATAGTCCGAGAGCCCTGGCCTGATTAACCAGCTTGTATCCCGGGTCCGAAATCAACGGGGTCCCAGCATCTGAAATCAGGGCTACAGACTCCCCGGCGTCCAGCGCGGCGATTATTCTATTGCTGGCGCCTTTGCTACTGAACTCGTGGTAAGACAGCAGCGCTGTATCCACCCCTATCGCCTGCATCAGTTTCTTGCTGTGTCTGGTATCCTCCGCTGCAATTTTGCTCACAGATCTCAGAACTTCGATTGCACGCCCGGAAATATCCCCCAGATTGCCAATTGGAGTTGCCACTACATAGAGTGTGCCTTTGTCATCCATGCGTTTACTCAACAGCCTTCATTGCATAGCCAATATAGCGGCCACGGTCTCATGACAACCCTGAACTTGCTTTGCCGCACTCCGCGGCAAGGGCTCAGGATTTACTTATTTTGCGAATAAATTGCCGTTCCCCATAAACTGTATTAGTCTTTTTATCAGCATGCCCGTAACGACCGGCTATTCACCTGGTTTAGCAGTCCTCTCTCGTCGACGACTGGCCGAAAAGGTAACTCAAGCAATTCGAAGATGAATACACTTTTTAACTTAGCTTTCAAATTGATACGCCAAATTTTGCTTTTCGTATTGTTAGCAGCGGGATTCGCTTGCAGCACAAGCGAACAACCAACAGCTGAAATCGGCAATGTAAGCAATTCTACAGCAGAGTCTATTGATGAGCTATTGAGACAGGCCGGGTTAGGTTCAGGCATTGAAGCCAACTTGCTTTCAATACAAGCTATGGAGCTCATGCTGGATGACGATCAGAGCGCCCGCGCGGCACTCACCGCCGATCAAATATCCAACCCTGACGCAATACCAGCCCCCTATCAACTTCGCTATGCCTTAGTTCGTGCTGAGTTGGCACTGGCGAACCAGCAGGCAGAAGCGGCCCTGAATTGGCTCACGGGAGACCTGACCAGCGATCTCGATGCCGTGGCACAAGTCGACGGACAAGCGCAAAATATCGATGCCTATTACTTGCTGTTAGCAAGCGCATATCGCAGCAACAACGAATTCACTAACGCCATAAATGCCTACTTGCAAGTGTCAGGATCTAGCGAGCAGGCCAATAGTAGCCAACTGGTGAATAGCATCTGGCAGACATTAAACCAACTCGATGAAGATGCGCTGTCAGAGTATGCAGGCAGTGCGAACAGCTACGAATCTCGAGGCTGGATAGAATTAACCGAAGTGGTTCGATCGAGCCAATCGAGCATACGACAGCAACTCGACTCAATTAGCCAATGGCGACGGGTATGGACTCAACACTCGGCATCCACAAAACTCCCGGAATCGCTTATTGATTTACAACGGGTATGGGACGAGCGACCAAAGCATATCGCCCTGATACTGCCACTACAGGAAGTTGCCGGCAAAGCAATTCAGGATGGGTTCTTTAGCGCCTATTACCAGGCACTTTCTATCAGCAGAGAAGTTCCACGTATCTCTATTTTTGACAGCACCGGTATAAACACTATTTTTCCAATCTATGATGAAGCCGTCGCCAGCGGGGCAGATTTGATTATTGGGCCTTTACACAAGGAACTGGTAAATCAATTGCAACAATTGCCCGAATTACCTATCCCCACACTCGCGCTCAACTATGCAGATGACATTCAATTACAGCAACGTAAACTGTATCAGTTTGGCCTTGCCCCGGAAGACGAAATAGCCCAGGCCATCGATCTCGCATGGGATGCGGGTCATAGGAATGCCGCAATCATCACCCCGCAAGCAGAAAATTATTTGCGATTTCAATCCGTTTTTGCCGATCTCTGGTCGGCCAAGGGGGGAGAACTGGTTTCACAAGCCAGCTTCAGTGGCGACAGCGATTACGTTGACGTGATCAAACGATTAATGGCGGTCGATTCAAGTGAGGCGAGACGGGATCGATTAGTGGCTTTATTACCGCGGAATAATGTGGAATTTACACCACGGCGACGCACTGATCTGGATTTTATATTTCTGATTGCCAACCCGCGACAGGGTCGACAGATCAAGCCAACGCTGGCGTTTTATTTTGCGGGAAATGTTCCCGTCTACTCGATGCCTTCAATCTATGACGGACAGGAAAATGAAAGTGAAAACAGAGACCTTGACGGCATCATTTTTACCGAAGCACCCTGGGTACTGGATTCATCCGGTCCACTGAAAACGAAAGTGTCGGCAAATCTACGACTGACCCAGGGAGCATCGCAACGCCTGCGAGCAATGGGCATAGACAGCTTCCGACTCTACCCGCGGCTACGGCAATTGGCCGATGGCAAGATAGAAAGCTTAGCAGGCGCTACCGGCGTATTGAGTTTGTCTTCCAGTCAGCGAGTTCATCGCGCGTTGGATGTTGCTGTATTTATCGACGGCATAGCCACAGAAATTGATGGCAACTCCCTCGGCAGCGAACCTTAAGTGACCTAAGGCTCTGAGTTGAGCAGACCGATGCCACTCCATACAAACTCGCGACAATTTGGTCACTCACAAGAAAGTCTAGCCGCCAAATATCTATGCGACGCTGGCTTGAGGCTGCTCCATCGAAATTACCAATGCCGTGTCGGCGAAATAGACTTGATCATGATTGATAGTTACAGGCATCTGGTATTTGTCGAGGTTCGGTTTAGACGCTCTACCCGATTTGGTACAGCCATTGACTCTATTACCAGCAATAAACAAAGAAAGATTCGACGTGCCGCTGCCCATTTCCTACTTACTTACCCGCAACACTCAAATCGAATCTGTCGATTTGATGTGATCGGCATCGCTCCTGCACCGACCGGTGGCGAACTGGTTTTCGAATGGATAAAAACTGCATTCGAGTGAAACTTTTTCAGTCACTCGATAGTCTATTGGTTAGAGAACGGCGCCAGTCCTGCGTCCTCAAATTGAGGGCCGACCGGCCGATACAGTGGGATGCTTTATTGAGATTACATAATGATGAATCTACAAGCTCGAATTAGCGCCCATTTCCAGGATAGCATTAGCACCAAACAACGGGCGGCCACCGAACTGGTTCCATCCATACACAGAGCCGGCGAAATCATGGTGCAGTGCTTGTTGGGCAACGGCAAGATTCTGTGTTGCGGCAATGGCGGCTCTGCCGGGGATGCACAACATTTTTCAGCCGAGCTTCTCAACCGCTTTGAACGCGAGCGCCCCGGCCTACCAGCACTCGCTCTCACTACAGACAGCTCAACAATAACAGCCATCGCCAATGACTACAGCTATAAAGAAATATTCTCCAAGCAAGTTTCTGCGCTTGGACAAGCTGGAGATGTATTGCTGGCAATATCAACCAGCGGCAACTCAGCAAATATAGTCGAAGCCATCAAGGCCGGCCGAGACAGAGAAATGCTGGTCGTCGCGTTAACGGGTAAAGATGGCGGCGAGGTAGCTAATACGCTTTCTGCTGAGGATATGGAGATTCGAGTAACTTCCACCAGCACCGCACGGATACAGGAAGTCCATCTCGTCGTCATTCACTGTCTATGTGATTTCATTGACACCCAGCTATTTCCAGGAGATGAGTCATGAGAACCTACAGAATATTTATTTTTCTAGCATTGCTAGTCACTTCATCCTGCACATCGATTCTGGTCAGGACTACTAGTGATCAAGGTATCCGAGAGAACCCGTCAGAACGAACTACCGGCGCAGTAATTGAAGACCAGGCAATCGAAACTAAAATTATTGTAAACATGAAATCGCAGGAACCCCAATTTAAAAAAGCACACTTCGATGTGGTTAGCCACAATGGAGTGGTCTTGCTGGTTGGACAAGTACAATCAGAACAATTAAAAGCTCGAGCCAGCGAGATTGCGAGTCAGGCAAGCACGAAAATTAAGCGCATACACAATGAACTTGAAGTAACTGAACCGCCCAGCTTCTTAGAACGTAGCAGCGACGTATGGATTGCAACCAAGGTGCGAACGCTAATGTTTACCGACAACCAGGTGCCTTCTTCGCAGGTAAGAGTTATTGCAGAGAATGGTGCCATCTACCTTATGGGTTTGATAGGTCAGGTCGATAGTGACAATGCGGCCAATGTAGCTCGCAATGTTTCGGGTGTAACAAAAGTCGTTAAAGTATTTGAGTATATAAACTAAAAATCCAAGCATAGTCGCACGAGATAGATCAATATGATGCTAGACTAATCCAGTGACAGACATGAATTTGCGGGGAAATATTGCGCCTTTTTCTTTATTTCACCACGCGTAAGGAGGGTTTCTTTTTAGTTGATCCTGACGGCTTTACTGCAGTAGGGCTGCTGCCTGAAGTGTCAGGCGTACTTGGCTCAGGCGGTTCGGGTAAAATCCCCTCAGCTTCGAAAACCATACCCTGGCCGCTCTCTTTCGCATAGATTCCCATAACCGCAGAAATCGGTACAAACACACGCTTGGGAATGCCTGCGAACCGGCCATCGAATTCAATTGCCTGATTGCGAATAAAGAGATTCTGAACGGCGACGGGTGAGATGTTCAGAATTATCTGTCCATCTTTAACATGCTCCTGAGGAACTTCCACATCTGCCACAAACGCATTAACCTGAATGTAAGGCGTGCATTCGTTCTCTAAAATCCAATCATAGAGCGCACGCAATATATACGGTCGGCTAGAGCTCATCGTCATCGAAAACACTCCACGTTCGGCGACTGCCCGTATTAGACCATCTCCTTTTCCTGTTCAGAAAAACTTGCCAATATCGAATCTCTTTCAAACAGACGATCACGGTATGCCAATAACGGCTTGGTGGTTTTGTTTTTCGGAAGCTTTATTCCCATTACCTGCAGGCGCCATAAGATTGGCGTTACACAGCAATCGACTATAGTGAAATCATCACTCATGAAATAGGGCTTTTCACCGAAAATAGGTGCTATTGATATCAGGCTCTCACGTAACTCGGTACGCATCCTATCCAGCTGCGCCGGAGTACCATCACCGGCCATGATGGGGTCTACCAAGCTACACCAATCTTTCTTGATGCGATGGATCCAGAGCCTGCTATGGGCTCTTGCCACCGGATAAACCGGAAACAAGGGGGGGTGAGGAAACCTCTCATCGAGGTACTCCATCATGATGTTGGCCTCATAGAGGACCAAATCGCGATCAACCAGGGTCGGCAAATTATTATAGGGATTCAAGCTGGCAAGATCTTCCGGCTTGTCATCCGCATTTACATCGATGGTTTTAGTTGCTACACCTTTTTCTGCCAAAACGATGCGCACTCTATGACTATAGTGGCTCGTTCCGTCCGAATAAAATATCATGGAAGATCTTTTGGCGACCACACCCATAGTTTTTCCTTAAGTTCAGAATGTTAAATTACTTATTCTTAAATACTGGCTAATCGGTAAAACGCTTCAATGGTAATCTTTGGAAAATTCCCGACCCAATAAGAATGTCAGGATGTAGAGAACAGCCAAAAATGCAAGAAACCCAGGCGCCAATTTCCTGCCGCCTGGCTCTAACAGGCTCGCCAGATCGAATCGAGAACCGTGACAGGGACAAAAGAAACCGCCGCGCCACTCTGCGTCGAAACTCTGGGGTCGTAACTCAATATGGGGTGTAGGAGAGCAAAACAGATGCGGGCACAGACCAACCAATACCATGATCTCAGGAGAACGGGAGCGGTATTCATTTTGGGCGTAGTCAGGCTGCTCAGGTTGTTCCGAATCTGGATCAGTCAATCGATCCGGATCTTCGTTGAGAGCACTAAGTACTTCTGCATTGCGTTTAACAACAAAGATCGGGCGTCCGCGCCAGGCTGGGATCGGACCCAACATCTCACCATCTTGCAGGCGACTTATGTATATTCGTACTGGCGCTCCAGCGGCTCGCGCCTTGGCACTGGGGTTCCATGAACCTATAAATGGGACAGCAGCCCCAACGACCCCGGTGGCTCCTACAACTGATGTTGATCCCACTAAAAATCGCCTACGGCCAGCATTAATGCTGTCGTCAGTCACCGTATTTTTCTCCTCGAGAACAAACTAAATTAAATCGGCCCGACATCTGTTTGGTGATGGGGGGCTCGAATACTGTAATTCCGGGTGGCTAACTCCTGAGGGGCCGGCAAACCGTGGTGATTCTAGTCAATTTTGCAATTTTTTTCAAGTCGACAACACTCGAAAACAACGTGTATCTCGCTGATATTTAAAAGAAAATAAATATTTTCGAATCAAAAAAAACGTCGATCTCACTGCATGAGTCGACGCCTTTCTCTGCTATATCATGATTAGCGCTTGGAAAACTGTGGCTTCTTACGAGCCTTCCGCAAGCCAACCTTCTTTCTTTCGACTTCACGGGCGTCACGAGTAACAAATCCGGCCTTTCGCAGTGTAGGCTTTAAATCGAGGTCGTATTGCATCAAAGCCCGTGTTATGCCGTGACGGATAGCGCCGGCTTGACCGAAGCTGCCGCCACCTCTTACGGAAACGTTGATGTCGAACTTTTCAACCATTTCGACCAATTCCAGTGGCTGGCGGACAATCATGCGGGCAACTTCGCGACCAAAATAACCGTCGAGTGGGCGCCGATTAACCGTAATATTTCCACTACCGCCAGTCAGGTAGACCCTTGCTGTCGAAGTCTTGCGGCGGCCAGTGCCGTAGTATTGAGTTGCAGACATTGCTAATTCGAACCTCTTTAAAATTGTACGGTTACAGGTTGCTGCGCCCCGTGCGGGTGTTCTGCACCGGCGTAGACTTTCAGCTTCTTGAACATTGCTCGCCCTAATGGATTCTTGGGAAGCATACCTTTCACTGCAAGTTTGATGACTCGCTCAGGGGCTTTGTCCAGCAACTTTTCGAAAGAAATTGACTTGAGCCCGCCAGGAAAGCCTGAGTGGGCATGATAAATCTTACCTTTAGCCTTATTACCAGTGACTTTCACTTTGTCAGCATTAATCACTACGACGAAATCACCAGTATCAATGTGAGGGGTGTATTCGGGCTTGTGTTTGCCACGCAAACGAGTCGCTATCGATGCGGCCATACGACCCAGGGTCTGGCCTTCTGCATCTACAAGCAGCCAGTTCTGTTCAACCTCATAAGGCTTTGCACTATAGGTTTTCATTGGACATTCAAAGGGCTTTACATTAAGGAGCGCGAATACTACCGATTCGGCATCGATTATTCAAGCGAAATCCGGGCTAAATGACAGTTTTTACCTCGCGTAGTCTAGCCTGCTGACGATGCGCAAATGCTAAACAACAGCGGCTTTGAAAGCGTGCCGGCAAAGCCGATTTATGCCCCGCAATTACCAGGTCGTTTTACCCCCGGTGCTCGCTGCACAGATAATCGTGTGATTGCATTTCCACTAACCTTGAACGAGTTCGCTCAAAAGCAAAAGCCAGGTTCGCTCCTGTATAAAGTGCCTGGATGGGTACCGCAGCGGCTATAATCAGCTTCACCCGGCGGTCATAGAGCTCATCGACCAGGCTGACGAAGCGGTGCGCCTGGTCATCATGATTGTAATCAAGCTGAGGCACGTCGCTTAGCAAGACGGCATGGTAGAGCTTGGCAATTTCCACGTAGTCGAACGCAGACCTGGGTCCGTCGCACAATTGCGTGAACTCAAACCAGACGACATCGTCAGCACAATAAATCGTTTGCAGGGGGCGCTTGAGAATTTCAATTTGCTCGCGCTCGTGAATCTCGGATTTGTCGGGAGCAAGCGCATAAAAACTCTGCCGTAGCAGCGCCTCGGTAGCGGCGCTAATGGGACAGTGGTACAGGGTCGCCTGGCTCAGACTGCGCAGGCGATAGTCCGTGCCGGGGAGTATTTCGATCACATTGGTGTGCTGTTTAATCAACTCTATAGCCGGTAAAAATCGCTCTCGTTGCAGTCCATTTTCATAGAGCCTCTGCGGCTGAATATTCGAACTGGTGGCCAGCACAACATGACGCTCGAACAATGCCTCGAACAACCCCGATAGAATCATCGCATCGGCGATATCGAGGACAAAAAATTCATCGAAACAGACCACCAGAGCCTCCGCTGCAATTTGATCCGCGATTATTTCAAGGGGATTCTTGCATCCCTGCAACCGCGTCAACTCATTGTGAACTCTCTGCATGAAGCGATGAAAATGCGTCCTCAATTTTCTCTCGAAAGGTAGGCTGTCGTAGAACAAATCCATGAGATAGGTTTTGCCCCTACCGACACCGCCCCAGAGATATATTCCTTTAACATCGAAGTCGCGATGCCCACCGCTACCGAACCAATTCAAAACAACAGCGCGAAAATCAGGTCTGGCATCGGCTCGGCTTATCAGCTTTGTAAACAGCAATTGCAGCTGCGCAACCACGCGCCGCTGCTCTGCATCTTCTGAGATCATGCCCTCATCAAGTTCTTTCTGATATCTCTGTAACGGGTTCATGACGGCTATCTGTGTATCCTGTTCGCAAGGGGAGCTGTGGCATTTTATGGATATTTGCCGTTGGAAACCACCGTAAGAACACATCTGCAGCCTTCCTGCCAGAGCCTTTCAACTCAAACTTAATACGGCGGCACGGCGATTTTAATGTATAATTTGAATTCTGATTGTCCCCACTGTAGGTACCCGGTGCGCAGAGTGAGGCACTAAAAAGAGGCAGTAGTCCCGATGATTTGGTTAGTAGCAATGGCTTGTCTGGCAGTTGGCATCGTGATCGGCGTCGTTTTTGCGAGTCGTCTAAACACCAGCCCGTCCCGCGTGCATGAGTTGGAAAACCAAATCCGCAGCTTGAAAGAAAATCATATCGACTACAAAGACAGTGTCAGCGATCATTTCAGTATGACAGCGGAGTTAGTGCAACACATGACGGAAAGCTACAAAGAAGTGTATCAGCACCTGGCAACTGGCGCACAGGATCTGTGCTCCCTGGAAGTCGCCAGCAAATTATTGCCAGCCAGCTCCGATGCTGTATTTGACAGCAATAACAACGGCCAAGAGACCAGCGGACTGCTTCCTCCCAAGGACTACGCTGCAAAGCAAAATCCTGAACAAAAAGGTGCATTAGCTGAAGATTTTGGATTGGACAAGTCGAAAGCCATCAGTAACGAGGAAAGTCCTGCGCAGTCTGGCAATCAATAAACTGAAGCGAACTAATACACCTTTTAATCCGCCAATCGTAAGCCTTAGGCAATGATGACGTAACCCCATGTCCGAATACAACCTCACTCACCTGAAACAACTCGAAGCAGAAAGCATCCATATAATGCGAGAGGTTGTGGCTGAATTTGATAAACCGGTAATGCTTTATTCCATCGGCAAAGATTCCGCGGTAATGTTGCATCTTGCCCTGAAGGCCTTCTATCCGGGCAAGCCTCCTTTTCCCCTGATGCACGTCGACACCACCTGGAAATTTCGCGAGATGATCGAATTTCGCGACCAGCAGATCAAGAAGCTCGGGCTGGACATTATCGTCCACACAAATCAGGAGGGAGTTGACGCCGGCATTGGCCCCTTCACCCACGGTAGTGAAAAGCACACCGACATCATGAAGACCCAGGCATTGAAACAGGCCCTCGACAAGTATCGATTCGATGCCGCCTTCGGTGGTGCCCGCCGTGATGAAGAAAAATCACGGGCCAAGGAGCGGGTATTTTCTTTTCGAGACAAGAATCACGGTTGGGATCCAAAGAATCAGCGACCTGAGCTGTGGAATCTCTATAACTGCAAGATCAACAAGGGAGAGAGCATACGAATCTTTCCTCTTTCAAACTGGACCGAGCTTGATATCTGGCAATACATCCACCTCAATGACATCGATATTGTGCCTCTGTATTTCGCTAAACCTCGGCCAGTGGTAAATATCGACGGCATCGACATCCTCGTAGACGACGACCGTATGCCAATTGGGAAAAATCAGAAAATTGAGACAAAAACTGTTCGTTTTCGTACTCTGGGCTGCTACCCCTTGACCGGAGCCGTGGAATCAACGGCCACCACCCTGCCTGAAATAATCCAGGAAATGCTTCTCGCCACCAGTTCAGAACGGCAGGGACGGCTGATCGATTCGGACAAGGCGGGATCTATGGAAGAGAAAAAACGCAAAGGATATTTTTAACTCCAGCTAGTTTGAGTAAAAACAGAAACCACGCACTATGTCTCATCAATCTGAACTAATCAGTACCGATATCAATGCTTATCTTGCCCAACATGAGCGCAAGGAATTATTACGCCTGTTAAGCTGCGGCAGTGTCGATGACGGCAAGAGCACGCTGATTGGCCGTCTTTTGCACGATTCAAAATTGATCTATGAAGATCAGCTGGCGGCTATAGAGGCCGACAGCGTAAAATCGGGAACTACCGGTGGGAAAATAGACCTCGCCCTGCTAGTAGATGGCTTGCAGGCAGAACGCGAACAAGGCATCACTATCGATGTTGCGTATCGCTATTTTTCGACCGCGCGGCGTAAATTCATAATCGCCGATACTCCCGGACACGAACAATACACTCGTAATATGGCGACAGGCGCATCAACCTGCGACCTTGCCATAATCCTCATCGACGCCAGAAATGGCATACAGTCTCAGACCAAAAGACACAGCTTTATCGCGTCGCTGCTGGGTATCAAACACATCATCGTAGCCGTCAACAAAATGGACCTGGTGGGATATGAAGAGCAGGTCTTCGAAACAATCAAAATGGAATATACCGAGTTTGCCCAAAAGCTGGATCCGGCGGATATACTCTTCATCCCTCTGTCTGCCCTTAACGGAGACAATGTGGTCAATGCCAGCGAGCTAATGCCCTGGTACGAGGGTGACCCGCTCATGTCAATTCTTGAGACGGTGAAAATCGCAGAAGACAGAAACTTTTCTGACTTCCGTTTGCCGGTCCAGTATGTAAATCGCCCGAACCTGAATTTCAGGGGATTCTGCGGCACAGTGGGGTCGGGAGTAGTAAGAAAAGGTGATGAGATTATTGTTCTCCCCTCCGGCAAAACCAGCCATGTCAAATCCATCGTCACATTCGATGAAGAGTTGGAACTCGCTCATGCCGAGATGGCGATCACTCTCACTCTGGAAGATGAAATCGATGTAAGCCGTGGCGACGTGTTGGCGCACCCGGATAATTTGCCTATAAGTAGGGACAGCTTTGATGCGACACTGGTATGGATGGCTGAGGCGCCACTGCTGCCAGGCAAGCTGTATGACTTCAAACTTGGCACTCGCATGTTAAGCGGAAAGATAGCTACGATTCGTAATCGGATAGACGTCAATACCCTGCAACGTAAACCGGCCCCGGAACTGAAACTTAACGAAATTGGACTGGTGCAAGTCAACCTAGAATTACAAGTTTGCTTCGATGCCTATAAAGACAATCGCACCACCGGCAATTTTATTGTTATCGACCGTTTGAGCAATGTCACCGTCGGTGGCGGTATGATTGATTGCGAGCAGCATACACAAGCCAGCAGCGCAGCACCAAGCAATGTTCACGTCACCAAGGAGGAACGTGCCGTCCGCTATGGACAGAAGCCCGCAACTATCATGTTTATCGGCGTTTCCGGTTCAGGCAAATCTACCCTTGCTCACGGCTTGGAACGGATATTGTTCGATCGCGGGCGAGTAAGCACCGTACTCGATGGCAAAACCATGCGCCTTGGCATCAGCAAAGACTTACCCCATGACGCCGAGGGGCGGGCCGAAAACTTAAGACGCAGTGCTCACATCGCGCGCTTTATCAATGATTCCGGTGTCATCTGCTGTGCGTCGTTTGTAGCGCCCAACGAGGACTCCCGTGCACACGCGCTAAGCGTCATTGGCAAGGATAACTGCTATATCATCTACCTGAACCCACCTCTGGAAGTGTGCATGCAGCGAGATCCCAGCGGTTTGTATGCTGCCGCAGAAGGCTCAACTTCTGCAGATATACCCGGGCTCTCATTTCCCTACGAACCACCCTCCCTCACCCATCTGGAATTGAATACAGCAGAGATATCGCCGGAAGAGTGTTTGAATCAGCTTATTAAATTGATGGAAACTGAGGGTATTATTTAGCAATAGCGGCCCTGGCAGCTTGTTGAAAAGCTCTCAGGCGAGTGCGAGACAAGGCAAAATATGGCGAAAAAGCGGAGTTTACACGCCGTAAATGAGCATTTTAAGCCAGGTTTTAACGCGGTATCGTGCCGGCTGAAAGTTTTTCAACAGCCTGCTAGGCTGGATTATCGATATCAATGAACTGGTGAACCAGGGGGAACTTGTCAGCCAGATAATCGCCTAACGCCTGCACCCCATATTTTTCTGTTGCATGATGTCCCGCAGCAAAAAAATGTAACCCTGATTCCCGCGCAATATGCACAGTGGATTCGGATACTTCACCGCTGATGTATGCATCCACACCCGCTGCCACCGCCAGCTCTATGTAATTCTGTGCGGCCCCAGTACACCAGGCTACCGTGGAGATTTTCTCCGCCACACCCGGGATATGCAATGGCGCCCTGGCTAATCGATCGGTTAATAATTGCTGAAATTCGACACCGCCCAGCGGACGTTTGACAGATCCGATCAGGCCAACTGGGTGGTTGTTCTGCCTGCCCATCTCCGCTTGAATTTCAAAGCCCAGCACCCTGGCCAGTTGTACATTGTTTCCCAGTTCACTGTGCACATCCAAAGGCAGGTGATATGCCACCAGGCTCATGCCGTTTTCAAGCAGCATCTCGATGCGTGCCTTCTTCAGTCCGGTAATCGTTTGATCTTCCCCACGCCAGAAATAACCGTGATGCACCAGCAGCAAATCGGCCTTCTCGGCGCTTGCAGCAGCAATCAACTCGCGGCTCGCTGTCACACCGCTGACAATTTTTTTGACGTTCGGACGACCCTCAACCTGCAAGCCATTTGGACAATAGTCAGCAAATTGCTCTGGCTTAAGTAATTGCCTGAGCTCTGCCTCAATCGCTTTTAGGCTCACTGTCATTGGAATCTGCCCCTACAACGCTGTATATTTGGCTAAACAGCAAATCATAACACAGTGCTGCTGCTGCAAAATCAGGCGCAAACCTATGGCCCGTTTCACCAAAATTCTTCAATTTATGGGCTGGCCCACGGTCTCCGGCATTCTGCTCGCGCTGGTTATTTTGCAATATCAACAGCTACAGCTTCTGAGCGAACAACGGCTGAGCATTCCGCAATACCAACCTCCTGCTCCCCCGCAGATTTCGTTTGCCGATGCTATCAAAATGGCCGCACCCTCTGTTGTCAGCATTAACGCTACCAGTGTTAACGTGGAATCCATCGAACGCGAATCCGAGGACCGGCTAAACTTGTATCTGGGCGAAAAACTCAGCCTCGGCTCGGGTGTACTCGTTGGTGACCAAGGTTTTATTCTCACCAACCTTCATGTTGTAGATACTTTGTTTAATGCCTTCGATACCGAAGTAACCCTGAACGATGGCCGTAGAACACCTGCGACTGTGGTTGCATGGGACGAGGCAAACGACCTGGCCGTATTACATATCAACATGGATGACCTGTCCCCTATTGAAATTGGCAACGAACAGGAACTCGAAGTGGGTGACCTGGTTTTCGCTATTGGCTACCCTAGGAATATAGGCCAATCTGTATCCCAGGGCATTGTCAGCGCGCTAACGAACAACCCCGATACTTCTCTGTCAATTATTCAGACCGATGCTGCAATTAATCCGGGCAACTCCGGTGGCGCTCTGGTTAATCGCAACGGCAAACTTGTCGGCATTAATTCCTCAATCTTTTCTGAATCTGGCAACTTTGAAGGCATAGGTTTTGCCACACCGGCGAGCATCGCAGTAAATTCTATGGAGGCCATGGTGGAGCAGGCTATTCAGGGAAACTCCGGCTATCTCGGCGTGCTTACCGGGGAGGCGTTAAACGCCCAATCCAGTCAAATTTTCTTTGGCGTTGACCATATCAGAGGCATGCTGGTGGAGAGTGTCGACCAGGGCGGCGCCGCCAGGCGCGCTGGCATCAGGCCTGGTGATGTCATAACCCGGGTAGAAGCAACGCCGGTGATAGATGGGGAAAACATCATGTTGGAAGTGCGCAACAAGAAACCCGGCGACACCATCATCGTGCAGGTCTACAGAGACGGCCAAACCTTCGATTTTCCCACGACCCTGGGCTTTGGGCAGGCGATCATAATAGAACCCTAGTAACGCAGTATCGTTACTCAGCCAGTTGAGCCTAATTCGGTGATAGACATGAATCTGGTACTCACTTCCGTGACACGCCGTGACGTCGCTCCCGGCATCCTGCCTCCCGCGACACTAGCACATCCATGTGCGTCGTATCCCTGTAGGCTCGACGCCAGTCTGACCGCCAGGGATGGCGGAAATGCCGAAAATGCAGGAGCAATTATTCGGCCCTGCGGGCGACGGTCACTGCACCGAGCACCAGATTCATGTCTTCGTATGTTGTGTAATCCCAGCGTCAGTCGGATGCAGATTTCTTGAGCGCGTTAAGACGATACTCCGCAGAGCGAGCATGGGCATGAAGCCCCTCATTGCGTGCTAATTCAGCGGCAACTGGCGCGAGCACTCCAGCTCCCTCCGGCGAACAATGGATGATCGAGCTGCGTTTCTGAAAGTCATACACACCCAGTACCGAGAAGAATCTGGCAGTACCGGATGTAGGCAGTACATGGCTGGGACCGGCACAGTAATCACCCAACGCTTCCGCACTGTAATTGCCAATAAATATTGCCCCTGCGTGATCGATTAAGGGAAGCAGCTGTTCGCTGTCTCGCACGCACAATTCAAGATGTTCCGGTGCAATCAGATTGCTAACTACGGCTGCAGCCTCCAGATCTTTTGTCTGAATGAAAACGCCCCGATTTTGCAGTGATTCACAAATGATGGACTTTCTCTCCATCTCGGGTAGCAAACGCGAAATACTGGCAATCACCTGATCCAGAAATTCGGCACTGTTAGAAATCAAAATAGATTGAGCCTGCTCATCATGTTCTGCCTGGGCAAAGAGATCCATAGCGATCCAATCCGGGTCCGAGCTACCGTCACAAATAATTGTTAGCTCAGACGGGCCGGCAATCATATCTATTCCCACCTCGCCAAAAACTTGTTTCTTGGCAACCGTCACGAATAGATTGCCGGGACCGGTGATCTTGTCAACCCGGGGTATCGATTCGGTGCCGTAGGCAAGGGCGGCGATTGCTTGGGCACCACCGATGGTAAATATTTTATCTACACCCGCCAGCGCGGCCGCCGCGAAAATCAAATCTCCTTCGGGGCCATAGGCAGTAGGCACCGTCGCAATAATTTCCTTAACACCGGCCACGGTCGCAGGTATCGCCAGCATGAGCACTGAAGAGGGGTAGTTCGCCTTGCCACCAGGCACATACACTCCCACTCGCTCCAGCGGGCTAATTTTTTGTCCGTAGATAGAACCATCGGCTTCCTGATATTGCCAGGATTCCTGTTTCTGTCTTTCATGGTAACTGCGAATTCTTTGCGCCGCATGCTCCAGTGCTTGTCGTTGCCGATCGGGCAAGTTATCCAGAGATGTCTGCATCTGCGCCCGATTGACACACAAAGCTTCCATGGCGCTGGCTTTGAAACCATCAAATTCCCGGGTGTAGTCAAGCACCGCTTGATCGCCTCTGGTCCGCACGTCCTTAAGAATAGCGTCGACGGTTCTTGTTACCTCTTCTGCCACCAGCATTTCCCGGCGCAGCATGCGCTGCAGCTGCTCAGAAAAATCCGAATCTGCAGCCACAAGTCGAGTAATTTTCGATATTTTGGAATTCATATTATTACTGAGTAGAAGTTACTAGTTTCAAACTGTTGTCAAAAGACAGGATTAAGCCGCAGCTTTTAGCTGGCATCCACGGCAGCACGTAATTTGTCCAGAATGTCTCGAATGATGCCGTTCTTAATTTTCATCGAGGCCTTATTGACGATTATCCGCGAACTGACATCGGCGATCAATGCTCGGGGCTCAAGCCCATTTGCTGTGAGAGTCTTGCCGGTGTCCACAATATCGACTATACAATCAGCCAGCCCCATCGACGGTGCTAACTCCAGAGCGCCATTTAACTTGATAAGTTCTATTTGCTTGCCCTGCTCGGCAAAGTATTGTTTGGCGATATTGGTGAATTTGGTAGCCACTTTCAATCTGCCGGCACCGAATTGCGCCCCGATAGGCTCGGCAGTCATTAAACGACAGGCTGCAATCTTCAGGTCCAGCGGTTCGTAAAACTCTTCGCCACCGTATTCAAGCAGCAAGTCTTTTCCTACAACGCCAATATCTGCGCTACCGAATTCAACATAAGTAGGCACGTCGGAACCGCGTATGACCATCAACCTTACATTCTCCATATTGGTATCAAAGATCAATTTGCGACTTGCGAAAATGTTTTCAGCGGGCGTGATGCCAGCCTGCTCAAATAGCGGCAGCACTTCTTCCAGAATTCGTCCTTTCGTTAGGGCAATAACAAGTTGAGATGATTTCATTGTTCGTGGGGGCCTTTGACCGGCTGCTCTGCCGGCAAGCATCGACGTGTCAGGATGGAATACGGCGAATCTTCGCGCCTAAAAGTTGTAACTTCTCTTCAATACATTCATAGCCGCGGTCAATATGATAGATACGATCGACCGTGGTCTCATTTTCGGAAACCAAACCGGCAATAATCAGGCTGGCAGACGCCCGCAGATCGGTAGCCATAACCGGCGCTCCTTTTAATGCCTCCACGCCGTCAACAATGACGGTATTGCCTTCGACGCGAATCGATGCGCCCATTCGGTTCATCTCGTGGACATGCATAAAGCGATTTTCAAAAACAGTTTCTGTGATTGAACCAGTGCCGTTCGCCACCGAATTCAGAGCGGTGAACTGTGCTTGCATATCAGTGGGAAATGCCGGATAAGGTGCTGTCCGCAGCGATACCGCCTGTGGTCGTTTCCCATGCATGTTCAATTCTATCCAGTTCTCTCCAACCTTTATCTCGGCTCCAGCCAGCTCGAGTTTGCTCAACACCGACTCCAGGATATTGGGCTGGGTGTCTTTTACTTTGATATGACCACGGGTGGCCGCGGCGGCGATAAGATAGGTTCCTGTCTCTATTCGGTCAGGCATTACCGAATAGGTGCAACCCTTCAATTCATCGACACCATTAATGACGATAGTGTCAGTGCCCTGCCCTGAAATATCGGCCCCCATCGCTATCAGGCAATTGGCCAGGTCCACAACTTCAGGCTCTCTTGCCGCATTTTCGATGATAGTCTGACCCTTGGCCAGAGTCGCTGCCATCATCACATTCTCGGTACCGGTAACGGTAACCAGATCCATAAAAATGTGAGCACCTTTTAATTTTCCTTGCACCGAAGCCTTGATATAGCCATTTTCAACGGTGATGTCGGCACCCATAGCCTGTAGCGCGCTGATGTGCAAATTCACCGGACGGCTACCGATGGCACAACCCCCGGGTAATGCCACTTCAGCACGTCCGTAACGGCTCAATAATGGTCCTAATACCAGGATAGAAGCGCGCATGGTTTTAACCAGCTCGTAAGGCGCATTGAAATGTTTAATCGAACTGCTATTAATTTCCACGTTTAGTTTTTCGTCGACGATGGGTTCAACCCCAAGGCAACCCATCAACTCAATCATGGTCGTAATATCGTACAAATGCGGCAGATTGCAGACCTTCACAGTTTCGTGAGTGAGCAAGGTGGCGGCAAGAATAGGCAGCGCCGAATTCTTTGCTCCGGCAATGCGAATTTCGCCCTTTAGGCTTACACCGCCATTTATTAAAAGTTTATCCATAGTTATTTACGAGGCGCCACGCTCTGCAGCGGTCGTCAAGCGCATGGTGACTGCGTGGATAGCTCCACTGGAAATATATTCATTGAGAATTCGATAGACCGCCTGCTGCCGCTTCACTGCATTCAGGCCCTCGAACACCTCCCCCACGGCCGTCACCAGGTACTTGCCATCACCACCCTCGACGCTGATCTCACAGTCCGGCAATTCGGCAATGAGCACCTGTCTTATCTGATCAGTTTCCAATCCAGAACCCCGAACTACTTCCAGTTATCCAAAACCGAATTAATATCGTTATCATGCTGAGACATCAACGCGGAAAATTGTGTAAAGTACTGACGACCCAGATTAATTCCGGCCAGGCTGATATTTTTCAATTTCCACTCATCATTATCATTGAGAAACATCTGGTACTGCAAACTAAGATTAGTGTCGCCTTGCAACTCCATGCCAACCACGGTATCGGCACGAGGATCGGTAGCCGGATTGCCGGGCGGCAGAAACACCAGGCCTTCGCCGTTATAGGAAACCAGCGCGGCGCCATAGAAACGCGTCAAAGTAGTTTTGAGAATATCCGCGAAGTGCTGTGTTTGCTCTACCGTGGCTGCGCTGGCATAACGCGACATGACCACCGTGGCGACGGCGTTAAAATCAACAAAGCTGGACAGCACCTGTTCTATTTCAGAGAAATACTGATCCCGGTCACTTAAAAATAAGTGCTTGGTTTGGGACACTGACTGCAGCAGCGCCTCGACGCCTAACTCTGCGGTTTGCACCGCTGACAGTGCCTGCCCATACACCAACCCTGGCAAGGTCAGTACCAAAGCCCAGGTTAATGCGGTTTTCTTTAGTGATTTCATCTGCTTATCTCTCAATTGTGTCTGTCGTGAAGCATATCGCCGCTGGCGGTAAAATAAATCATTACCAACTATCATTACTAACTATAAGTAAGGAGACCTTAATGCGGACTGAGCCCTGACACGAGGCAGCCAGTTTACATCAAATGGGCAGTTCAATAAATTATTACTTGCAAAGCACGACAAAGACCCTTCTAATTGTTCGCTTCCTCGCAAGCACTAAGACTTCATCGCCTATGCTGATTGACACGGCCTTTATCGTCCTCGGATTTATTGGTTTGATCTGGGGAGCGGACAAGTTCGTATTTGGAGCCTCTGGCCTTGCCCGAAATCTCGGGATGTCTGAGCTAATGATCGGTCTCACAATCGTAGCCTTCGGCACCTCGGCTCCTGAGATTTTCTCCTCCGCCGTCGCCGCCCTGAACAACACCCCGGAGTTGGCAATAGGCAACGCTCTGGGCTCGAATCTCTTCAACATTGGAGTCGCACTTGCGGTGGCTGCTCTCATCAGTCCGTTGAAGCCTCCCGAGACCCTCATCCACAAAGAAATCCCGGCGTTGCTGTTGGTGACAGTTGTTACCGGCGTCTTGCTCATCGATCTTTACCTGGGATATTTCGACGCTTTCATCCTCATTGCAATTACCGCTTTCTTCGGCTACAAGCTGTTCAGGAAAAGAGTAAGGACAGGATCCGCCATTGCTATAACGGAACCCGAGATGACGACGGTCAAAAACCTGCAGGCCGCGGCCTATTTAATTCTCGGCCTGGCTTTGTTAGTGCTAAGCGCTGAAGCATTGGTGGCGGCCGCCTCATCTATAGCCGAATCTCTTGGCGTTTCTACGGCGATAATCGGCCTTACCGTAGTGGCTCTGGGCACCAGCCTACCCGAGTTGGCCGCGTCAGTGACTTGTGTTCTTAAAGGCCACCACGATCTTGCTATTGGCAACATCGTTGGATCAAACATTCTAAATCTATTGGTGGTACTGCCTTTTCCCGGCCTCATCGCTCCAGAGCCTGTCGAATTTGCGCTGGTGGCCCGAGATTACACAGCCGTCTTGATTCTAACCCTGCTGATGACCTTCTTCTGTTATCGGGCGGTAAAGAATGGCAAGATGATAGGGCGCAAATATGGTGCTGCCTTCTTGTCAATTTACTGTGTCTGGTTTACGGTAATGTTCCTACAAGTATAATCACCACAAAGCTCTCACTCAGGGGACCGCAACAAGCATCATGAGCCGCCACGTAGCCAGCGCAATCAGAACCATCGAAATTGAGAAGAATGCAGTGGCTGAATTACTCACGCGCATCGATGTTGAATTCGACACCGCCTGTGAATTGATTCTGAAATGCCAGGGCCGAGTCGTGGTGACGGGCATGGGAAAATCCGGCCACATCGGCAAAAAAATTGCTGCAACCCTGGCCAGTACCGGTACTCCCGCAATGTATGTACACCCGGCAGAAGCAAGTCATGGTGACATCGGCATGATTACTGATACCGACGTTGTCCTGGCCATATCAAATTCCGGCGCGACCGCAGAAATTACAGCCCTGCTGCCTGTATTAAGACGAAAAAATATAACTCTTATCTGCCTTACCGGAGACATCGACTCCGAACTCGCAACTGTCGCCGATGCACGACTTGACGCCTCTGTGGCCACAGAAGCTTGCCCTTTGGGTCTCGCTCCTACATCCAGTACTACGGTTGCATTGGTACTCGGAGACGCCTTGGCAATGGCATTATTGGAAGCTAGGGGCTTTACCCGTGATGACTTCGAGATTTCACATCCTGGCGGCAAGCTGGGTCGACGCTTGCTAGTTAAGGTGCAAGACGTGATGCATGATGGAGATAGCATTCCCAGCGTCAGTGTTGGCACCCCTCTGAGCGACGCTTTGCTGGAGATGAGCACAAAGGGCTTTGGTCTTACCACGATTATCGATGACAACCGTAATCTGCTTGGTGTGTTTTCTGATGGTGACCTCCGGCGAACACTGGATTCTGGAAGAAACATTCAAAGCACAAAAATCGAAGATGTGATGTCTACAAAATATAAATCCATCTCGTCCGGTGCCCTGGCCGCCGAAGCAGCGAGACTCATGCAAGAGTCAAATATCTATGTGCTCATCGTGAAAGATGATGACAATACTATTGCCGGCATCGTTAAGATGCACGATCTGCTTCAGGCTAACGTGGTTTAGGAGTGCGGGAGTAGTTCAGATGAGTATGAAATTAAATATTGAACTGGAGTCGCTTACAGCGGCGGCTAAAAACATAAGTTTACTTCTGCTTGATGTCGATGGTGTACTCACTGACGGTCGCCTGTATTTTTCCAACTCGGGTGAAGAAATCAAAGCCTTCCATTCCCTCGATGGTCATGGCATCAAAATGCTGATGAGTGTTGGCATAGAGGTTGGAATTATAACCGGACGCACGTCTGTCTTACTGGAAAAACGGGCACACGATCTGGGTATCGAAATACTTTACCAGGGCCGTGAGGATAAATTGCAGGCGCTGGCTGAAATCATGACAGCAACAGGCCTTGATAGCGCACAGATCTGCTATGTAGGTGATGATTTGCCGGACTTGCCCGTAATTAAAACCGTCGGACTCGGGTTTTCCGTGCCCCAGGGACACCCGGAACTGACTGCGGCGGCGGATGCCGTCACCAAAGCGGCTGGCGGCATGGGTGCGGTAAGAGAGATTAGCGATTTCCTGCTAAAATCCCAGAATAAATACGCAGCCTTCGTCTCAGACTAAGATCTCGTGCCAGGCTCCCGGCACTGCGTTTCCATTAGCACTTAGCCCCTCACCCAACTCATGTTTGCAATCCGTGATAAGCTGTCGCCAAGAGAACAGCTGATTCTGAGAGAACGAAGGAGCCTCCGAAATGCAACGCCTCTCCATGCTTCTTATCCCAGGATTGATTGCTACCGCCCTGTTTATCGGGATTAGCAGCTTTGACGCCACTACTACTGAATCCGATATAAACCTGCAGACGACTGGTCTCGATTTCGACGCCTATTCCGAGGGAATTAATTCGGTGCTTTACGACGAAACTGGCAGTATCAGTTACACCCTGCAGGCCGATCGTCAAATTCATTTTAACGATGATATTACCGAGTTCGATGCTCCATTCATCAGACTCTATGAGGATGGAAAATCCGGCTGGAATATAGTCGCCGATTCCGGCAAAATCTCTGCGCGCTCAGCTAATCAACGAAACGCAGATCAAACTATCGATTTGACAGGAAATGTTGAAGTTCATAGCCGGGGTGAAGCGGGTAACACATTGGTCATTTCCACGGAATTTCTTACTGTTAACCCCGACCGGAATTCGCTGGAAACTGAAGCGGCAGTTAAAATAGTCACAGCGCACATCGAACAGACCGGGGTCGGCATGTTTGCTGATTTGGGTCAGGATGTGATCACTCTGAAAGCAGATATTAGAGGAAAATATGAAGCTCCATTGTAATAGGTCTAAGCTGATCGGGATTTTTGTTGTTTGTGGGTTGGTTTCCACATCAACCCTCGCTCTGGAGTCGGACAAAAACCAACCGGTGAACTACACTTCGGTCGGTGGTTTAAAAATGCAAGAGCAAGGCAATAGCCGGATAGTAACTATGGAACAGGAAGTAATAGTGACACGGGGTAGTTTGCAAATTACCGGTGACAAGGCGATTTTCGAATATAACCTTACTACCGATGAACTGTTAAAAGTAACAGTTAATGGCAGCCCCGCACATTATCAGCAACAACTGGATACAAGTGAAGATCTCGTTCTCGGGGCCAGCGAAACCATATATTACACCAGCAACATTGAAACCATCATTGAGTTTGTTGGCGACGCCAGTCTGCGCCAACCCGGAACCACCACAAACTGCGTTGCAATCAAGTATTTCGCCGATACCGAGCTTTTCGAAACGACGGGCCCTTGCAGCGGCGTACTGAGTAGTCCAGCGAATTAATGGCTACTCTGCACGCATCCCACCTGGCAAAAAGCTTCAAAGGTCGTCAAGTCGTTCGCGATATCTCCCTGCGTATTAATCAGGGTGAGATTGTTGGTCTATTGGGCCCTAATGGTGCTGGCAAGACCACTTGCTTCTACATGATTCTCGGCTTAATCAGGGCTGACAGCGGCGAGATTCACAGCGGTGACCAAAATCTAACCAGACTTGCAATACACCAAAGAGCCAATTGTGCCCTGTCCTATTTACCGCAGGACTCATCCATTTTTCGCACACTTAGTGTCGAAGATAATATTCTGGCGATATTGGAAACCCGAGACGATCTGAGCGCTGCAGCAAGACTCAAGAAGATGGAATCCTTGCTCGACGAGTTTAATATCAGACATATCCGCAAGAACAAGGGAATGAGCCTTTCCGGCGGCGAGCGACGCCGCACCGAAATCGCTCGCACCCTTGCCACGGATCCTAAATTTATCTTGCTCGATGAGCCCTTTGCTGGCGTCGACCCCATTTCTGTCAGTGAAATCAAGAAGATCATTCAGCACCTCAAATCGCGGGACATCGGCATTCTCCTCACCGATCACAATGTCAGGGAAACACTGGATATCTGTGAGAAAGCCTACATCGTTAGCGAGGGCCAGATAATCGCGGAAGGCGACACCGAGGCCATATTGAATAACGAAAAGGTGCGGGCGGTATACCTTGGAGATCAATTCAAAATTTAGCTCTGGAAAGTCCATCTCTGAACCACATCTGCTTTCTATCTGTTTGTTTTTTAAAAGCTATTACCTAAATTGCTCATCGACAAAAAGACCATGCAATTAAGGCATGAAACTTGCTATACTTCTGCCCTCAATGACCTGAATCAAGATCGTAAAGCGCCACCCAAAGTAGACTTATCAACCATCCAGCGTACAGAAGTAATTAAATGAAACTCTCGCTGCAGCTAAAGCTCGGTCAACAACTGACCATGACGCCACAGCTGCAGCAAGCTATTCGTCTTCTGCAGCTCTCAACGCTGGATCTGCAACAGGAAATTCATCAAGCATTGGAGTCGAACCCAATGTTGGAGTTGATGGAAGCCAATGATGACGAAGACGCTCCACCCCCTGCCGAAACTGAAAACAACAACAGTGAAAACATTGCTGAACTGGCGACATCAAAGCCGGAAGAAAGTACGTCGACAGACAATGACGAAAATACCTGGCAGGAGCAGGTTCCGAGCGAATTGGCAGTGGATAGTAATTGGGACGACGTCTACCCAACCACCTATTCGTCCTCAGCATCATTCGATGCTGACACCATGGATTTCGAGTCTCGTAATACTACAGTCGATACCCTGCAGGATCATTTGCTCTGGCAACTGAATCTAACCCCAATGTCGGAGCAGGACAATTCGATAGCGATCTCTATTATCGATGCTATCGATGTCAATGGCATGTTGACGGTAGACCTTGAGACAATACTCTCTAGTTTCAATCCTGCTGCTGAAATTGAACTGGATGAGGTGCTTGCGGTATTACATCGAATTCAACAGTTTGATCCGGTCGGCGTCGGCTACAGAGACCTGTCTGAGTGCCTGCTCATACAATTAAATCAATTTGAAGGGGCTGAACTAAGCATTGCCATCGTTAATGCAAAGCTTGTTGTTCGTGATTATATTAAACTGCTTGGAAATCGCGATTATGCGCAGTTGATGCGACGCACCAAGCTCAAGGAAGCAGAATTACAAGATGTCATCGAGGTTATCGAAAGTCTGGACCCACGCCCTGGTGCCAATATCTCCCCGCCCTCCACCAGCTATATCATACCCGACGTAATCGTTACCAAGCAGACGGACACCGGCAAGTGGAAAATCGAATTAAACCCTGACACTGCCCCCAAGATAAGAATTTGTGACAGCTATGCCGCGCTGGTAAAACGTGCCGATTCGAGTACCGACAACAATTATTTGAAAGACAATCTCCAGGAAGCCCGTTGGTTCATCAAGAGTTTACAAAGCCGAAACGAAACCCTAATGCAGGTTTCCACTCGCATCGTCGAACACCAAAGAGGATTTCTGGAATACGGAGAAGAAGCGATGAAGCCGCTGGTTCTTCACGATATTGCCGAAGCAGTCGGCATGCACGAATCGACTATTTCTCGCGTGACTACACAAAAATACATGCATACGCCCCGAGGGATTTTCGAACTGAAGTATTTCTTCTCTAGCCACGTTTCAACCAAGAGCGGAGGCGAATGTTCATCGACGGCAATCCGGGCGATTATGAGGAAGCTCATCTCTGCCGAGAATGCCAGAAAACCACTGAGCGACAGCAAGATAACCCAACTGCTGGACGACAAAGGTATCAACGTAGCCAGGCGCACGATCGCCAAGTACAGAGAAGCTCTGGCTATCCCCCCCTCCAACGAGCGTAAGCGTCTGATAGATTGAGAAAATTTTAGCTCCAGCTCTTCACAAGTAATTACAGAAAGCTGACAGTAGACTGTTCAAAGCGAGAATACCTATAAATGCAATTGGAACAAATCTTAGCCCCGGATAGCTGCCACTGCGTGCTTTCCGGCAGCAGTAAAAAACGTATTTTAAAGACAGCAAGCGAATTAATATCAGCTAATGCGAACCAACTGGAAGCAGATGAAATCTTTTACGCATTGATGGCGCGCGAGCAATTGGGAAGCACTGGTCTGGGCGAGGGTATTGCAATTCCTCACTGTCGTGTTACTCAATGTCAGGACATTGTCGGCACTCTGATAACTCTTGAAACAGCCGTCGATTTTGACACCCCGGATGGCAAACCCGTCGATATTCTTTTTGTACTTATCGTACCGGAATTGCAGCACAACGAGCACATAAAAGCACTGGCAGGTCTTGCCGAGCTATTCAATGACAAAGACTTCTGCCAGTCATTGAGAGATACTCGGACAGCTGAAGATATGTACAAGCTGGCGATTAACTACTGGGGAGCCAACAACGGGCAAGTGGCGGGCGTTACTGGTTAAATTAAGCTCCAGTTAGAGTAAACCCCAGGCAGATAATCTCCCTCTAAGTTACCCGAAGTTTGCACTATAATTAGCCTGGCGAATTTTACGCAGGTTCGAGTCCAAATACGATGAAGCTTACTGTAATCAGCGGCAGATCTGGCTCCGGCAAAAGTACCGTACTCCATATCCTCGAAAACCGCGGGTATTACTGTATCGATAACTTGCCTGCTAGTTTGCTGCCAGCGCTTGCCAACAGAATTTCTGCAGACACGGCCGGCATACCAAATGTGGCCGTCAGTATTGACGCCAGAAATATTTCAGCCGATCTCGAGAAATTTCCAAATATTATAAATGAGTTAAAGAAAAAAGCACTGCCCACCGAAATTGTGTTTCTGGATGCCAGTAGGCAGACTCTACTGAAACGCTTCAGCGAAAACCGACGCAAACACTTCCTGTCTTCCGAGTTGGTAGGTCTGAAGGAAGCTATAGACAGAGAATCTGAGCTTTTAGAACCCATCTCGGTAATGGCCAGCTTGTCTATAGATACCAGCCAAATGTCGTTACACCAGTTGCGTGATACCGTAATAAATCGCTTACTGGAGAACCAGCAAGCAGGCTTGGCATTACTGTTCCAGTCCTTTGGTTTCAAAAATGGGGTATCTGCCGACGCCGATATTGTCTATGATGTCCGTTGCTTGCCAAATCCTTATTGGGATAATTCACTAAGGGCCCTCACCGGTCTGGACGCTCCTGTGATCGCCTTTCTGGATTCACAGGAGGAAGTGCAGGAGATGTCCAGAGATATAGAGTCCTTCTTGCGGAAATGGCTGCCACGCTTCGAGAACAATAACCGCAGCTATATTACTGTGGCCCTGGGCTGCACCGGCGGACAACATCGATCAGTCTACCTGTGTGAGAAACTTGGAGAAATATTCTCCAACGAGAATAGCAACGTACAGGTGCGGCACAGAGAGCTCGATCAATAGGATATTGATGTTTCATGCTATCAGCGAAAACAACTATAATTAATGTCGCCGGCCTACACGCCAGAGCTGCATCCAAACTGGTTGAACTTAGCTCCTCCTTTGCTAGTGATATTCAAATCGGTCACAGCAAAATGGTTGATGGAAAAAGCATCCTCTCATTGATGATGTTAGCAGCGGTAAAAAATACCGAGCTCAATATTATCGCCAATGGTGCAGACGAAGAACAGGCTCTGAAGTCTATTATCGCCTTGATTGAAGATCGCTTCGGCGAGCCCGAATAATTCCCGATCCGCAGCGCCGCTGCCGTGATAATTTCTCGGGCCCTGGCCAGACAGAGTTTCTCTTGGCTGTAGATTGACGGTAGAATTGCTCCAGCCCAGCAATATCGGACACTTCAGAGAGACCCACAAGCCTGTCAGGACCGCACTACTACGCCGTTCTTGCCGAAGCAAGCCGATCTCCAGCTCAGGAATTTGACAACATGCCGCAGCTTAAGGAAGCCAAACTTCAGTTGGATCGCGTACTTGAGCTGAATCAGACGCTCGATAGCGGATCGCTGCATCAGGTAAGGCAGATGATTAAAACTCTGCCGACCGCCGGCATAGCTCACCTGCTCGAATCATCGCCCCCAAAAACCAGAAGCGTACTTCGGCAGCTGATAGATAAAGAGGTCGAAGGCGAGGTCATTCAGTATCTGAATGAAGACCTGCAGGCTGAATTTCTTAGCGAACTCAACGCCGAACAGGTAGCAGAACTCACCGAGGGCCTGGAAACAGACGATCTGGCGGACATTCTGCAGCAACTACCCCAGCAAGTTGCCTCGCAGGTGCTGCGGGCTATGGATCAGCAAGATCGCCAGCGGGTAGAGTCGGTACTCTCCTACGATGAAGACACTGCTGGCGGCTTGATGAACACCGACACCATCACCGTGCGACCACGTCATACAGTTGAACTGGTGCTTCGATACTTGCGGCGTCACGATTCAATCCCGCAGATGACTGACAATCTCCACGTCGTCAACCGCGACGACGAATTTCTGGGAATACTACCCTTACGCGAGCTACTGGTGTCTGGTCCAAATATTTCGGTGCGCAAGGTTATGCGTGAAGATATAGACGCCATTCCCGTCGATATGGAAGCCACTGAGGTCGCCCAGCTTTTCGAACAGCATGACTGGGTCTCGGCACCGGTAGTCGATGCCAACGGCAAGCTACTGGGTCGCATCACCATCGATGACATCGTCGATGTAATTCGCGACACCACCGAGCATTCATTGATGAGCATGGCAGGCCTGGACGAAGAGGATGACAGCTTCGCACCGGTGGTAAAGACAGCCAGGCGCCGCGCGCTCTGGCTGGGAGTAAATTTGATGACTGCGATCGTGGCATCGCTGGTCATCTATTTGTTTCAGGACACCCTCGACCAGGTGGTTTACCTGGCGGTATTGATGCCTATTGTCGCCAACATGGGAGGCGTTGCCGGCACCCAGACCCTCACACTGGTGATTAGAAGCCAGGCGCTTGGACATTTAAGCCCCGCCAATAGTCGCTGGTTGCTCACCAGAGAGCTGGGAGTCGCCATCTTGAATGGAATGGTGTGGGCCCTGGTAATCTCCGTCATTACCTACGCCTGGTACCGGGATTTGCCATTGAGTTACATCATCGCCGCGGCAATGATGATTAACCTGGTGATTGCTGCGTTGGCTGGCACCTACCTGCCACTCTTTCTAAAACGCATGAACATCGACCCCGCCCTCGCCGGCTCGGTGGCATTAACTACAGTTACCGATTCTGTAGGCTTCTTCGCCTTCCTGGGATTGGCCCAGCTTTTCTATTTGTAAGGAGCACATAAGTAGATGTCAGGGCACGACACCGCAGCAACAGAATTGATCAGCAAGACGCAACGCAAGCAGGAGGCGCTGGCGATGCAAAAGCTGGGGGAAGAGCTGACAGGCTACAAACCTGCTCTGCTACAAGAACTCCCCCTGCCCCCCAAGCTGGTTGCCGCCATTGCTGAATTCAATCGTCTGCCTAAAAGCCATGGTGCACGCAGGCGCCAACGGCAATTTATTGGCAAGTTAATGCGCACTTGCGACTATGACGGCATTGTCAGCGCCATAGATCGTCAAAAAACAGCACGACAGCAGGCTACTCCTCAAATTCCAGCGTCCTCCCAGACCGGTGATAGCGACTGGTGTGCCAGCATACTAACAGCCGGTGATACAGAAATTAACACCCTGCTGCAGACCCACCCTGCGCTGGAAAGGCAGAAGCTCCGACAATTTCAGCGCGATCACCGGCATGCCGATGAGGCCAGGAAAGCTGCCATCAAGTCGAAACTGGAAAAGTATCTAGCCCTCTTCACACTGCCATAATTCGAAGCAGCTTATTTTAATTTCTGTTCATTCGCCACCACTTCAAAATGTCCTTTGCAACCTTCTGTCACGCGCACAAGTCTCACTATTCGTCGGCTATACCGTACCGTGATTAAGTGATACCATCTTTTCGCGTCAATTTGACGGAATCAAGCTGCAGCGCCAGCTGCTGAGAAGCTAATAATAACAAGAGGCACACGATGTCTGATAACAGCGCCCAAAACTACTGGAAAGCGAATATAAAAATTGTACTCTCCTTGTTGAGTGTCTGGTTTTTTATCTCTTTTGGCTGCGGAATACTATTCGTTGACGCGCTGGATACCATTCAATTCGGTGGATTCAAATTCGGCTTTTGGATAGCACAGCAGGGTTCGATATTTGTCTTCGTCGCTCTCATACTCATTTACATCCGTCTTATGGACAAGCTGGATGACAGTTACAATCAGAAATCTTCCCAGGTCAGTAGCACTGAAACTGCAGGGGAGTCAGAATGAGCGTACAAATTTGGACATATGTTTTTGTCTTTCTGACATTTAGTCTCTATATAGGCATCGCAATCTGGTCTCGAGCCAGTTCCACCAAAGAATTCTACGTAGCAGGCGGTAACGTGCCGCCACTGGCTAACGGCATGGCTACTGCTGCTGACTGGATGTCCGCCGCTTCCTTTATCTCCATGGCCGGACTCATCTCCTTTCTTGGCAGAGACGGTGCGTTTTATCTTATGGGTTGGACCGGTGGCTATGTATTGCTGGCGCTGCTACTAGCACCCTACTTGCGCAAGTTCGGAAAATTCACAGTGCCTGATTTTATCGGCGATCGTTATTACTCCAGACCAGCCAGGTTAATCGCCGTATTTTGCGCAATCGTAATTTCGTTTGTCTATGTCTGCGGACAGATGCAGGGGGCGGGGATCGTTTTCTCCAGATTTCTCGAAGTAGATATAACAGTTGGTGTAGTGATCGGCATGGCGATAGTATTTTTCTATGCGGTATTGGGTGGAATGAAAGGCATTACCTATACCCAGGTTGCACAGTATTGCGTCCTGATATTTGCCTTCATGGTGCCTGCTATCTTTATTTCCATACAGATGACAGGCCAGGCTATTCCGCAAATAGGATTTGGCTCTGAACTACTGGACGGCAGCGGATATTTACTCGACCGTCTCGATGGTCTCAGCCAGGAGCTAGGTTTCCCCACCTACACAGACGGTCATCGCAGCACTCAGGATGTGTTCTTTATCACCGCAGCACTGATGTTTGGGACCGCTGGCTTACCCCATGTAATCATTCGTTTTTTCACCGTGCCTAATGTCAGGGATGCGCGTAAGTCAGCAGGCTACGCACTCGTATTCATTGCCATCCTCTACACCACGGCGCCGGCGGTTGCGGCATTTGCAAAAACCAATCTCATTAACACCGTTAACAACATCGAATATACAGCTATGCCGGAATGGTTCAGCAAATGGGAAACGACTAACCTCATAAGCTTCGATGACAAAAATGGTGATGGCAGGATTCAGTATGTCGGCGATCCCGACACAAACGAACTTGAGGTGAATCGCGACATCATGGTGCTAGCTAATCCTGAGATCGCGGGATTGCCCAATTGGGTTGTGGCCCTGGTGGCCGCAGGTGCGCTGGCTGCAGCTCTATCTACCGCCGCCGGCCTGTTGCTGGTGATTTCAACCTCGGTAGCCCATGACTTCCTCAAACGCAGTTTCATGCCGGATATTACCGAGAAACAGGAGCTACGCTACGCCCGTATATCGATTTTCATCGCGGTGTTAGTCGCAGGTTATTTTGGCATTAATCCGCCCGCCTATGTCGCGCAGGTGGTAGCTTTTGCTTTTGGCTTGGCGGCAGCATCCTTCTTCCCGGCCATAGTAATGGGAATATTTAACAAGCGGATGAACAAGGAAGGAGCCATCGCTGGAATGCTCGCCGGCTTCGGCTTTACTGCGATGTATATTATTTATTTCAGATTTATCAATCCAGCTGCAGACAATGCTGAAGGTTGGTGGTTCGGGATATCGCCGGAAGGAATAGGCACACTGGGAACCATGGCCAACCTGGCTGTTGCTTATACGGTGTCAAAATTCACCGATGAGCCCCCGGCAGAAGTTCAGAAAATTGTCGAAAATATCAGACTGCCTGGTGAATCCTGAGCATAAACCCTGAGCAATTCAGGTTTTATGCTTACCGTGGTCGGTCTTCTCCCAATACTGCTTGACGGTTTGTTTCATTTCCCTGTGCATAAATAATATCCCTATCAGGTTAGGCACCGTCATCAGCACAATAGTAATTAAGGCGAGGTTCCAAACGATAGTTGTATCGGCCAGAGCGGCGTAGAAAAATGCAAGAACATAGACTATCCGATAGGGTAGTATGGATTTCGGGCCCAACAAATAGGTCATCGCGCGATCACCGTAATAGGACCAGGCAATAGCAGTAGAAAACGCAAACAACATCAAACCTATAGCAACAATGTATTTACCAAACTCTCCGAACAGCCCCCTGCTGAAGGCCATTGTCGTGAGCGGCACAGAATGTAGCAAGGATTCTCCATTGACCTCGACACTGGTGTCTTCCAAGCGGCCACCGGCCACTACCACCGTGCCGGTTATTGGCTCGCCGCCTCTCGAATAAATTACGTTTTCGGCGAAAGATCTGGAATTGAGAAGAGTGAAATCGTTGCCGCTAACCGCTTCACCAGCGACTAAATTTATCTGTCCGGAATAACCGCTGACATTCGATTCATCACCGTTTAGAAAAGAAAATAGCTCCTCAACATCCGTAGCATTCGATTCCGCGTAGCTACCAGCAACAAAAGCCATATCGGCGCGTTGAAACTCATTCTGGAATTTTTCCATCCACACGCCCGAAGAAAGTATCACCAGTCCGGTAATCGTACAGATCACAATGGTATCGATGAAAGGTTCCAATATCGAAACCATGCCTTCATCTGCTGGCTCGTCGGTGCGTGCGGCCGCATGCGCTATGGGAGCAGAGCCCTGTCCCGCCTCATTCGAATACAGGCCGCGATTGACACCACGATCGAAGGCATAGGCGAAGGTCGCCCCTAAAAATCCACCGGCAGCGGCCGAACCGGTGAAGGCATCGCTGAATATGGAAACGAAAGATGGAATGATGTTGCCAACATTGGGAATAATGACGGCAACTGCTCCTATAAGATAGATAAGCGCCATGGTTGGTACAATGGTTGCCGCTACTTTCGCGATACGGGTGATACCGCCAATAATTACCAGAGCCAGGCACACCGATAGCACGCTCGCCGTAATTAAAGGATCAAGCGAAAAAGTACTTTCCAGCCCTGCGGCAATGCTATTAATCTGGGGAAGATTACCGGTACCAAATGAACTCAACACCGTCGCCATAGCGAAAATTATCGCCAGCCATTTGGCATTCAGTCCTTTCTCCATGTAGTACATCGGCCCACCAGCCATGGTGCCATCCGGGGTTTGATTGCGGTACTTATGCGACAGTGTCACCTCCACAAACTTACTGGTCATACCGAAAAATGCCGTCATCCACATCCAGAACAAGGCCGCAGGACCACCCAGGTGCAAAGCCAGAGCTACACCGCCGATGTTGCCGGTACCGACAGTACCGGAAAGTGCCGTAGCCAGCGCCTGAAAATGGCTGGTATCGCCTTTAGCACCGTCCTTGTCGAATTTGCCGGTGGTTACTCTGATCGCATGCTTGAAATACCGAATTTGGGGAAACCCAAGATAAATCGTAAAAAATATACCTACGGACAACAACAAGGTGGGAAACCATATTGCACTACCCAGAAAGCTGTCCAGAAATATCAAAAAATCATTAACTGCGTCCAAAGTAATACCCCATTTGCTCTGCGACAGGCGCAGCGTGTTATTTTAAATCGGATGAAGAAAAAAGATGCTAATCGTCCATAATCGTTACACTAGGAGAAGTTACTCTGGATGCCTCAATCGAATTGACCTGCTCCACCACGCGCTTCGCCAGGCTCAAGTACGCTTGCGCCGCGGTATGATCAGCGTCAGATGCTACCACAGGATTGCCGCTGTCGGCGGTCTCCCTGATTACAATATCCAAGGGCAGGCGCGCAATAACATCGACACCGTATTCACTGGAGAGTAGTTCACCACCGCCGCTGCCAAAAATAGCTTCCTCGTGACCGCAAGCACTACAAATATGCAGGCTCATATTTTCAACTACACCCAGAATAGGAACCCCGACTTTATTAAACATTTCGATGCCCTTGCGGGCATCAAGCAGTGCGACATCCTGTGGAGTGGTGACTATCACAGCTCCACTAACACTCACTGATTGCGCCAAGCTAAGCTGAATATCTCCAGTGCCTGGGGGCATATCGATCACCAAATAGTCAAGATCAGACCAGGCTGTATCCGTGAGAATCTGATTGAAAGCCGAAATTATCATGGGAGCACGCCACACCATAGCGGTGCCGGGATCCACTAAAAACCCCATCGAATTGCATTCGATGCCATGGGCCACAATCGGCAGCATGAATTTTTGCTCTTTTATTTGCGGCTTGGTGCCTGGCGGCACTCCCATCATAAGTGGCACACTGGGTCCATAAATATCTGCGTCAAGCAATCCGACTCGATGCCTCTGCTGGTGCAGTGCCAGCGCCAGATTGACCGCGGTGGTAGACTTGCCAACTCCGCCTTTACCCGAGGCTACGCAGATTATATGTTTTATGTTTTCGAGTTTATTCATGTATCAGGCCTGTCGAAGATGGGTTTGATCAAAGTAGACTGAAAGCGGCGTTTGCCATCAGCTTGAGGTGATTATCATTTATTCACTATGAAAAGAAAATAGGCATGACACCTGCTCCGCCAGGCCGCTAAAATTGGATGAATATCAGGGCAGCTCTGAACCATGGCGAAAGCATGAGATACTCTTTTCCTATGCACAAAACCTTTGTCTTGCTGCTACTGCTAGCTGCCAGTATACAGGCAGCAGAACTGCCGGAAGCAGCCGCTATTAAATTCGCACTGTATTCGTCAGGATGGGGCGAAAATACTGACGATGGCCTAAGACTGGTTGTTAATAACCAGACTCAGAAAACAGTCCGACTGGACTCTATCGTATTTCTCGGCAGTTCCAAAGACAGTGAAGCCATTCGGCTCACTTTTAACCTGGAGGTGCCGGCCCAGGGTTCCGCGGATACCGAAATTGACTATATCGATCTGCTTGCCGACGATGAATGTGTCGACCGCACCATGGCAGAAAATTCAAAACTGGTCGAGATTTCCAATTACACACTGAACCCCTCGGTACGCAATCTGATCATTGAAGACACTGATTCATTCCGCATCTATCAATGTGTTAAAACTGTACACACTACATGGACAGATATTGAGAACAGTACAACGCAACTAATCGAGGAGTGGGTGCTGTTTCATTTTGAAACTCGACGAGAGTTTTAAGCACTACCCACAGCCAAACTACAGGCACAAAATAAGGGTCAATTGACCCTTATTTGTACCCTTGGCTCAGTCTAGCCCAAGAGAATGCCGCCGTATTGAACAAAGAAAGGTGTGAACACCAAACTCAGAATAGCGGATAGTTTGATCAGGATATTCAGCGAGGGTCCGGAAGTGTCCTTCATCGGATCTCCCACAGTATCACCAACCACTGCCGCCGTATGCACGTCTGAGCCCTTGCCGCCGAGATTTCCAGCCTCTATGTATTTCTTGGCATTGTCCCAGGCACCACCGCTGTTGGAAGAGGCGATAGCGAGCACACCACCAGCAACCAAAGACCCAATCAACATGCCCGCCACGGCTTCTACGCCGAACAGAAATCCGACTACCAAAGGAGAACCCATGATTAATATGCCAGGGGCGATCATCTCTTTTAACGCGGCCTGGGTCGAAATAGCAACGCAGCGCGAATAATCCGGCTCACCGGTGCCTTCCATAATGCCAGGGATGGTCTTGAACTGATGGCGAACTTCTTCGATCATGGCAAAAGCAGCCTTGCCAACGGATTTCATAGTCATCGCAGAAAACAGGAAAGGCAGCACCGCACCTATGAATAAGCTTGTAAAAACAAGAGGTTCGAGCAAGCTCATGGTGATTTCCTCACCTCTTAAGGTTTCGGCGGTGGTGATGAAGGCAGCGAACAGTGCCAAGGACGTCAAAATCGCGGCGCCAACAGCGAAGCCTTTGCCGATTGCGGCGGTAGTATTGCCGGCAGAGTCCAGGATGTCGGTGCGACGGCGTACTTCTTTCTCCAGTCCCACCATCTCGGCAATACCACCCGCGTTATCTGCTACGGGTCCGTAAGCATCGATAGTCAGGGTCAGCACCAGAGTGCCGAGCATGCCCAGGGAAGCAATCGCAATGCCGTACATGCCTGCAAGCTCCCAGGAAACAAAAATGCTGACGGCGATGGCCAGGTAAGGCAGCACCGTACTCTTATAGCCCAGTGCCAGGCCATAAATGATGTTGGTGGCGACTCCGGTTTCACAGGATTTGGCCACTTCCTGAACCGGGCCAAACTTCTCGGAGGTGTAGTAGCCGGTTAACAGACCTACGGCCAAACCCGCTACCAGGCCGATGAGGAAGCACAAATAAACACCCACATTGGTGTACGGTTCACCGTTCAATTCGAAAGTTTCAGGAATCAACGCGATGGTAAAAAAGTACATCACAAACGCCATCAGGGCACTGGAAATAATCAGCAGTTTCATTAATGCCGGGGCAACATCGTCTTCGGTTTTTACCGTAACCAACAACTTAGTAATGAGGCTAATTGGAATTCCAACGGCGCTGATGAGGATTGGATACAGCAAGGCGTTTGGATCCGCCGCAAACACAACAGCGCTGATAACCATCGCTGCACAAGTACTCTCGGCACAGGAACCGAAAAGGTCAGCACCCATTCCCGCCACATCGCCGACATTGTCACCTACGTTATCGGCAATTACCGCCGGGTTACGGGGGTCGTCTTCAGGAATACCCTGCTCTACTTTACCAACCAGGTCGGCACCAACATCTGCCGCCTTGGTGAATATGCCACCGCCGACGCGGGCAAATAAGGCGATAGTAGAGCCGCCGAGACCAAATCCGGCGATCACTTCCATTAAAATGTGATTGTTGTCAGGCCCAAGATCAGACATCAAAGCGCTCATCACGACATAGATGATGACCAGACCAAGGGTCGCGAGTCCAACCAAAGCAAAACCCATGACGGCACCGGAATTGATTGCTACATCGAAAGCGCCGGAGATGCTTTTCTTCGCCGATACCGTAGTGCGAGCATTACCCTGAACGGCAACCTTCATGCCTATGTAGCCAGAGGCTATGGAAATAATTCCGCCAAAGAGGAAGGCTATCGCTGTGTAGATGCCCTCGCGAATATCAGGGGTATGGGGATCATTGATAAGAATGGCGATAATAAGCGCAAAGACCAACATGAAAATGGTCAGGAATTTATATTCCTGCTTCAAGAACGCCATCGCGCCGTCTGCGATAGCTCCGTGAATAAACTTGAGGCGGGTACTGTCCTTCTCATCAAGCCCCATAGCCAGTGGAACGCTCATTACCTTCTGCATAAAAAAGAAGGCTATTCCCAAGCCAAACAAACCCAATATTGTCGTCACCGTAATTGTTATGCCCGGCATCTAGCTATCTCTCCCCATAAATAGTGGAATATCTATTATTTCAAAGGCGCGCACTTTACCACAACACACAGTACAAAAAAAGCATGCCTGCAGCTCTAAATGAGCTCAGAATCAGTCGCTTATGAAAGTGAAGACTGGCGCCGGAGAATCGAGCCTGGCGGCTCTTGGCCAAGATTATTTACGTTTGGATTTGCGGCCAGATTTGCGCTTGGAACGGGGCTTGATCGGGGTCCGGTTCACCGCGGGCAACCCGGAAGGCACGTTTGATAGCATCTACCTTCGCTTCCTTGCGCTTGTGCAGGTGGTTTTGCTTGCAGGACTCAAAATCTACGACATTATCACTCATGTTTTAACCTGCTTATTGCACGCCGCTACCAGTCTAGCGCGAACTGGCTTGCCTCATCAGATTGTCTTTGCGCTGTTGCAACTCAGCTATTAATTCCTTTGCCAGAGGCTGAACCGTATTACCACTGACATCTGTGTTTTCGTATTTCGCCTGCTCGGCGGTAAGTACATCCAGCAATTCTTCCGCAACTACTATCGCTTCCAGCAATATTAGACGCGCAGCTTCGTCATCGCCGGCATTGGTTTGCACCGCTACGATCTGTCGTTCCAGCTCGGTGATGCGATCCAGTTTTTCCAGTCTCTCTGCCTCGGCCGCGGCAATAGCCGACAAGCGTTCTCGTTCTCTCAATTCAGCTTCTTCTTGCTGACGCTGAGCCGCTTCCATCCTGACTCGCTCCCGTGCCAATTCACGCTCCTGCTGTGCCTGCTCTCTGGCCAGTTCAAGTGTGCGCAGTTCCCGCTGCCGCTGCTGCTGTGCCTGCTCTCTGGCCAGTTCAAGTGTGCGCAGTTCCCGCTGCCGCTGCTGCTCAGCCGCGCTCTGGCGCGCTTGATCTCGTGCCACGCGGGCCGCTGCTGCTTGCTCGGTAGCAACACGTGCCGACTCCACCGCAGCCAGTTCAGCATCCCTGGCTGCCTGTGAGCTACAGGCTCCCAAAATCATCAACACGCAGACCCCGAAGCAGGCCTGCCGAAGCAGCTTCGCGGAATAAAAATTGCCTGATATTGTATTTTGAAGGAAATTCATAACCATCTCCTTGATGGGGTAACTCACATTACTATCTGCTGCAGTCTGCGCAATGTTAACGCCAAGCCGTTGATTAACCAATTAATTCTATTAGTTATTCGGCAAAATGTGGATTTTGTCATACTTTATAGCGATAAAGTCGCAGTTTGTCAGTAAAATCAGCTCGTGAACCTGCTTTTGTCTGCTGTTAACACTTTTAATTCAAGCTTTAGCGGCTCAGATTTTAAACCTCTGCCAAAGCTGATCTGAAGGCTGGACCCGTATTGGGCACCCTATTATCCAAGAGTTTCGCTCAACTGATACGACCGTTGCTGGTCTTGCTTGGCAGCGCGCCGCTTGTGCTAGTCCTGCTTGCCGTGGAAACCAGCCCTGTACTGACAACCGATGCGCCACTTAACCGCGCTGAAATTTCACAAATAGAGCGATTTTTGCTGGATATCGCGCCCCAGTCACCCCAGAGTGTGAGTGTGCAAAGCTTACAGCTCACTGCCGAAGAAATGAACCTGTTACTGCGCCACAGCGTCACTGTCATGAACCTGTCACCCCAATGGACCGCCCGCCTCGCTTTAAGTGAAAATGCACTCAGCTCTCAGCTCAGCGTCAAGTTGAACCAACGCTTGATTCCTTTATTCCTCAATGTCCGCACAGAATTCATTGGCCGCGACAATTTATTGGAGGTCGCGTCCGTGCATATTGGCAAATTGAAAGTCCCTGACAGGCTTTTGCAACTCACTCTAAGCCAAATTCGAGAAAATCTGGCGACTTCGACTAGCGCCTACCGGGACTTTACTCAATTGCTTGCCCAGATTCGCCAGATTGCTATTAACCCCAACAGCATCGACGTTGAACTGGTATGGGACCCGGCCCTGATCAGCGATATTAGCAAACACGCACAACAGCTTTTTATTTCAGCCGAGGATCAACAGCGAGTAGTAGCCTATTATCTACAATTGGGAGAAATAGCGGCAGCTATCCCTGCTGATTTGCGCGCGGTATCCTTGAATGCCTTCTTGATTCCCCTGTTTGCGACGGCCCGCGAAAAATCCCGCAATGGCAGCGACCCGATTGCCGAGAACCGGACCCTGTTTCAAACCCTGGCTGTCTACATTAACGACGACGACATCGAGCAATTGCTTGGCGCAGAGCTGGCGGCATCCCTGGCCAAACCCAAGGTCATAGAGGTGCGACTGCAAAGACGGCAGGATTTAGCCCAGCATCTGGTTTCCATCGCGGCGATAACAGTTGCAGCAGGTGCTGATCTGGCGCAAATGCTATCAACTACGAAGGAAGCGTATGATGCCCGCTATCGATCCGGTTTCAGCTTCTCCGACCTGGCGGCGAATACCGTAGGCGTCACCATCGCCAGCAATTCGACTCGGGATTCGCAAACTGCACGTGTTATGCAGGAGAGACTGGCTAATCTACAGAATGAATCCGACTATATGCCAGTGGTTGGAAACAATCGTGATGGCTTGTCCGAATCCGATTTCAACGCCCTCTACCGGAATCGAGACAGTGTTGAGTACCGGCAGCGACTAGCCGAAATTCAGGCATTGATAGACGCCAGACCGCTATTTCAAGGGCTGCCAATTCGCTAGTGCTGCCGAAGTTGGAGTAGCTGCGGCAATGAACGTTGGCAGGGAGCTGTGTGAAGCTTGCACAGAGAGTTAAAATGACAATATTGAATTCGGTAGACTCTGCAGAGTTAAAGCAGCGATTGCTTGGACTGCAAGCGCAATTAAATCAGCAACTCATTATTGGCGAAGACGCCAGCAAGGTCGTCACCCTGGATCAAACCAGCGTCGGTCGATTATCCCGCATGGACGCCATGCAGCAACAAAGCATGGCGCTTTCCACCCGCGGCAAGATCAGCTCAAGGTTGCAACAGGTGGAAGCTGCACTGCGGATGATGGACACCGGCGAATACGGATATTGCAGAGACTGCGATGAACCTATCGCGGTACCACGACTGCTGGCGCAACCGGAAGCAGCTCTGTGCATTCGCTGTCAGGACACGGCTGATCGTCAACAATAAGCCGATTCTGAAATTACTTGGAATGGCATAGTTGGAGTCACACGGAGACACCGGCTACTCGATCAGCACGGCCCTAACTTCCAATATCAAAAGCGCTGGTGTATAACTCCGCCAGCATTTACACAAGCGCAAAGCAGATGAGTCGAAAGCTATGGCCAAGAAAGGCTTTACCACCACCAACCTGCATTCAGACCGCAGGGACAACCCGGAACATGGCGTGCTTCACAAAGCCATACATCCATCGGTTGCTTATGGCTACACCGATTCCCGTCATTTAGCCGAAGTCTTTCAGGGCAAGCGGGCCGGATTTAACTACGGGCGCCAGCTTAATCCCACGGTCACGGCGCTACAGAAGCGAATTACGGCAATGGAAGACGGTATTGACAGTGTCGCCTTCGCCACCGGCATGGGCGCAATAAGCTCAACCCTGTTGTCGCTGTTACGGGCGGGAGACCATATTGTTTCCAGCGCCTTTTTATTTGGCAACACCAACAGCTTGTTTGGCACCTTGCAAAACCTGGGCATTGACATCAGCTACGTCGATGCCACGGATGTGGATGCGGTAGCGGCTGCCATAACAGCCAACACTCGGTTGGTTTTTGTCGAAACCATCGCCAATCCAGTTACCCAGGTTGCAGACCTGCAAAATATCGGTGAACTTTGTCAGAGTAAAAACCTGATTTACTTTGTTGATAACACCATGACCTCGCCGCATTTGTTTTTGCCAAAATCAGTTGGTGCCAGCCTCATCATCAATTCCCTGACGAAATATATTGGCGGCCACGGCAATGCCTTGGGCGGATCGATCACTGATACCGGTCTCTTTGATTGGCAGAGCTTCGACAACATATTTGACAATTACAAGAGCGCCGCACCTCAGTTGTGGGGTATTACCCAGATACAGAAGAAAGGACTGCGGGACATGGGGGCTTCTTTGGGGCCCGAGGCAGCGCATCACCTCGCAGTGGGCTCGGAGACCTTGTCCCTGCGCATGGACAAGGCCTGCAGTAATGCCAAAATACTCACCGAATTTTGCGAGGGGCAGGCAAAAATTAATAATGTGTATTACCCGGGACTTGAGAGCCATCCACAACACGCCCGTGCCGGGCTGTTGTTCAAAAGCTTTGGCTCTATATTTAGTATCGATTTGGCAGACGGTGTCGATTGCTTCGATTTCCTGAACAAGATGGACAACATCGTCTCTTCGAGTAACCTTGGCGACACTCGCACCCTGGCAATCCCCGTTGCACATACCATTTACTATGAGATGGGGGCCGAGCGTCGAGCCTCAATGGGAATTGCGGACTCCATGCTGCGATTCTCAACCGGCATCGAAGACTGCGAAGATTTACTGGCAGACTTCGAAAAGGCATTAGCCTGAAACGGCTCAGCCTGGACCTCCCATGCTGAGCCAAACCACCCGCAACAAATTCATACTGAGAGTCCAATGATTGAACTGCTCGCCGTCGATGATATTGAAGAGGGAACGGCCAAAGGGCTGGAGGCCAACAACCAGTACCTGTTCGCCGTCAAAAAAGACAATCAGATCACTCTCTATTATAACCGTTGCCCTCACCTTGGCACGCCACTAGAGTGGGAAGAGGACCACTTTCTGGACTCTGATGGTGTCTTGATTCAATGCTCTACCCACGGCGCCCTGTTTCAAATCGAAGATGGCCATTGCCTGGTTGGACCTTGCAAAGGCAAATATCTGCAAGCCGTGCCGTTTGTTATCAACCACGGCATGATCATGATAGAAGACAGGCACGTGCGCACACGCGGTCCAGAATAGCTATGCGACTCGGCAGCCTCAACACGCGAGCGTCTATAAGACCACGGCGAGCTTCGTGGTTAATTGCAGACTTGAAGCCGCGACATTAAATACAGCGCCATAGGCCATAATCTCTACACCGTTGGCGGCCGCTTCTCTGAGTAAACGACCATAGTCAGGATCAATCTCATCGGCGGGGCTAACGCGGTGGATGCCACTGTGCTGCACGCAAAAATACAACACCGCCCGGTAGCCCAGGCTAGACATCAACATGAGTTCCTGCAGATGTTTCTGGCCCCGGGTAGTAACTGCATCCGGGAACAGACCCAAGCCATCGCCCATCCCGAGACTGACGTTTTTTACCTCTATATAACAATCGGTGGCGCGCCGACTAGCAGCGGCCTGCAGCAATATATCGATCCTGCTTTTTTGTCCACCGTAGGGAACTTCAGTTTTTAATTGCTGGTAGCCCTGCAGTTGCGGCACCGTTCCCGCCGCAATGGCGTCCACTACCAGCTGATTCGCCAACCCCGTATTAATTCCCACAAGATCCAGCGAGTCGACTTCGACTAATTCCCAGGTATTGGGATATTTTCGTTTTGGATTACTGGAAGTCGAATACCAAACTCGACTTCCTGGGGCCTGACAATTTTTCATGGAGCCCGTATTTGGGCAGTGAATTGTTCTCATTTCGCCACTACTGAGCTCGATATCAGCGAGGAAGCGCTTGTATCGCTTTATCAGTGTGGCTTGTTGCAGTGGCGGATCGAACTGCATAACAACTATCCCTCAGCCTGCTCTGTGGGCGCTATGGCAAAGCCTGACGCAGGCGCTCAACGGCAAGCTCCAGATTATCCATGCCGGTGGTAAAAGCAAATCTGACAAAGCTATTTGCCCTATACTCGCCAAAATCAGTCCCCGGGGTTATTGCAACCCCGTGTTGCTCCAGCATCTCATGGCAAAACCCCTCGCTATCATTGGAGAATTTCGCAATATCCGCATACAAATAAAAGGCGCCCTGGGTCGATTCTGTCAGCACAAAACCCAATTCCTTCAGCGCCTTTGCTAAATAGTCTCCGCGTTGCCGAAAGGCCTCTCGACGCTGCTCCAGAATTTCCCTGGTATCATCTTCGAAGGCTGCAAGCGCGGCGTATTGAGCAATGGACGAGGCCGATATATACAAGTTCTGTGCGAGTATATTGGCCATTTCTGTGTACGCCTCAGGGATAACAATCCACCCCAGCCGCCAGCCTGTCATGCCAAAATATTTCGAGAAGCTGTTTACAACAAAGCTGGATTGATCCAGTTCCAGCACACTGGGTAAATCTTCTACATAATGCAGGCCGTGGTAAATTTCATCGACTAGCAGGTGTAAGCCTTGTTTTTGCGCCCAGCAGCAGACTTGCTGCAAGCGGTCACGCTCCATTATGGTGCCGGTGGGATTACTGGGAGAGGCAAGCCAAAGTCCGGTAGTATTTGCTTGGCAATATTGATCCAGCTGTTCGATTGTTGGCTGAAAGTTCTGCTCCATACCCACAGGTATTAGTTGCGGCTGGGCCGCCAGCAAGTGGATAAAATTTCTAACACAGGGATAGGCTGGATCCGTAAGCAACACACCCTCGCCCACCGCCACCAGCAAATTAGCCAACAGTGTCAAACCACCACTGGCACCCGGGGTAATTAATATTCGCTCTCGACTGATAGCAATGCCATACCGACGTTGGTAATAGTCCACCAGGCAATCCCTCAGCCTGGTAATGCCCGCAGCGGGGGTATATTTGGTAAGACCATTGTCCAGTGCCGCCTTGCCCGCCTCGACAATAGTTTGTGCAGTTGAAAAATCCGGCTCGCCAACTTCCATGTGCACAATCTTGCGACCCTGGGCCTCCAATTGAGAAGCTCGCTCCATTACCGTCATAACCCGGAAAGGCTTTACTTTGGAAAGTGGACCTTGTGGCCTGTACGCTTTCTGCTGCATTCATTGCACCTTAAATCGTTATCGACAAAGCATATCGGTAAAGCCCCGGGGAAAGATAGTACCGGGGTAAAGAGTACAGAGATAAAAAACAGCGTTGCAGCGGCAACACTGTACGCCTTGCGGCTTAAAGCTTGGCGCACAGATGGCTGGCCTATGTTAAAGAACCTTTGAGGGCATTTTTTGTAGCATCCGCCCAAATAATCTGGTAGTTTATCGAGCTTTCTGAAAATAGGTCAGTTTGCTCACCTGGCTTCAGCGTTTTAAAATCACAGGCAAAGCCAATTTATTGCCAGCCTGTTAAGGACTTTGTAACATTCGAAAATCGTGAATTGCGTGGCCCGCTTGCGTAAAAGCTGGCACCTGATAGCGCAACTCCCGATTCTACTTATTATGGATGCAGCAAGAGGCATCGTTGATTATGTCCAATACCAGCAACGCAGAATCTCAACCAGTTCTTACGGACTTCGTTCCCTACAAGCCCAAGAAGGGCGAAGCGTATATGAACGAAAAACAACAAGATCATTTCAAACAGATTTTAATGAATTGGCGCGAACAGCTAATGCAGGAAGTCGATCGCACGGTACATCATATGCAGGACGATGCGGCGAATTATCCAGACCCTGCTGACCGGGCCACACAGGAAGAAGAGTTCAGTCTTGAGCTAAGAACACGAGATCGTGAACGCAAGCTAATCAAAAAAATTGATAGCACTGTCGAATTAATTGCTGTCGATGATTATGGCTACTGCGACTCCTGTGGCATCGAAATTGGTATTCGCCGACTGGAAGCCAGGCCCACGGCTAACAAGTGCATCGATTGCAAAACCCTGGACGAAATGAAGGAAAGGCAGCTAGGCAGCTAATCCTCGTCCCGCCCAATTTCTATTTGAATTGGGCTAGGGAGCCTCTGACTATTGCATCCGCCGTCACTATTACAGGCTACGATGTCAAACCCTACCAATCCGGCTGCAGCCAAATCTGTCTCAGCGAATGCAAATGCGACGATTGGCAAGTCACACTCCGGTTATATTGGCAGATTCGCGCCGTCGCCAACTGGCCCGCTGCATTTTGGATCTGTGTTGGCCGCCGTGGCCAGCTACATGGACGCCAAAGCAAATAATGGTTTGTGGCTGCTGCGCATGGAAGACCTGGACCCACCCCGGGAGCCAGCAGGCGCCGCCGATCAGATTCTACAGCAATTAACCCAATTGGGATTACACTGGGACGGCGAAGTTCTTTATCAGAGCCAACGACTGAAAAACTACGCCGAGGCTCTAAAAGAGCTGCAGGACCGGCAACTGTGTTATCGCTGCGACTGTAGCAGATCGCAAATTAGAAACATGGGTTCTGTTTACGATGGCCGCTGTCGTCAGCGTCTGACTCCGGCAAGTCATGAGTTTGCAGTCAGAGTTAAAACCGACGCTAAGGCTATTGAATTTCTGGACCTTATCCAGGGCGCCCACCAACATGCTATTTACACCGAGACCGGCGACTTTGTCATTCGCCGCAAGGACAAGCTATTCGCCTATCAACTGGCCGTAGTTGTTGACGATGAATATCAGGGCATCACTCACGTTATAAGAGGCTTCGATTTGCTGGATTCGACGCCACGGCAAATCTATTTACAGCAACTGCTCGATTACTCCACTGTGGTATACGGACATATTCCAATTGTCATCAACGCGCTAGGAGATAAAATCAGCAAGCAAACATTCGCCCCTGCTGCCGACATCCAAAATTCATCCCGACTACTACACCAATGCCTGAATTTCCTGGGGCAGGCAGCCCCTGGCGCTCTGCTCAACGCTGAGCCCCAGTCCCTGTTAGCCTGGGGAATTGAGCACTGGGATATACATGCCGTGCCCAAGTTAGCTACTATCCGTCAGGATGCGCCGAAATAGTGGAGGGCTAGTGTACATACCTCGTTCCATTTTGATCTTGCTGGTTATTATCTATCTACTCTTTCTGTTGAGTGCGGACTGGATGAACCAGGCTGATGGCGCCTGGTACCGACCTTTTATTGTCGGATTCCTGGTTATCCTGGTAGGCAGTTGGGCCCATCGTGAGAAAGACTCCGATGAACTCTGAGCAAATCGAACTCTGTCGCTCTCAAGCTGTGACCTTGCAACCCCGCAAGCTCATGACCCCCTGAACTCATGAACTCATGAACTACGAACTAACCACAATCATTGGCCTGGGCAGCATCTATCTGATGCTGTTATTTGGCATTGCCTTCGTCACTGACAGGGGCTGGATTCCACAAAAAATAGTCCATCATCCGGTGGTCTATGTACTGTCATTGGGGGTATTTGCCAGTGTCTGGGCATACTACACGGCCGTCGGCCACGCCCAGCGCGATGGCTATGGCTACCTTGCTAATTACATCGGTATATCTCTTGCCTTTCTGCTCTCTCCCTTGCTCCTGAGACCCATTCTGGCTTTAACAAGAACTTACCAATTGAGTTCCCTCGCCGACCTGATGGCATTTAGATACCGCTCGCCCTGGGCAGGCACGGCAACGACCCTGGTCATTCTTGTCGGGGTAACACCACTCATTGCCTTACAGATTCGAGCGGTTTCTGACACCGCAGAGATTCTATCTTCGAATGCCTCCCAAGGTGTCTTGGCTTTTGGTTTCTGTGTTCTTATTACGCTGTTCTCCATTCTCTTCGGCACCTCACAGCGAACCGGCAGGACCCAGCATGATGGTCTCATTCTGGCCATCGCCTTCGAATCTCTGGTCAAGTTAGTGGCGTTTCTAGCGGTGGGGGTTTTTGCTATTTACAGTGGTTTTGGTGGGCCCAACGAATTAAACCAATGGTTACAGGGACAGCCTGAGTTGCTGGCCAGCCTTAAGGACGTTGACTACTTTAGCTCTTTCCACGTATTTACCCTGCTATTCTTCAGCGCGGCTGTGGCCATGCCGCATATGTTTTATGTCACCTTTAATGGCAACCAGGGTCAACGTGCACTGGCTTCCGCGAGTTGGGGCCTACCGCTATATTTTCTCCTGATCAGTCTGCCCGTGCTACCAATACTGTGGGCCGGATTGCAATCGGGCAGTGCGGTGCAGGTAGAATACTATCCGCTGGTCATTGGGGTAGCCTATGGTGCGCCATTGATTACCGTGCTCGCCTATGTCGGCGGATTATCCGCTGCCAGCGGTTTAATCATTGTTATTACCCTGGCACTGTCAAATATGTGTCTCAACCACCTGGTCCTGCCACTCTATCAACCCACGGCAAAAGATGACATCTATCGTTGGTTGTTGTGGAAACGTCGCGCACTCATCACGGCCGTTATATGGCTTGGTTTTCTTTTCCATTATCTGCTGGATCAGCGTACTAGTATTGAATTTATTGGCACGATTGCATTTACTGCCTGTCTGCAATTCTTACCGGGCATTATCGCTATTCTGTATTGGCCACAGGCCAACAAGAAAGGGCTAATTACCGGCCTCGTTGCCGGCGTACTGATCTGGTTCGTTTTCCTGATGCTGCCTATTTTTATCGAGACCGTGCCGATATCGTTAGCGTCCATAAACTGGCGTGAAGTAACTGCATTGTCACTCATCGCCAACGGCCTTCTTTTCGTAACGATTTCCCTGTTGAGTAGCACCACCGATGAAGAGCGTAGCTCTGCGGATATTTGCACACTCGACACGATCAAGCGCCGCAAACGTAGTGGCCTGGTTGCCAAATCACCGGGCGAGTTTATCATCAGCTTGAGCAAACCCCTGGGTCAGGAGACAGCGACACGGGAAGTCACGCAAGCGTTGCAAGATCTGAATATCACCATGGACAATCGTCGTCCCTATGACCTCAGACTGCTGCGCGGCAAATTGGAAGCAAATCTTTCTGGCTTGCTCGGGCCCTCCATAGCCGGCAAGCTGGTTGATGGCTACCTACCCTATAGCATTATTTCCAAGCACGGCAGCTCGGATGTCAATGTCATAGAGAACCGCATCGAAGCATACCGCAGCAACCTATCGGGCATGGCAGCGGACCTGGACAGCCTGCGGCGTTACCACCGGCAGATTCTGCTGGATCTTCCACTCGGTGTTTGTTCCTTGAGTTCGGACCACGAAATCGTGATATGGAATCGCGCGCTCACCGAATTTACCGACATCAACGGTGCCGATGTAGTCGGTTCACAACTCGCTGATTTGAAGCAGCCATGGTTGTCTTTACTTTTGAATTTCATGAATGAAGACGCCAACCATTCCTATAAGCACAATTTTGATTTAAGCGGCCAAACCAAGACCGTAAACTTGCACAAGGCAGTGATCGAACGATCGGCCGAGCAGGATGCCAGTCATGAAGGGGTGATCATTCTCATTGAAGATATAACTGAAACCGAAATTCTGGAAGCAGGTTTAAGCCACAGTGAGAGACTGGCCTCTATAGGTCGGTTAGCAGCTGGCGTGGCACATGAAATTGGTAACCCAATTACAGGCATCGCCTGTTTGGCTCAAACAATACGTGATGAATATGAAATTGATGAATTGAACAATTTGGCGCAGCAAATCATCGAACAAACCAATCGCACATCGAAAATACTGCAGTCACTGGTCAATTTCGCCCACGCTGGTGCCAATAAAACTCAGCATGAGAACGAGGTTGTCTCTATCGCCGATTGTATCAATGAAGCGCAGGTTCTCATCTCCCTGGACAAAAAAAGCAAGGATTTATCTTTCAAACTGGAGGTCGATCCGGCGGCCAGAATTTTGGGAGATTCCCAGCGCCTGATTCAGGTGCTGGTTAACCTGATTGGCAATGCCAGAGACGCGAGTCAGTCAGGCGACCAAATCGAATTGCAGGCTAGCATCGAAGGCGATCAGGTTCGAATCACCATCACCGATGAGGGTATTGGCATTCCCGACGTCATCAAGGATCGCATTTTCGACCCCTTCTTCACCACCAAAGAGGCAGGCGAGGGCACGGGGCTGGGTTTATCACTGGTATTCAGTATAGTTGAAGATTTACACGGAGATATTGATATAATTAGCTCAGTGGGAAATTCAAAGGCGGCTGGAACTCAGGTTATACTACACTTTCCACGATGCCAGGACGTTCCTGACTCGAAGATCGGTGATCAGGATCAACGTAACCCTTCGCAGCACACGGTCTAATAAGCAATATGACGCAAATGAACCAGATTTTGGTAGTTGAAGACGAAGTAGTCATTCGCACGGCATTGAAGCGCCTGCTCGAACGCCACAAATATCAGGTGAGCGAAGCGGGCACGGTAAAGGAATCGCTGGGAAAATACGACATGGACGATTTTGATGTCATCATCAGCGACTTGCGCTTACCGGGCGCACCGGGTACCGACCTGATTAAGGCAACCAACACGCCGGTGCTTATAATGACAAGTTATTCGAGCATTCGCTCGGCGATCGATTCCATGAGAATGGGTGCGGTGGACTACATTGCAAAACCATTTGAACACAATGAGATCATTGAATCGGTAGCGAAAGTGATTCGAGAACACGCCAAATCTGCACCCAGGAACAAACCAGTCGACACAGAAATAATACCCCCCGTTCATGACATGATCGGCAGTTGTCCGCAAATGATAGAGTTGTTACGCAGAATAAGGAAGGTTGCTCTTACAAGTTCAACTGTGCTGATTAATGGCGAGTCTGGTACCGGCAAAGAATTAGTGGTACGGGCGATACATAATTTAAGCAGCCGCTATGACCAGGAGATGATCTCGGTTAATTGCGCGGCGATACCTGAAAACTTAATTGAATCCGAGTTATTCGGCCACGAGAAAGGCGCATTCACTGGGGCGACAGCAACTCGCACAGGCCTGGTTGAGGCGGCGAATGGCAGCACACTATTTCTGGACGAAATAGGCGAATTACCGCTGCACGCGCAGGCTCGGCTACTACGAGTATTACAGGAAAGTGAAATCCGAAAAGTTGGCTCGGTGCAATCAACCAAGGTAGATGTACGCCTGGTCGCCGCCACACATCGTAACCTAAAACAGCTTGTTGTCGATGGCGAATTCAGGGAAGACCTGTATTACCGCATCAATGTCATGACCTTATTAATCCCGCCCTTGCGAGAACGGGGTAATGACATTCTGGATCTGGCGGACGCGATCTTGCAAAGAACCTGCAAACGCCTGAAGACACCCCTGCTCAAATATAGCAATGGTGCCATCCGCGCAATAGCTGAATATCACTGGCCTGGTAATGTTCGCGAACTGGAAAATGCGATCGAAAGAGCGGTGGTCCTGGCAGAAACCAAGCAGATCAGCGAAGAGCTACTTGCTATCGACGGCGAAAGCGTCAAAACCGTTTCAGCACAAACTTCCGCCGCAACGGCAATAGCACAGCCAAAACCAATCGAAGAGTTATCTCTTGAAGACTACTTTCAACGCTTCGTGTTGGAACATCAAGACATGATGAATGAAACGCATCTCGCCAAAAAACTGGGTATAAGTCGTAAGTGTTTGTGGGAGCGCAGGCAACGCTTTGGCATTCAGCGCAAGAAGAAACAGACTGTTTGACTGCCCCAATCTCAGTACCGGTGACACTGTAATCGATGCAATTTTTATCTAACTTCTTACCAACGCCAGAGCAGAGTGTGCCGCCCACACAATCCGGCGATAGTCATCGAAAACTGTTACCGCTACCCTTCTACTCATAAATAAGTGACTTAAAGTAACAATAACCCCAAGAAATAAAATAATTTCAAGCGTGTATAAATTTAACTATTTGATATATATGGATATTTTAACTCTGGCACAGTAAGTGCCCTTGTATTACTGGAATAATAACAATAAATAATAATAATAAGCCCAATAAAAACAAGAATAGCATTACTGAGTTAAACAACTAAGGTTAGTGCATTAAATAATAATAAGGTCGAGTTCCTGGCCAGAGGTGGCTTATTGTCACCGGTTGGGGAGGTATCGCCTTGTAGCTTTGGGGTGCCGTTATTGGTACCGATTACATAACAATAATAACCACACAAATAATAGCAATAATAATAAAATCTCTTTTCTTCCCTTGGGGGGGGGGTGTAATCACCCCCCCCCCATGATCTTCCCTCTCACCACAAGTCAAACCGGGCTGAGTTTCATCCAGGATTCTGGGGCACCTCCGAACAATACAGTAATGTCTTGCGAGTCCTGAAGCGCTCATCCGCAATAGGCCGTTTCATCCAACGCCGTCCGTGTTACGCTAGCTGTATTGAACTATTATTTGCACCATAACTTGCACTAAGAATTCAGATACAAGCAGTCGACCAGCGCGTAAATTCCTGCTGATAGGCCTGTCAACTGGATAGACAAGCGCCTGGCTTTCCTCCACTCTTCTGCACAGCGAATCCATAAGTAATGATTCACACCAACCCGCTACCGGGACTTGAAAACGCAACGCTGATCGAACGAGACCAGCACACAGTTTCACGCAGCAATATTTCCCCCAGTGCTCTTAAAGTTTTATACAAACTAACTGACGGAGGATTTCATGCCTACCTGGTAGGCGGCGGGGTCCGAGATTTATTGCTGGGATTGCAGCCCAAAGACTTCGACATCACCACCAATGCAACGCCTGAAGAACTTAGAAAGTTATTCCGCAACGCGCGGATTATAGGCCGACGTTTTAAGATTGTGCATATTCGCTATGGCCGGGAAATTATTGAAGTCACTACATTTCGCGCCCACCATGACGCCCAGAATCAGATCGCAGACGACGCTTCCAGAAGGCAGATAAAAGGCCTGGATTCCGCGCACTCCAGCACCGGGATGATTCTCCGGGACAATGTCTACGGCGACATCAACGAAGACGCGCTGCGCCGTGATTTCACGGTAAATGCACTCTATTACACCCTCAATAACTTCCAGGTGCTGGATTTCAGCGGCGGCATGGACGATTTGAGAAGCAAAAAAATTCGCATGATTGGCGACCCCTCGGCACGCTATCGGGAAGACCCGGTGCGCATGCTCAGAGCCATTCGGTTTTCGGCAAAGCTGGGGTTCACTATCGAGGCCAGCACCAGGCACCCCATTAACGAACTGGCCCATTTACTGGAATCTATCTCGCCAGCACGATTATTCGATGAGACCCTTAAACTATTTACTAACGGACACGCCGAGGTCACATTTGGCCTGCTGCGAGAATTCGAAGTCGGCAAATACCTGTTTGGACCAACCCTGGCGGCGCTGGAAGATGCAGGCGACTGTGAACGCACACTGGTGGACCTGGCGCTGCGTAACACAGACAACCGCCTAGCTGAGGGAAAATCCGTTACACCTTACTTTCTATTCGCGGCATTGCTCTGGCCGGTGTTACAACAACGCCTGCAAGCGGCAGCCAGCGCAGAAGGCAGCGAGTATCAGCGCTTCCAACAAGCGGCCAATGCCACCTTACGTGAGCAACTGGATTTCACGGCAATTCCCAAACGCTTCACGCTGGCTGCAAAAGAAATATGGGAACTGCAACTGCGCATTGAAAAGCACAATCGCCGTAGCATTGAGAGCACATTTAACCACCCCCGTTTTCGCGCAGCCTACGATTTTCTGCTGTTGAGAGAAGAGGCCGGCGAAGAACTCAATATGCTGGGCCAATGGTGGACGGACTTCCAAATCGCTGATACCGATCAGCGAGCTGGAATAACGGGAGCGGTGGAGCAATCTGGAAGCAAACGCAGACGTCGTCGCAAACGCAAACCCTCCGGTAACACCGAGTGACACAGAACGCCGCCTTCGTCAGGGAACTACCTCGTTTCATTGCAATTGAAGGTCCTATAGGCGTTGGTAAAACCAGCCTGGCAAAGAGACTCGCGGCAAGTTTCAACTACGATGTCTTGCTGGAAAACAGCGATGAAAATCCCTTTCTGCAGCGCTTCTACCAAAACCCCAGACAGTATGCGCTATCAACGCAATTGTTCTTTCTGTTTCAGCGCTCGCAGCAAATTCAGGAACTACGTCAAAATGACATGTTCGAACCGGTCCGGGTGGCGGATTTTCTCATTGATAAAGACATGTTATTCGCACAGCAAAATCTGGATCCGGAAGAATATGAACTTTACCTTAAGGTATTCCGGCATCTGACCATCGACGCTCCAACCCCGAACCTGGTAATCTACCTGCAGGCCCCCACTTCCGTGCTTCTTGACAGAGTTCGAAAACGCGGCATAGAGGCGGAACAGCTTATAGAATTGAGCTATCTGCAGAATCTGAATGATGCCTACGCCGAGTTCTTTCACTATTTCAAGGGCACTTCCCTGCTTATAGTAAATTGTGCCGAGATAGATTTAGTCGCAAATGATGATGACTATCAGCAACTAGTCGACTATATTCTGACCCTGCCAATTGGAACGCACTATTTCAATCCCCGGCCGTCTTTGCTGTAGCATGGCAATGGCCTCTGTGGTTGCTGCCGACAAGGTCTACATCATCCGCGAGCAACGCCGACACGCGACTATAAATCAATAGACGATGAGTACACAGACAATCAACAAAACCGTAACCCTGACCACTCTGCGCAAGATTAGGCAAGGTGGCGAGAAATTCGCCTGTCTCACAGCCTACGATGCCTGTTTTGCCTCTATCTGCTGCAATGCCGGAGTCGAGGTGCTGTTAGTGGGAGATTCATTGGGAATGGTACTGCAGGGGCACGACAGCACCCTCCCCGTCACCATGGACGACATGATTTACCATATGAAGTGCGTCAAACGTGGCAATCGGGGCGCCCTGTTGATGGCAGACCTGCCGTTTATGAGCTATGCCTCGGAGTCGCAGACACTGGAAAATGCTGCCCGCCTGATGCGTGCCGGGGCGCACATAGTAAAACTGGAGGGTGGAGCCTGGATCGAAAACACTACCCGCCTGCTGGCCGAGCGTGGAATTCCTGTTTGCGCCCATATGGGTCTTACTCCGCAGTCGGTAAATCGAATAGGCGGATTTCACGCTCAGGGGCGAGATCCGGACCAGGCCCAGGCAATAATTGCAGAGGCTCAACTGTTGCAGAACGCAGGCGCAAGCATATTGTTATTGGAATGCGTTCCTCGCAGTCTCGGTAAAACCGTCACCGACACGCTTGATATACCGGTGATCGGAATCGGAGCGGGGCCAGACACCACCGCTCAAATCATGGTGCTACATGATGTACTGGGGATATCTCCGATAACACCAAAATTCGTTAAGGATTTCATGACCGGTTCAACCGCGGGTATACCGGGGGCGATAGCGGACTATGTAAAGGCCGTTAAAACCCAATCTTTTCCCGCCGACGAACAGTGCTTTAACTAAAGCCTTCAGTTCTCAGTCCATGCGCACCATCACCCAAAAAAATGAACTGAGGAACGCGCTGAGCGAAGCCCGCGCCAATAAAGCATCGATCGGCCTGGTCCCGACCATGGGTAACCTCCACGCCGGTCACATCAAATTGGTGCAAGCGGCAAAGGCCAGCACCGACTGCGTGGTCAGCAGCATTTTTGTCAACCCCCTGCAATTTGGTGCCAATGAAGACCTCGATGCCTATCCTCGCACTCTGGAAGCAGATAAAAACAAACTGACAGCAGTCGGTTGTGACTTTCTTTTTGCCCCCGGCGTCGATCAACTTTACGGCTCCAACCTGGATCAACAGAGCCTCATCCATGTTCCGGGATTGTCGGCAGGATTTTGTGGTTCCAGTCGCCCGGGGCATTTCGATGGTGTGGCGACAATCGTCAACAAATTACTCAACATCGTACAACCGCAGCAAGCATTCTTTGGTTTAAAAGATTATCAGCAATTTCTGGTCATCAAGAAGATGGTGAGCGACCTGGCTCTCGCTGTGGAAATCGTGGGTGTTGAGACCAGGCGAACCGAAAGTGGTCTGGCTCTGAGTTCCAGAAACAACTACCTCAGTACTGAACAATTGCAAACCGCCGCACTCATCTATCGATGTCTGACCGACACCGCCGCCGCCATCGAGGGCGGTAATCGTGAGTACCTTAAGCTGGAATCCAGCGCTAAACTCAAGCTCGAAGACGCCGGTATAAAGCCTGATTATTTCAGCATCTGCAATTCCACCAGCTTACAGTTGGCGCAGGCGGATGAATCGCACTTCGTGATTCTGGCTGCGGGTTATATAGGTGCCAGCCGCCTAATCGACAATATTCGATTTGAAATAAGCGCCTGAGGGCCTGGTCAGCACACAGCTATACCCTGGGGCTCTGGCAATTCCTGCATTTGAGTAGCCCTGTGCTTTGAGGCATACTCTTCAGCCACTTTTTTAGCCTTGTTAACACGTAGTAATTAACAATAATTCACCAAAATTGAATGCAGGTACGATTAATGTCCGAAGACAAAATTTATAAAGTCACAGCAGCGGCGAAGCAGCGCAGCCACATGGATGCAGCCCGCTACCAGGAGCTCTATCAGCAGTCCATAGACTCTCCCGAGGAATTCTGGGCCGAACAGGCAGGTGAATTACTCCACTGGCACAAACCCTGGAAGTCAGTCTGTGAAAGCGACTTCCGCACGGCGCAAGCGAAATGGTTTGCCGGCGCCAAGCTCAACGTCGCCTTCAACTGCATAGACAGGCACCTGGAACGCAGAGGCGATCAGACTGCAATTATCTGGGAAGGCGACGAGCCGAGCGATGCCAAGGAAATTAGCTACCGCGAATTACACAGTCATGTCTGCAAATTCGCCAATGCATTAAAAGCCAGGGGTGTGGCCAAGGGCGATCGGGTCTGCATCTACATGCCCATGATTCCCGAGGCCGCCTACGCCATGCTGGCATGCGCCCGCATCGGCGCTATTCACTCCGTGGTCTTCGGTGGTTTCTCACCGGAATCGTTGAAAGATCGAATCCTGGACTCCGATTGCCAAACCGTTATCACCGCCGATGAAGGCGTCAGGGGCGGCAAGACTATTGCTCTGAAGGCGAATGTTGATGCTGCGCTGGAGAGTTGCCCCAAGGTTCATTCTGTCTTTGTGGTCAGACGCACCAATGCCGAAGTACCCTGGATCGACGCTCGGGACGTTTGCTATCACAAGGCTACCCTTGCTGAGAGCGACCAGTGCGAACCAGAACTAATGGACGCAGAAGATCCGCTGTTTATTTTATATACATCCGGCTCGACCGGTAAGCCGAAAGGCGTGCTGCACACCACCGCAGGCTACCTGTTGGGGGCATGTATCACACATAAGTATGTGTTCGATTATCATGACGGTGACGTCTATTGGTGTACCGCAGACGTTGGCTGGGTAACCGGTCACTCCTACATAGTCTATGGACCGCTGGCTAATGGTGCCATCACTCTCATGTTCGAAGGCGTTCCCACTTACCCCGACGCTTCTCGCTTCTGGCAGGTAATAGATAAACACCAGGTTAATATATTCTACACCGCGCCAACCGCTATCCGCGCCCTGATGGCGGTGGGTGACGAGCCTGTTACCCGTACCTCGCGAAGCTCGCTGCGGCTGCTGGGCTCGGTAGGTGAGCCCATAAACCCGGAGGCCTGGGAGTGGTACTACCACGTCGTCGGTGAAGCCCGCTGCGCCATCGTCGACACCTGGTGGCAGACGGAAACCGGCGCCATCATGATCACGCCCCTGCCCGGCGTCAGCGATTTAAAACCGGGTTCGGCCAGTATTCCGTTCTTCGGCGTGAAACCGGCGCTGCTGGATGCAGAGGGTAAGGAATTGGAGGGTGCCAATACCGGCAACCTGGTGCTGTGCCAGAGTTGGCCCAGTCAGATACGAAGCATCTACGGCGATCACCAGCGCTGCATAGATACCTATTTTACGACCTATCCAGGCTACTACTTCACCGGTGACAGCGCCCGTCGCGATGCAGATGGCTACTACTGGGTAACAGGACGGGTGGATGATGTCATTAACGTCTCTGGCCACAGACTGGGCACCGCAGAAATAGAAAGCGCCCTGGTTCTGCATTCCCAGGTCGCAGAAGCCGCGGTGGTGGATTACCCCCATGCTATTAAAGGCCAGGGTATTTATGCCTATGTCACCCTGATGGCTGATGTTGAAGAATCCGAGGAATTGCGCACCGAGTTAGAAAAATTCGTCGGTAAGGAAATTGGTGCCTTTGCCAGGCCAGAAATCATTCAGTTTGCTCCGAGCCTGCCGAAGACCCGTTCGGGAAAAATTATGCGCCGAATTCTGCGCAAGATTGCGGCTAACGAATTGGATAATCTGGGAGATATAACCACGCTGGCTGAGCCGGCGGTGGTGGATCAATTAATTGAAAATAGAGTAAATCGATAAAAAGAACAAACCAAGCCATTGTACAAATCCGCCAATCCACACAGCGTGAACAGCAGGAGCCATGACTAACTGCAAAGCCAATGATCAGATTTGAGATTCACAATTCATTGGTGATGCGTGCGCTGAACACCCTTGCCGGGCTGTTCCCCCTCACTCTACAGGGTACTATCACGCTCGGTCTCACTGCTCTTGTGTTAAAAGTCTATGGCTACGGCTCCATGGACCTGGTCATTTTTTCTCTCACCATCTGTGCGCTGGCGATATTAATATTCAGCCTGTTTTGTGCCGTCGTCAGTGGCATCGTCTTGCAACGGCGTATTCACAATCGGCTCACCCAACATGGCGATGACTATGAGCCAATTCGTGCTGAAGCGGGTTTTCCGAATGAAACCGGATTCGCTCTGCCGACACCAAATTTCTTGCCACTGGTAAAACTCTCCTGGCGCGTTAGCCATCCCGACTACCTGCAGACCCGAATTCGAGTTGCGGCTAACAATCAGCTAGTCGAAGAAATTATTCCGCTTAAGCGTTGCCAGTCCAATACTATCATCAGGCAATTCACAGTTGCTGATGTGCTCGGTTTTTGCCGCTATTCATGGCGACAAACTCAAGAAATTCCCTGCATGGTGTTGCCCAGAACCAATACCGTGAAGCCGCTGCCGCTATTACGCTCACTGACAGCGGAAGATGGCATACCTAACCCGTCCGGCAACCCTGACGGCGATCGCATGGAAATCCGCCCCTATGTGCCAGGTGATTCCGTGCGTAATATCATGTGGAAAGTCTACGCCCGAAATCGACAATTAAACGTGCGCCTGGCTGAGAAGAGCGTCTTCCACAGTCGTCGCACTGTCGCCTACTTGTTGAGCAGTGACTGCGATGAAGCCGCTGCGGCCGTTGCCAGGATCGCCCTGGAATCCGGCGTGCTGGGGGAAGACTGGGCATTTGCTGCCGACGGCACCGAACAGCCCTGTGAATCCTTGGCCACTGCTCTCGAAGCAGTGGCCAAATCCAGAGTAATGGGGATCCCGCACAGCTATGGCCTGGACAGATTTCTGGCTCACGCTGTGGGCCAGGCTGGCGCCCATTGCATCGTCTTTGCCGCAGCCGAATTGGCACCCTGGCTGGAGCCCTTAAAGAACACTATTGCGCGTTATTCCGGTCAGTTCTCACTAGTACTGGCTACCGACGGTATAAATGACATCCCTGCCCCCAGGCTGTGGCAGCGCCTGTTCCTGCAAAACGAAGAGCACAGTCGCAATAACACCGGCGAGAATGGGGGTTCCAGGACTGATTTGCTCAAATTGTTGACCGATCTGAGCCAGCTAGTAGAATCAACCCTGATTGTAGACAGGAAAACCGGTCTCAGCTTCGATCAGAACCTGAGAAAAGTGTAATACTGGACCTACTGTGGGCCCACTGAGTCAACGAGCTTATGTTAACTACACCAGAGTCTTCATCGCAGCACTTTTTGCCCACCAGCCTACGCGCAATCATTATTGCCGGCGGCCTCTGGGTTTTGAGCCTTTCCCTCACCGTAATTAGCGGCTCCGTGGCTGCCTTGCTGGGCTGTCTGCTGGCTTGTTACCTGGTGGACTGGGGCATAAACCGTCCGCCTCTCAAGCACTTGCGTCTGCTGTCCATAGTACTTGGCTGTGCTGGCGTGTTCGTGCTGGGCTTAATCGTCGCTACCGTGTTGACCAGCACCAGCATTCTCGCCAGCCTGATCTCGCCGATCTTCGCTTTTAACGCCAGTGAATTTATCCAGTGGTTCACGCTTAGTTTGTCAGTGGTGGCGTTACTAAGAACCCTGGCCCACCGCACCAGCTTTGGCTCAGTGCTGGAAATTTTCTTTGTTGCCACCGCCTTTGTCATTACCTTGTCGGCGCATCGCAACGGCATGATCCATCGCCCCTTCTTCATCGGAGATTTTGCCCTGATCCGGGGCATCGATCCTGCATCGATCTTGATGGCACTTGGAAGCGCAGCGGTGTTGTCGCTGGCAGCGTTGTTAATGCTGGAAAACAATCAGAAGCGACTGCCTTACCACTTTGCGGTGTTGGGCTTGCTTTGCTTCTCTTTGGTGCTCTATGTGCGCACCTTCGGCTTGCCTACGCCGCAGCTCACCGACGACCTCGGTCTGACCGGGAGCGAGGGTTCTGGCAGCAGCACCCAACAGGAAAACCCGTTTCGAGATGGCGAGAACGAGTCTGAGAACAAGGATGCTCCGGTGGCGGTAGTGGTGTTCCGTGATGACTATGCGGCGGTCAATGGCTCCTATTACTTTCGGGAATCCGCCTACTCCCAATTCAATCGCACCCTGCTCGATTTCACCACCAGGGACGACATGGACCAGGATTTAATCGAACATTTTACTAACGACAGAGTGGAGACAGCGCAATTACCACCGGCGGCGAACGCGCGCACCGCCGTACGAACCAGCATCGGCCTGCTGGTTTCCCATCGCTCACCCTTTGGCCTCGACAGCCCGATTGCCTATCAGGACACGCCGAACCCAAACAATCTGAGATTCAAGCGCACCTACGATTCTTACTCGCTGGCACCGGAATTCGATTTCAATGATTTAATCGGTAGAGAAGTAGGCCGGGAAGATTGGTCCGAGCAAGTCTGGCAAGAGTATTTAACCATTCCAGATGATGCCCGTTACCAGCAGCTTGCCGAAACCCTGATTGCCGACCTGAAACCGGAATATGCAGACGACCCCTTCGCCAAAGCCTGGGCCGTAAAAACCTATTTGGATGAAAACGGCATCTACAGTTTAAAGAATCAACATGCCTATGAAACCGACCCCGCCGCCTCTTTTCTGTTTGGCGACCTTACCGGTTACTGCATGCATTTTTCCTTTGCTGCAACGTATATGTTTCGCAGTCTCGGCATTCCCGCTCGCGTGGGCATAGGCTACTCCGTGCCCGAAAGTAACCGCTCTGGGGGTTCTGCTCTGCTTATCCAAGCGGTACACGGCCACGCCTGGCCGGAGATTTATTTCGAAGGCATCGGCTGGGTGATAGTCGATCCGGCACCCCAGCAGACGCTGGTTGATATGACCACGGACCCGCAGGACAGTTTGCAGCAACTACTGGGTGACATGTTGCGAAACCAGACCTCGTTTGACGACTTTCTCCAGTCCCGGCAAACGTCATTTATCGAGCTTCAAACCTTACTCAACATCATCTACTCGATAATCCTGCTCACGCTTGTGTGTGCCTATGGCGTTAAATACTATCGTCTGTGGATACCTGCACATGCTGGCGCCAACAAACAATACCGGGTAGTGTATCGTGCCACGCTGGACCAATTGGCCGCCGTAGGCTTGCACCGCAACTACGGCGAGAGTCGTGAACAATTCGCCGACCGGGTCGGCAGTACGGCACCGACACTAAAATCGATCACGCGTTACCATCTAAACCAGGCCCTGGGCAACGCCGATTCCCGACAGCTTGATAGCGCGAAATGGTCTGCGCTGCGGGCTGAAGTCGGCACAGAAATTCAACACAATGTTGTCACCTGGAAAAAAATAATAGCCGCATTGAACCCATTCTCGTGGGTTCTAAGCAAATAAGCTGTTTGTCATCCTCACCTGGAGTACACCATGACATCTGAAAGTGTCGCCGCAGTAACCGCGCTGGAAAAATCAGCGGATAGTGACAGTTCAGTTGCAGAGCCAGTTGCCAGCAACAGCCCGCTATCCAATGCTGTTGCCGTTTTACAAACCCTGATGGATACGGTGAAGCAACAGGTACTGGGGCGGGATGATGTCATCGAGCTGGCAATCATCGCCCTGGTCGCCGACGGTCATATCCTGCTGGAAGACTTTCCCGGCTCTGGCAAGACTACACTGGCAAAAGCCCTGGGCGAGGCCATCACCGACCCGAGATTCCCGGCTGAACGCCAGGAAGAGTTGCAGGAAGAAAGCATTGTGCCGTTTCGCCGTATTCAGTTTACGCCAGATCTGCTGCCATCCGATATTACCGGTGTGCCGATCTTCGACAGCAACACCAACGCCTTTCACTTCCGCCACGGCCCCCTGTTTGCTCACGTTGTACTCGCCGATGAAATCAATCGCACCTCGCCCAAAGTGCAATCGGCAATGTTGGAGGCTATGGGAGAGAAACAGGTAACCGTGGACAACACCACCTATTTTCTCGATGAGCTGTTCTTCGTCATCGCGACTCAGAACCCGCTGGATCTGGTGGGTACGTACCCACTGCCAACGCCGCAATTGGACCGCTTTCTGTTCAAGATCACCATGGATCATATCGATCGTGATGCAGAGCTGGACGTGCTCGACACCTACAAATCCCGTCGTGATCAGCAGCGCGCCCGCGAAACCGTGAGCAGAAATGAGGTGCTGACAGCCCGCGCCAAAATAGATGCGGAGGTGGTCATTAGCTCCGCGGTAAAGACCGCCCTGGTAGATATTTCCAGGAACCTGCGCCAGGATGATCGCGTACTGCAGGGCAATTCCACTCGCAGCATGGTTTTAATGTTGCCGGCACTGCAAGTATCAGCGGCCCTGCGTGGTCGCAATTTCGTCAGTGCCGAGGATATCGAATTATTACTGCCTCGCGTCCTTGGGCATCGCATTGAGCTGGCTCCCGGCGTATCCGACATGGCCAGAGTATTGGCAGATTGTATGCGTGAGCCCATGGAGCAGCTCGCCAAGGGAACCCTCGCTTAATGCCAGCATCGAGCTGGATGCTACCGAGAGTCGTTGCCGCTACTCGACTCCGCAGTGCATTGATCTGCCTGCTGGGGTCCTACCTACTGGTCGCTTTATCGCTGCCTGCTTTTGCCCAACCCCCCTCATCCTCGACTGACATCGCCCCTGCCGGCGATCTGGATAGCCTCGACATTCCCGAACTGCTGGCTGGACTGAGGCCATCAAACTGTTTCGGCTTTACCGACATCGAGGACCTGCGTGCATTGTCAATCTGCGATGCGCTCAGCATCGATCAGAATGTAAAAGCAAGAGAGCTCAGCGAACAATGGCTGCGGGCAGAACCCGAGTCGGTGGCCGCCCAGTTTTCCTTCGCCGAAGTACTTTTCACGGTTGAGGGAAATATGGCGCGGGCACTGTTTCATCTGAACCGCGCCGAAGAGCTGAGTGGCTATCAATCCCTGGAACAGGCAATTAGTTCGGGCAATGCGCAATGGCATTATCTGACCCTGAGCCAGTTATCCTATGTCCACCAACTCATGGGCGATCAACTGCAATCTCTGCGCTACCTGGACAAGATAAATCAGGTCTACGGCATCGACATGGAATCATTCCGCGGCTGGCCACTGATCAAAATGAAGGAATTTGAAGCCGCCAGGGAAAGTGCCAATCGAGTACTACAAAGCAGCAGCGATAAACGCGAGCGGGCACGGGCCTGGAATACGCTGTGTGCGGTAGAGCTCGCCAGCCTGGTGCCACCTGACTCCATGGAGGCCTGTGATCGTACTATCGATGGCGACGGAGACGACGGTGATAGCGCCGCTAATGACTATGACACCGTCTACCTGAGCAATGCCTCCGAGGTATCCCTGAGCCTGTTACAGATGGACCGGGCCGAAGCCTACCTGGATCGTGCCACCCGCTACCTGAACCCCCAGAGTGTGGCAGACCCCTGGATCTATAAGATGTACCTCACTATGGCCCAGGGCCGCTTCGATGAAGCCAGGACGGCACTGGATCGTATGTTGGTTTGGCGCGGCTCCCAGGACCCTGTAGTCAGCGTGATGAATCGAGCCGAGCACTTCCTCGTCAGCGCCAGCTTTCTACTACTTGCCGGTTACTCCGAAGATGCCATCAGGCTGAGTTCTACCGCGCTCAATCAACCTGACCGCAATGGCTCTTACAGTGCCGGTGACGAGCAGAAAGACTCTGCTGCCGCACTGCTGAATATGGTAGCAAACCGAAGTCAGTACCAAATTCAGCTGGAGGCTATCGCCACCATGGATTGGGCCGAATCAATACCTGCCAGGTTAAGTGCGGCTCGACTCCTGTTGGATGCCTGGCGAGCCGAACGCAGAGCCGCTTCCATCTTCGCAGATTTCGAAGTCTTGCAGAGCCGCCTGCGCCCCTACGCGCCGCTGGATGTATACATTCCCGAATGGATTGAGCCGGAAATTATTGCGCTCATCGGCGCCGGCGTCATGTCTACCATTTTGGATCAAGCCCGTAGCAATGGCGCGTTCACACTCAACGAAGGCTATTACTTTTCTTATCTCACAGAGATCAGGCCGCTGGAAAAACAGCATCAGCAAACTCTGGATGCCGGTGTGCAGGCCCTCACACTATTGCCGCCGGAGGAGGTCTTGCTTAAGGCCCGCGTCTCGGCCCACATGGCTAACGCAGCCTGGCGTCGTCAGCAATACACCGAAGCCCTGACCTACTACGAATCGGCACTGCGGCAAGACCCGAGTATATTACGTCGACTCGGTGCTTCCATACCGGTGACAATTAATGCCGATAACTCCGATTTTTCCAGACAGGTTGATAAATATCTATCACGTTCTCCGCGTTTTCAAGAGGTCAATGCTGGCTTGATTCTCGAAGTCAAAGCCGAACCCGACCTGTCAATCTGTCTGAAAAACCGAACGGGAGCCATCCTGTCGTGTTACACTATGCTCGCCGTTGAAAGCCAAGACAGCAAGTGGAATGCCCAGCAACTAACGCAGCAGTTTCACACCGAAACCTTTGGCCTGGGCTATGACATTAGCAAGGCCCAACGCTCAATTCTGCTAGGCTCTAGCGTTATTCTCAGTTCTCAGTTAAATAGCGACCGGCAACAAAACCGAGACGCAATACTCGCGCGCTGAGCGTTTACACCCGCGGCCGACCGTTAGGAAACCTAGTTATAAACACCTTACTCGATGGACCCGGGTTTTGCCGACTACTTCTTCGTTAAGCAAGTCTCTCATCCTATTATTGGCTGCAACTTCAGCACTGGGCCCAGCGTCCATGCAGATTTTGCTGCCCGCCCTGCCCGTGATCAAAGACACTTTTCAAGTCAGCAACGATGTGGCTCAACTCACCTTAAGCCTGTCCATGCTGGCTATCGCCGTGGGCACTCTGTTCTATGGTCCGCTTTCCGATAAATTCGGGCGCAAGCCGATTATGCTGCTCGGGCTCTGCATAACACTGTTAGGATCGATTTTTTGCTGGCTGGCGAATTCCATCGAGTTGCTGATCATTGGCAGAATTATCCAGGCCTTCGGCGGTGCTGTAGGACTGGTGCTGGCGCGGGCGATCGTAAGAGATGTCTATCCGGCCCACGAGGCGGCTCGAGTCATCGCCACCCTGGTGATGGTGATGGTGGTAGTTCCCATGCTGTCGCCGGCACTTGGCGGCGAACTAATGCTGTTCTATGGCTGGCAATCCGTGTTCATCGTCGTTGGCGTTCTAAGCGCACTGATTTTTCTCGTGCTAATAAACAAACTGCCTGAGACGCTGAAAGATCCAGTACCCTTCGAGGGCATAGGTTCGATGCTACTTACCTTCGTGAGTCTGTTTCGCTCCCGCGCCTTCTGCGGCTATGCTTTTTGCGTCACCTTCGTCTCCGTGGTGTTCTTCGCCTTTATCTCCGCGGCACCGGAAATCATGGTATCGGTGCTACACCGTCCGGCCACTGAATACGGCTATTATTTCGTCATGATTCCTTTTGGATTTATGTTGGGCAACTACGTGGCACGGCATTTCGGCAGGCGCCTGCATTTGGATTCCATGATTGGTGTCGGTGTCGTCATTGCCGTGGCGGGAATCAGTCTGGCGATCGCCTTGCAGCTAGCGGGCTTGCATCAACCGCTGGCGTTATTCGCGCCAATCGCTCTGGCGGTATTTGGCAACGGCATCACCTTGCCCAATGCGCAGGCGGCGGCGATTAATGAATTTCCACAATTTGCAGGCAGCGCTTCCGGCCTCACCGGATTCTTACAGATGGCCTTTTCGGCGGCAGCAGCGCAGTTCGTCGCGGTCATTTTCAATGGCACGGTCTTCCCCCTGCTGCTGCTAATGCTGGCAGCATCCGTATTGTCTCTGCTGAGTTTTAAGTTCGGCATCCAGCGTGGAAGAACACTCAAAACCTAAACACGTATTGGTTTCGAGTAGTAGCAGACCTGATCACAAGCTCAAAATAAAAGGGGTCAGAGTAATTCTACTCTGACCCCTTTGATTGTACTTCGAGTTAGCTTTAGCTAGCTACGGCAGCGCGTAAGCGATTAACTCAGCGGCATTGCCGCCACCACCGATGAACATGGCCAGGTATTGTTTACCATCGTGTTCGTAGGTAAATGGCAAGCCAGTTTGATTAAAGGGCAATTCCAATTCAGCAAGAATATCGCCGGTTTGCTTGTCTATAGCTCGGAAAACGGGGCTGGCTCCGGCAGCACCGGTACCCTCAGATTGGAGCAGCAGAGTTTTGGTCAGTAAGATACCTGACCGTGTCGGTACACCTGTGCGTGGAATATCAACGCCCTGCAACAGCGGATGATTGGTAATGCGGTCCGGTGTATCGGCATTCGCAATCATCCAGAGATGTTCACCAGAGTTCATATCGATCGCAGTAATGCGGCCGTAAGGTGGCTTGAGGATATCGAGTCCCTGGACCCGCGGGGCACGAACACCAAAACCCTGGCTGAAATCGATGTCTGATTCCGGGTTTTTTGACAATGACAATACCTGCAGTACGCTCCTTGAAGGCACGTACAGAATTCCGGTCTCTGGATCAAGGGCAGAGCTTTCCCAGTTGGAGCCGCCAGTGGAAGAAGGCAATGAAAGCAAACCACGTGTACCGTCAGTTGCTTCCGTCAGAGATGGAGGCGTGTATATAGATGAGCTCAGGCGAAAGCCCTGGATAGATTCCAGCGCCAGCGCGTGGAGTTCCGGGGTCCAATCGATCAAATCATCTTCGTCAAATCCCTGTTGATCGAAGGCAGCCGGACGCGTAGGAAAGGGTTGGGTCGGAGAATACCATTCCCCGGGTACGTCTCCTGCCGGTACTGGACGCTCTACAATTGGCCAGATGGGCTCGCCGGTCTCTCGATCGAAAGTATAGACCCAGGATTGTTTGGTCACCGACATGACGATTTTACGGCCGTTAGGCAAATCGCCAATAATCGCCGGAGAGGGCACATCCCAGTCCCAGATGTCATGGTGAATAAATTGATAGTGCCATTGGCGCTCACCAGTTTTGATATCTACCGCGACGATGCCGCTGGAAAACAGGTTGTCGCCGTGGCGGTCGCCACCATAGTAATCGCCAGTGGGGTCTTCTACCGACAGATAGACATGACCCAGTTCCGGATCACCCGAGATAGCAGCCCAGACGCCTGAATTGCCGGTGATATCGTTGCCGGTTAACCAGGACTCAAAACCTACTTCTCCCCGCGCGGGAATGGTATGAAAGGTCCACAGCAACTCGCCGGTGCGGACATCGAAACCGCGTACGTCGCCTTTGGTATTGAACTTGGACCGCGGCCGGCCACCGGTGCGGTGTGCTGCCCCTACCACAATGACGTCATTCATGACAAAGGGCGGCGCAGAAATGCCAATATCGGGGAAGGGATATCTGGGATCATCGGCGTTGCGCAGGCCTACGTACAAATCTACGATGCCGTTATCGCCAAAATTCGGATCCGGAATGCCGGTTTTAGTATCCAGTGAAATCAGTTGGTAGCCCGGGGAGACGTCGAGAATCCGTGACGACTCACCGTCGCTCCAGTAGGCGACGCCACGACCGGCACCCTTACGCGGCGCTTCGGTGAAACGTTCGCCTTCCTGATAGCGCCAAAGCCACAGTACCTGTCCGTTGGTGGCATCAAGTGCCACCACGTTTCGAGTGCTGCCTATGTTCGCGTATAAAACGCCGTCCACTGCCAGCGGTGTCGACGGATTCGTGAAATCGGTAGTGGGCCCGAAATTCGCCGTGGAAAAACGCCAGGCTATCTCAAGGTCTTCAAAGTTATCTGCGTTAATCTGATCGAGTGGTGAATAGCGCTGAGCAAGGCCATTACCAGCCCAGGACGCCCAGTCCCCCGGCTCCGCGGTGCCGGTCTGGCTCAGGGCCAGCGGCGCACAGGCAAGTGCACCCACGGTTGCAATGAATAGTAAAATCAGTGGTTTTCTTATTGTCATTTGAAACTCTCCTGATGCCATGTAATGGTGCTCTTGAGCCGATTATCTCCTGTTCCTGTAAATACAGCAAGTTCACGTAGTTTACTGTCCGATTTCGACCACACGGGACAGAAGACGACTACTGATAATCGCCCTCTACTTCCATATTTTATACTGCCCCCTGGTCAGGAGAATATTCAGAATGAATAGGACAGATTTATTTATTAAACCCCCGGCCCTCTCCACTTTTGCTTTTGGCCGGTAGTTCTTAGTGGTATCGTCTGCTTCTAGGCCAACCCAGGGGCAACACCATGTCATCAAAACAAAGGCGCACGGTTCCAACTGAAGCAATTGAAATCTACAACAACTATATCCACGGTGAAATCAGTCGCCGGTCATTTCTGAACGGCGTGAAAAAGTTTGCTGTTGCCGGTCTTACTGCCGGCGCCATTGTGGAGGCGCTGATGCCAAATTACGCGATGGGACAACAGGTGTCGCGTGACGACGAACGCATTACCACCAGCTATGTGACGCTGCCATCACCACAGGGCAACGGCTTCATACGAGGTTATCTGACGCGCCCCTTCAGCGCCGACAGTCGCAGTGAAACCTCAGCCCAGCTACCGGGCATTGTAGTGGTGCACGAAAATCGCGGGCTTAACCCCCACACCGAAGACGTAGCCCGCCGCTTTGCGCTGGCCAACTTCATGGCCTTTGCCCCGGACGTGCTCACTTCCGTCGGTGGCTATCCCGGTGATGACTATGAGGGTGGGCAGCTGTTCAGACAGATTGACAATGACGCAAAGTTCGAAGACATTGTCGCCAGCGCGCTATGGCTGAAAAATCGTGCAGACTGCACGGGAAAAATTGGCGTAACCGGTTTTTGTTACGGCGGTGGCGTTTCAAACCAGCTTGCGGTCAGGTTGGGAGACGATCTCGCGGCGGCGGTGCCGTTTTACGGTGGCGCGGCGGCTGCCGCGGATGTGCCGAGTATCAAGGCGGCAATGCTGGTGCAGCATGGGGCGCTCGACACCCGTCTGGTTGATGCCTGGCCGGCCTACGACGACGCCTTGACTGCCGCCAATGTCACCCATGAAGGCCATCTTTACCCCAACTCGGTACACGGCTTCTTCAACGACGCGACGCCCGAACGCTACAACGAAGCGACGGCGACCGAGGCGTGGACGCGTACCATCGATTGGTTTAACCGCTACGTAAGAGCCTGAGCTGATAGTAAATAGGGCTCTAGCCTTGCGTGCTGCACAATACGATTAGCAATATTGTGCAGCACGCAAGGCTAGAGCCCTTTTTCTTCAGCAAAGATTTTGCAGTTGTTGAATAAACCCGGCTTCATCAGCCAGGCAACGCATATCGAAGAGTAGCTTGCCATCACTGATGCGGCCAATCACCGGCGTTGGTAGCGAGCGGAAGCTTGCCGCCAGCTGGTTTAGTGTGGCATCGGTCTGCCCCTTGCTGGCAACCGGGGTTATTTCCACGGCGCGACTCTGCAACAGCTCCAGCGGCAACGCCCCACTGCCAATCTGGCTTCTGCAGGCTTGTACTGTGACCGTGGCTCTGCCCGCCAGGGCTTTGGCCAGTTCGACACAGGCTCTTTCGGCAGCCTTTTCGATGTCGGCCAGTGGCCTTGTCAGGTCTGCCAATAGCGGCAATCGTGTCGTCAGACGCTGGGGATCCTTGTAGAGATTAATCACTTCGAGCAACGCTGCCAGGGTGATCTTGTCCACTCGCAGCGCCCGCTTCAGAGGGTTATTCTTTAACTGCTCGATCAATTCCCGTTTGCCGACAATTATTCCCGCCTGAGGGCCTCCCAGCAACTTGTCGCCGCTAAAGCTGACAATATCGGCCCCCGCCTTCAGGGTCTCCATGACGGTGGGTTCGTGGGGCAAGCCAAACTGCGTAAGATCCACCAGGGTGCCGCTACCCAAGTCCGACACGAAGGGAATGTTTTTCTCAGTGGCCAGCTTGCTGAGTTCGGCTGCCGTGACAGAGTTGGTAAAACCCCGAATTTCATAATTGCTGGTGTGCACCTTCATGATCAAACCAGTATCTGCATTCACATTTGACTCATAGTCCCGCAGATGCGTTCGATTGGTGGTGCCGATTTCCTTTAAAATACAGTTGGCGCTTTGCATTACATCGGGTATCCGGAAAGCCCCCCCAATCTCTACCAGTTCACCTCGCGAAATCAACACTTCCCGGTTTTGAGCCAGGGTATTTAACACCAGCAGTACTGCCGCGGCATTGTTATTCACCACGGTGGCGGCTTCCGCCCCGGTAATCGCACAGAGGCTGCGCTCGAGATGCGCATCTCTATCACCGCGCTTTCCCGACACCAGGTCGAACTCAAGATTGGTGCTGGATCTGGCTGCCACGGCCATCGCCTTGACCGCGTTCTCAGGCAACCTGGCCCGCCCCAGATTAGTGTGCACAACGGTGCCGGTAAGATTAAAAACCGGTACCAGGGAGCTGGCAAACTCCTTATTCACCATGACCTGAACACCCAGACAAATTTCAGGGAGCAGCGTATCCGAGTCCAGCAGCTTTAAAGTTTTGGCATCTGCCTGGGAGATCTTCTCGCGAAGGCTTTCCAGGTAGCTTCTGGTGGCCAGCTTGACACTTTCATGGCCAACACGGGAAATCAGCGGTGACAGCACCGGGGATTGTAAAACCCGGTCCACGGAGGGAAGTAATTTATATAACGCGGAAGAAGAATTCATACTTTCTGGCTAAGTGACTCGATAGCTGGTGTGAGCAAACCTGAGTGCGCCCAATCTACGTAAAAATGCTGGCTAGCGCAATAATTCCCCAAATTCACCGGAATCAAGCTGCTGAAGCTGGCTTGCTTAGCCCCAGTTGGAGGTAATATACTCGAGCTAACCTCTTTACAGCCCGGCGACGCCGCAGAATTTCCATGACAGATAAACCCCATTTACTCGTTGTTAACAGCTTTCATGCAGAAACCGTACGCGTACTGGATTCGCTGTATCAGACCCATCATCTGTGGCAGCAAAGCGCGCTGGAAAAAGAAAAACTAATCGCCGATCTGGAAGGAAAATGCCGCGCCGCCGTAACCAAGTCGTGGCACTGCGACGACCTTGTCTATCGACTCAATTCGCTGGAATTAATCGCTTGTTATGGGGTTGGAGTGGATGCTATCGATTTCGCAAAAACCAGATCACAAAACGTTGTAGTTAGTAACACCCCGGACGTGTTGAATGACGCGGTCGCCGATATAGCACTGGCGCTAATCCTGTCCACACTCCGCGACACGGTTAACGCCGACAAATTCATGCGCAGCAAACAGTGGGCTAATGGCCCGTTCAAATTTGGACGGGGCCTGGCAGGCAAAACCCTGGGGATTATTGGGCTCGGCAGAATTGGAGAGGCCATTGTTCACCGAGCCCTGCCCTTCAAGATGAAAATCGCTTATCACAACCGCGCACCCAAAAACCTGCCCTACCACTATTACCCCTCTATCGCTGAGTTGGCTGCCGCTGCCGATGTGCTGCTATGCCTGTTGCCCGGCGGCGCAGACACCAAAAACTTAATAGGCACCGAGGTGTTTCGAAAGCTGGGATCTCAGGGCATATTCATCAACGTAGGGCGCGGCTCCAGTGTCGACGAAGACGCCCTGATCGAGGCCCTGAGCTCCGGACTCATCGCGGGGGCGGGCCTGGATGTCTATGCCCATGAACCGGCCGTGCCCGAGGCGTTATTGAGCATGCCGCAGACCGTGCTCTTGCCTCACATAGGTAGCGCTACCAGCGCCACCAGACGGGACATGGGCGATCTTGTTCTACAAAATCTGCAGGCTTTTTTCGCCGGAAAGCCGCTGATAAGCGCCGTCAATCAGCCATGATTTTACAGGATGTAGTAGCAACACAGTGTCCGTGTTGCGGAGAAGCCATTCAACTACTGGTCGATTGTTCAGGCGGCAATCAGCAGTACATCGAGGACTGCCAGGTCTGTTGCCGGCCAATTCAGGTAGCGCTTAGCGTGGATGATGACGGCCTACCCAGCGTGACCGTGAGGGCCGAAAACGGACAGGATTGAGTGATTCACTCCAGCAAGTGGTAGTACATATACTTGGCGTCTTTGTCGTACATCATCTGCAAGTTGTTCTCAAGCATGAACTTAGAATTCAGATCAATCTCGAAAAATATGTCTCGATAAGGAGGACTTAAGGAGTTATAGACCACCTCCTGCATAATTATTATGTGAAAATCCTGCATGCCCAATTCAGCCGCGTGTTTAGTAAACATATCCCACAGCAACGGCTGCTTGCGCATTTCCTCGTATTGACCTTTCCCCTGAGTTAGTACCACTCGCAGGATGAGAAATTCATTTTAAGCTGCTCTTTCCGCAAACACCACTGGTGGCAAATAACCCAATGAGCTATGCGGTC